>DATAYF010000617.1:0-30799 GCA_036272735.1 Ktedonobacteraceae bacterium
GAGCGTTGGGCTGGTTGGCCGTCACCGTTTGGGAAGTATGCACATGGTCAGGCGTTGGGTTGGTTGATCGGCCCCACACGTGCGCAATGAATTGCGCGTGCCCACGATAAAATCGGGTCCTACAGGTTTTATGCATTTTATATGAAATTTATATAAATTGCAGCAAAGCTTCACTCCGATACGTTGTCGATGCCTCTGCCCAATAGTTTGAGGGTGATGCCGAGCGCGAGCACCACGATAGCACTCACGCCCAACTCGATCATGGCATTTCTGAACCCGGTTGCATTTATAGAAGGACCACCAACGGCGAGCCTGGCTCCAATAGAAAGAATATTTCGAGAAGCGGAAATAATACCGATATAAAGAAATGGCCGCAAGGAGGTCGTACGCACCCGCAGATAATGGACGATGGTACCCAACACCTCCATGATAATCAACACCAGTAGCAGGTCCGATAAGAACTGGATCACGGTTTCGGCGACAAATTGCGAGTTATGTAGACTCAAGGAATGGAGGATCTGGAAACCGAAATTCCAGGCACCGTAGCCCAGAACGACTACTGCGCTGATCAGGAAGCAAATGCCAACAAGAGCGTGGATGATGGTATCGGCATGCTCTAGAAATTGCCCGAAGCGCAGGGCAAATGGAGCGTCCACAGCACGCGTTTGCTGCTCGTCTGCCGAGTGGTCATCACCCCCTTCTTTATGTGTTTCGCGTTCCTCCATCTATGTTGCTCCCTAACTCGTACTCCTGACCGCAGGTCGCGCACCAACCGATACGTCTGCCATCTCGCGTGTATACGTCGGTCATACGGCGTGCACAACGACAGACGTAGCCCTGTGCACACGCGGGATTACCGAACACCAATGTGTATGGAGCAACATCTTTTGTCACCACAGAGCCAGCTCCCACCAGCGCAAATTCGCCAATCGTCACGCCACACACGATCACTGAACCCGCCCCAATCGAGGCCCCATACCGTACCAACGTCGGCGTAATGCCCCAATCTGCCGCGTCCTTTAGCTGACCAGCAGGCGTAATCGCCCTGGGGAACAGGTCGTTGGTAAAACATACCTGCGGACCAACAAAAACGCCATCCTCGATGGTTACACCCTCGAAAATAGAGGCGTCATTTTGAATTTTCACCCGCGAACCGATGCGCACATGCGTTTCCACGTACACACCCTTGCCTATGTTACACGACTCACCAACAGAAGCAAGCGAACGGACATGGGCGTGTCGCCAGATGCGCGTTCCAGCTCCTATCTGTGCGCCCTGCTCAACTTCTGCGGTTGGATGAACGTAATAAGCGGTGTTGGTCATTGTGTTTTGTAAGCTTCCTGTCTTGTATCAATGCTTCATATTCGTATTTATACTCATTGCTATTAGCGCGCAGCATTCGTAAATCGCTGGCGTATAAACGGTTGCCAGCGCAGACGCGAAAAAAAGCCCCACAAACCAGCAGCCTCTGCCGCTAGCACCAACCAGTGCTGGTCAACATCTACTTCAACGCGCCTGAGCACGTACGGATTGCATGCTGATGTATTCATACCATATTTTGTCGTCAACGCCCAGGAAAATCCCGCTTTTCGCACAAGCTCGACCACTTCGGGGCCGAGGTGTTGCCTTTGCCCAACCGGATAAGCAAACGAGCGCACCGGATGCCCCAACTTCCCCTCTATCACGCGCTTACATGCCTGTATCTCGTGCTCCGCCTCGTCAATATTGCTCAGGTAGGAGAGGATAGGATGGTGCATCGTGTGCGCGCCAAAGGAAACCCAGCCGCTCTGGTCCATCTCGCGCACCTCATCCCAGGTCAGAGGCAACGATGCTAGTTCGTCATCGGTCGCCTCCGCTGGGACCGCAAGCATTACGCGTGCTTGCGCTAAAAATGCTTCGCGTTGGGCAACCGACGAGGCGAAGCGAGCCTGGGCATCGATGTAACGAGCCAGGGCCGCGCGTTCGTCGGCATTCTCAAGAGAGTAGGTCTGACCCGCAAATGTGGCAACCTTTACCTGGGCGCGCCTGACCAGCCGTTTCCCTTCTAACCACCAGAAGTACGCGCCGCTATCCAGGTAGCCTGGAATGAGGTAGATGGTAAAGGGGATGTGTAACGCCTGGGCCAGCGCAAAACCGTAGGTATAGTGATCATGATAGCCGTCATCAAACGTCAGGACCAATGGGGTAGGTTTAGGCATACGCCAACGATTATTTTTGCGCAGCGCAAAAAGCTCCTCTAAAGCGGCTTCCGCGTGCATAATGCAATAATGGCGTTGCAAGTAAAGCCAATGGCCAGCTAAATCGCCACCTGTAGCGCGATGATAATTCAAAATCACGAGACGCTGCCCAAAGCGCCTTGTAAACCAACGGGCGCATGCAACCAGGCCACTATAGTAGAAGCAGGCCGCTATCGCAATTAACATTTTTTTACGTAAAGAGCCACTCATCGCGTTCGTCTTCCTGCGATGCGTACTGCTAGCTTGCGCAGGACACGCTCGGTGAATTCGCTCAGTGCAGCCCACGCGGGACGCAGGTCTTGCCAATCCACATAGTCGTATCCGCCAGGGACAAAAAATGCAGCCAGGAATTCGAGCAGCGCCTGTCGTGGTGGAGTGACGCCGGGTCGGCCTCGTTGAGAAAAAGCCTGGATGGTTGTTAGCAGGTCTCCCTCTAAATAACGCATCCATCGGCCCGTGCGATATCCCGCTAGCGTCTGAATGGGTTCCCCGGCAGCCCATTGATAGAGCAGGTAAGGAAAATCGACGCCCGCACGCACCGCGACCTCGACGGAGGCCGAAAGCCGGGGATTAATCTCCATCAGGAAGGGTTTGCCAGCAGCATCACGCCGGAACTCGACCTCAGAATAACCTTCCAGGCCAATTTCACGCACCAGCCGCTCGGCTTGTGCATGAATATCTGCAGGCAGCGCGATACTTTGCCGATAGACCGACGTACCCCCTAACTGTGGATGCGTCCGTTTGGCCCATTGAGCAAAACGAGCATGCATCTTGCCGTGTGCATAGAGAAAACTGACCGCTTCACGTCTACCAGGTAAAAATTGCTGGAAGTGCACCGCCACCCCAAATTGCGTCAATTCCTCAATCGCCAGCAGAGCTTCAGCGGGCGTAGTCACCAGCTTACACACGAGCCTTTTGCCCGATTGCGCTCCCCACTGCCAGGTTTCAATGGGCTTGACCACGGCTGGCAAGCCGATCTCATGTATGGCTTCGATCACCTCGCGCACCGATCTGACGATCACGCCCCTGGGAATATCCACGCCCATGTGCTTTGCGACTGCTAGCGTCTGATCTTTATGCAAAGCGACGGCTAAAGCTGGCTCAGCAGCCAGGGCCACGCGCGCACCACATTGTTCGAGGTCTTTACGATGCTTGCGGATGACCGCCAGTGTGCCATCGGAGGAGGTTATGAGTACACGCGCACCAGTTGTCGCTAAAACGCCTTGGAGATACGTGAGAAACGGCTCTGTATCCTGCACATAGGCCGGAGTAGTATACGCGTGCTGGCACCAGCGTGATGAAAAAGTCGGGACGCGCCGCAATTGCTCCAGGTCGAGCACATTCGCCACCTCAGATGCTGCCACATGCAAACCGTGTCGCCCCAAAGAGCGAACCGTGACCAATGATTGGCGTAGAATAGCATCGAGCACGAGCGCGTCATAAGTAGCATGGTGCTGTTCAGCATTATTTTGCTCTTGAGACAAGGTAGGATCAATTGCAGCCATAGCGCACCAACCTAACTTTTTTCATAAACAGTCGACATTTTTGCTTGATACGGGAAAGATTGCCCAGCAGGCCGGCAAGTTCAGCGGCCATCACGAGCCAGTGCACATCAACGTCACCCGGTAAACGTCGCAACAAATACGGGTCGGTCTCGGCAGTGTTCACATCCTCGATAGTGGTCAAGGCCCATCGATAGCCTGCATCTTTCACGGCCTGCACAGCCTGCTCACCAATGTGCTCAAATTTGCCTACAGGATAGCAAAAAGTACGTACGGTATGCCCAAGCTGCTGCTCCAAAGTAAGACGACAGGCTAACACTTCTGTACGCAACTCTGCTGCATCCGCCAGGTACGCCAGGATGGGATGATGCATCGTGTGCGCACCATACGATACCCAACCACTCTGTTCCATCTCGCGTATCTCCGTCCAATTCAGCGGTAACGACGTATCCGACGTATCGGCTACATCCTCGTGCTGGCGAGTGGGCAAGGAAACGTCGAGCAGTTTTTGCATAGCAGTAAGAAATTTTTCTCGCTCGGCGACATTGGCAATAGCACGTGTATTGCGATCAATTACGTGCGCCAGGGCTTTGCGGTCAGCGCTTTGCTGCGGACGATACACACGCCCCTCGATAGCCAGCGTATCGACACGGGTATGTTCAACCAGGTATTCATCAGCCAACCACCAGAAATACGTGCCGCGCTCCACGTAGCCAGGGATCAGAAAGATCGTCATCGGTATGTGCATGTCCCTGGCTAAACGATAGGCACACGTATAATTATCCAGATAGCCATCGTCAAAAGTAATGACTAAAGGCGCGCGGCGATCAGCTTTACCCTTTGCAGGCTGCTGTACTGGATGCATGGTATACAGCCCGTCCAGCGCGGCATCCAGGTGCATGAGCCGATAGTGACGTCGCAGGAATTGCAACTGCCGTGGCAAGTTTGCCCCTGCGGCACGATGGTAGTTAAGGATGGTAAGAGTAGCGCGCGAACGTCGTTTCCACCACAACGCCAGGCGCACAAGTCCGCTGTAATAGCAGCAGGCGGCGATGAGTATTCGCACACGTTCACGCATACACCATTCCTTACTTGTGTGGCGGGCAACTACTTACTTCACCCGCGCCAGTTGTCTTGCAACCGCACCAGCAACGCGCCTGGCCGATGCCTTACTGCCCGCCACAAAACGATAGAGCGGACCGAACGCACGCACCGAGCTTAAACCCACAAAGTAGAGACCGGGCACGCTACTTTCAAAATGGGAATTTAATAGCGGCGTATACGAGTCTGCTTCCACCTGGGACGCCAATTGTGGATGCAGCATAGCAAGGTTGCGCAGGTCGATAGCATAGCCGGTCGCAAGCAAGACATGATCCACTTGCAACTGTTCGCCGGTAGATAAAGAGGCCCGCACTCCGGCATCCACGGCTTCGAGAGCGATAACCTTTTGTTGCTCACGAACATCGACCTTACCAAGCACCCGCTCTCGCAACCATTCAGAGGCGGCTGCATTGAAATGTCTCCCGAGATAATAATCCTTTTTGGGTTGCGGGAAGCGATAAAACAGAAAGGGAACATATTCAAGGATCCAGTTTTTCCAGCCGGGAGCGATACCAGAATTGGGAGCCTTGATTTGTTCAAGCAAAGGGCGGGGGGTATCGTCATCGCGCCCAAGCCAGTTGATCGGGCGTCGAGCAACCAGGTGAACCCTGGCGCCTGCTTCATGCAACAGCGCCGCGTATTCAACCGCGCTCTGCCCACCGCCAATAATGAGCAGTTCCTTGCCAGCAAAGCGGCTAAAATCGCCGTGATCGAAGGCGTGCGACACGAGGTCACGCGACAGGTGACTATATTCCGGCGGTCTTTTTGCGTAGTAGTAGACGCCGGTAGCCATTACCACGGCGGCACATTGGATGACCCGACCATCCTCCAGCGTCAAGATGAACTGTTTGCCCTGGCGTTCGACACACGCAACATACGTTTGATCGATATCAGGCACAGCATGTTGCTGAAACCACATAGCGTATTCAATAAATGCCTCAATAGGCACGGGATAGCAGGCTTTATAGTGAGAGGATTGCGCAAAGAAGCGTGCAAAGGAATATTTATTTTGCGGATCAGATAAACTGGTGGCCCACCAGTGCGAACGTAAAAACATGCCAGCAGGCATGCGTTCGCGCCATAGTTCCAGGGGTTTTCCAAAAATCGCTACCTTCAAGCCCTTCCCACGCAGATGAGCAGCAGTGGTCAGGCCATAGGGACCGGCACCGATCACCACCACATCATATTGAGCAGTGGGCACAGATTGTTGTATCTTTTGGATATGTTGTGGTACAACGCTCATAAAAATCTCCTTTGTAGACGTTTCAACCTTTTCACCACGGCACCGCCGACCCAACTTCTGACAAAATCAAGAGTTGCATTGATAGCAGGACCGGGATCACGCCAATCGACGTAGTCGTAGCTCATTGGCACCAGGAAAGAGAGTCCGAAATCGGCCAGCGCGCGCACTGGCGACGGCACACCGGGTCTGCCACGCTGCTGCAAAGACTCGATGGTGGTCATAATGTCGCCTTGCAAATAGCGCATCCAGATGCCGGTACGATAGTGCTCAATTTTATCGATTGCCGCACCACTGGCCCACTGGTAGAGCAAATAAGGAAAATCAACGCCTGCCTGCACAGCAATCTCTACCGAAGCGGAGAGGCGTGGATTAATTTCCATCAAGTAGGGCACGCCAGCAGCGTCACGACGGAATTCGATCTCTGAATAGCCTTCTAAAGCGATTTCGCGCACGAGCATTTCTGCTTGTGCGCCAGTATCTGTAGGCACCGGAATACTCTGGCGCAACACGGATTGTCCGCCAAGTGGCGGCTCCATACGCTTTGCCCACTGTGCGAAACGAGCGTAGACTTCGCCGTTGGCATAGAGCAGGCTGATGGCTTCACGCCGACCAGTAAGTAATTGCTGAAAGAGCGCGGTTCCTCCATGAGCAGTCAATGCTTCAACCGCGTGGTGGGCTTCATCGAACGTTGTGACCAGGCGAGATGCCAGGCGTGTTCCTTGTCGGCCATCACTATCACTATCGCTATCACTATCACTATCACTATCGCTATCACTATCGCTATCGCTATCACCATCGCTATCACCATCGCTATCACCATGCCACAACCACGATTCCACAGGCTTCACCACCGCCGGTAAACCAACAGCACGCACAGCGGCCGTCACTTCACTAGCCGAGTGGATCACCACACCGTGCGGGACCTGTAGACCGAGGGCGCTGGCAATGCGTAATGTATGTGCTTTATTGACTGCCACCGTTAACGCGGCCTCGCTGGCTAAAGCAAGGCGCGTACGAGGCTCGAAGCGCTCTCGATGACGCCGTAACAGGGCAATGGTGCCATCGGCAGCAGGGATGAGTACTTTCGCGCCCGTGTACTCAAGCGTCTGATCCAGGTAGTGTATGTATGCATCGTGCAGGTCTGTGGCGGGGGCCACAAACGATTGTTGACACCAACGCGAGACAAAAGCTGGCGCACGATCACACGTATCGAGCGCCGAGACGTTATATTCACGCCTGCCCAAAGCGCGCACAGAGGCCAGAGACTGTCGCAGGGCTGCATCCAATACAAGCACATCACAGCCCCGTTGCGGTGCAGCAGCAGAGGTTACGCGTGTGACATTGGTATTCAACGAATCGCTAATCAATCTATTCCTCTTCTTCTAAAGACATTATAAAAATTCCAACAAAAATTACATTCCCTTGCGTTCAGATGAGTATTACTCCCCCAGCAGAAATTTCCAGAACGGGGATAAGTAGCTCCAGATGCCGCATAGTTCAGCGGCAACGACCGACCAGTGGCGTCGCTCCTCCGCCAAAACGCGCCGCAGGAGCAGCGGATGACTTGCGGGCGTGTTAAAGCCAGGCATGGCCGTAACCGCCCAGGAATAGCCCGCATCACCCACTGCCCGTACAGCAGCATGGCTCACGTGCGCTTCTTTACCTATTGGGTACGCAAACGTTGAGACCGCCGTCCCCAAACGTTGCTGCAAGGCTTGACGCGACGCTTCCAGTTCATAGCGCAGATCATCAGCGTTATCCAGGCAGGCGAGCACGGGATGATGCATGGTATGCGATCCGAAAGAGACCAGGCCGCTTTGCTGCATAGTTAGGATTTCCTCCCACGACAACGGCATATGTTCTAGCTCGTGCACCATAGGATCGGGAGAGACATTGAGCTGCGCCCGTATGTGCTTGAGAAATAGCTCACGTTCAGCCACCGAGCCAGCATAGCGCAAGCGACCATCAATAAGCTGCGCAAGTTGTTGCTTTTCTTCAGGTACCGTCAGGTGATAGGTATAGCCATCGAGCGTTACTTCATTGACCCGCGTGTATCGGAGCAGCCGACAACTTTCATGCCACCAGAAATGCGTCCCGCTTTCTACATATCCAGGGATGAGAAAAATGGTAATTGGGACCTGCAATTCGCGAGCCAAAGCAAAAGCATGAGTATAATTATCACGATACCCATCGTCAAAAGTGATAACAGCTATTGTGCGTCGATCTACTGGCATATTTTGCTGCGTAGCATACAATGCATGTAATGCGTCTTCCAAATGCATCACACGATAATGACGGCTGAGATAAGCAAAATGACTCCGTAAATTGCTTGTATCGGCATGGTGGTAATTGAGAATGATCAGGCGTTTCCCCATACGTTGCATATGCCTGCGAAATAGCCCCACAAGCCCGCTGTAATAGAAGAGCATGGCGACAAGAATCCCCAATCGTTTCCGCATAGATCAGCACCCTCACCTTTTCACGCTAGCGCCGTTCAAAAATTCTGTCGAGCACGTCGTATTACTTCTATCGGCTGTGTTTACCGTGTCATCACCATCAATCACCATCACTGGAGGATTTATCTAGCATCGTGGGTAAGTCGCTTGTGTGAAGCCACGTGGTTGCAACCAGCCAGACTCCCGCTGGAAATTCATAGTCGATACATTGAAGTTGCTGTATGGGTCCCGGACACATACAGCAACTTCAATGTATTATGCAAGCGGCGTTACACCAATGTAAGTTATGGGGTGATGATTATTAATTTTCTATATAGTTATGTGCAATTTACAATAAAATATACGCTCTTATGATTTTATAGGAAATTTGTCCATTAACACGAAGATAATCTTACAATAATCATTGCACGTGCGTATGATGATTAAAGCGCTTTTATTTTTATTTTTTATCATGGTGCAAAATAATAACATTCAGATAACATTATGCGAGGCTTGAATATCTTTTTTTGTAACGCTATGAAACTGGTAAGGATGGTATTTACATGCAAAGTCCATTAAGTCACTATATATTCGTAGCTAAACGTTGGGCATGGTTAGTGATATTAGGTGTAGTCATTTGTGGAGGCACAACCTACGTCATTTCTAAATTGTTGCATCCTGTTTATGACGCCAAGGCGGAACTGGTAATCAGTGTAAGTTCCACCTCTCCCTATGAAAATGCGACGGCTTCTTTGACGCTCCTGCCGACCTACGCCAACCTGCTAAAAAATCCAAAGGTATTGCAGCCGGTGGCAGACAAACATGGGCTCACCATGATGCAACTCGCGGGAATGATGAAGGTTACTCCACAATCCAACACGCAGATTATCGATGTGGACGTTACCACGGGCGATCCTCAGACTGCAGCACAGATCGCCAACGATATCGCACAAAGTTTCACGCAATTTACCACCACCCAGATAGGGGGGTCGGTACAAATCGAGGTAATAAGCGCCGTCGCGCCAATTACGCCAGCGAGCCCAAAACCAGTACAAGATTCCATCTTTGGCGCGCTAGCCGGTCTGGGTCTTACAACTGCGCTCATCGTTTTGTTCGAATGGCTTGACGATAGGCTTACGACATCCGAAGAGGTGCGCACGCTGCTCAATCTAGAGCCATTGACGATTATCCCCGAACTTTCAGCCAAACAACGCACAAAAAATGCTGAGGAAACTCCAGAACTTGCCGAGGGCTGCCGTATCCTGTGCGCAAATTTAAATATGGCCCAGGCCAGGCAACCCTTTAAAATGGTCATGGTCACCAGCGCGATGGCAGGCGAAGGAAAGAGCACCGTTGCAGCTAACGTGGCATCATTTCTGGCAATGTCAGGGAAACGCGTGCTGCTGGTTGATGCTGACCTACGCCATCCTGTGCTTGACCAGCATTTTCAACTCGACAATCGTAAAGGACTTTCCAGCGCGTTTCTGGAAAACTGGCCACAGGTACAGTCAGACCTGGAAGGACAACCAACCGAAATTCCATCGTTACGCATTCTCACTTCGGGCGTTCTGCCATCAAACCCGCCAGAACTTCTGCAATCCTATCTCGCGCACCAGCTCTTCAATTACTTCCGCAACACCCAGAAGTTCGATTACATCATTTTCGATACCCCACCATTACTTCCGGTAGCCGATGCCCAAATCATCGCCTCTTATGTCCAGGCTACTGTGCTGGTAGTCAACGCATCCAAAACGTCACGCAAGGTATTACAACAAGGCAAACAAATATTGAACCGTACCAGCACGCACGTCATCGGTGTTGCCATTAACAAGAGCCAATGGCCTGGTTATGGAGAGCTTCAGGATTATCTCAGCAACATGCAACAAAGGCCACGAGCCGATATTACCCTTGCCATGTCGCCAAAATCGAAGCCGACACAGCGAGCAATAGAGGCGGTGAATACCGCTATCATGCCATCTACGCCACGCAAAAGCGTGCACTAGAACAAACGGAGGGTAATGATCATGGGACATTCGCTGAAAGAGAAAATCAGCACCCGCTCGCTGCGCATTGCTATCATCGGTTTAGGTTATGTTGGTCTGCCGTTAGCAACAACCTTCGCCGAAGCAGGATTTAACGTGGTTGGCATCGACGTGGATCAGCAGCGTGTTGAGCAGGCCAACAGGGGTGAAAGCTATATTTCAGACGTCGATGATGAAACATTACAAAAACTCATCGATAGTGGGCACTTATCCTTTAGCACTGATTATGCAACCCTGGCGGATTGCGATGCGATAAGCATTTGTGTGCCCACACCGCTACGCAAAACACGCGACCCCGATATTTCGTACATCATCGCAGCGACCCAACAGGTCACGACGTACTTACACGCGGGCCAGATCATTGTACTGGAAAGTACCACGTATCCAGGGACAACCAACGAGGTGTTGCTGCCAGCATTAGAGGCCAGTGGTCTCAAAGTAGGCAAAGACTTTTATCTGGCGTTTTCACCTGAGCGCATTGATCCGGGCAACCCTCTCTACGGGACGAAAAACACACCGAAGGTCGTAGGGGGCGTAACCGAGGCTTGTACCGAACTAGCACAAAGTTACTATGCAGCCGCTATTGAACAAGTGATTCCCGTCTCTTCAGCACGGGTCGCCGAAATGACGAAGCTGCTAGAAAATACCTTTCGTGCAGTCAATATTGGCCTCGTCAACGAAATTGCCATTATTTGTGAAAAGTTGGGCATCAACGTGTGGGAGGTAATCGACGCCGCCGTGACCAAGCCCTTCGGGTTCATGCGCTTCCTACCAGGGCCAGGGCTGGGAGGCCATTGTATTCCCATCGACCCACATTATCTTTCATGGAAACTGAAAACGCTCGATTATACGGCACGCTTCATCGAGCTGGCAGCCGAAATCAATAGTAGCATGCCGCACTACGTGGTCAGAAAAATTACCGAAGCACTGAATGAGCAACGCCGGAGCCTGAATGGGGCAACGATACTGATACTGGGTATCGCCTACAAGAAGAATGTGGGAGACGCCAGGGAGTCACCAGCCTTAGAAATCATACAAGAGCTATTTCGACACAAGGCACAGGTCATTTATAACGATGAGTATGCCCCATCGATTACGTTAGAAGGACGCGCGCTCTCTTCCCAGCCATTAAGTAGTGGACTCTTGCAAGCGGCTGACTGCGTCGCGTTGATCACTGACCACGACTATTACGATACAAGTTGGATCGTGCAGGAGGCTCGCAGTATCGTGGATACGCGCAACATGGCGCGAGGAATACACGACGAGAAGATCTTGCGCCTGTGAGTGCGCTATACGGGTGAGATGAATAGTCCTGAAAGATGTAGCCGTAGAGAGAAAGCAAGTTGAACGCCAGTGAATAGCCGCCCATTGGGAACGACGAGTGCGCGCTTAATCGCATTGCACGTCAAGTCCGCCAACAAAAGCATCTTCCGAGCCTTGCTGAGTCTTGCTTCAGCCAGCCTACTCATCCGATTAATGGGTATGTTTGGCCTGATTGTTAACACCTATCGCTTTGGACAAGGCTCGGCAATGGATGCCTATAACGTTGCCGCGCTGGTACCCATAACGCTTGCGCAAATGTTTGCCAGTGGACTTGAAGCAGCGGTGATCCCAGTCTATGCGCGGGTGCGAGCAAGAGGAAAAGAACAGGCATCAAAGCTCTTTAGTTCTCTACTCACGCTTCTCATCATCAGCCTGGCACTATTTACTATCGTCATGGTCATTTTCCGGCAGCCACTGATATTGCTGTCGGCTCCCGGTTTAGCGAAACACGTGGGAGTGCTGAGCCTGGCAACCAGCCTGACGCCGTGGATTTTTCCTGTGCTCATTTTGATGACGCTAAACAGTTTCATGGAATGTTTACTAAATGCAGAAGGCAAATTTGGGCTGCCAGCCTATGCTGCGATGGCGGTGCCGATTACCATCGCTTTTATGGTGTATTTCTTTGGGCAATCGTATGGCGTGCTCATACTTTGTGTAGCCACGTTGCTGGGGCAATTCCTGCAACTAGCCTTCATTCTGTATCGTGCTCATCAAAGCAAATTAGTCTATCGCCCTGGCATCGCCTTCAGAAGTCCAGAGATCAGAAAAATTGCACGAGTAGCCTGGCCTGCCTTGTTTACTTCGTTAATCCAACAGGCCGGTCCTTTTATCGATCAAATATTCGCTTCCGGGCAGGTTATTGGGAGTATTACAGCGATAGCTTACGCGAATAAGTTAACCAGCGTGCCAACTGGCGTGATCTTCTCATCTGTAGGGAAGGCGGCCCTGCCTTATCTCTCTAATCAAGCCATACTTAAAGACATGGACGCGTTCAAGGGGACGGTACGACTCTACACCTGGGTACTTGGGATAGGAAGCGTGGTGCTGGCTGCTGGTATGATCGTGCTGGCTCATCCTATTGTGACTATTCTTTTCCAGCGTGGTGCATTTTCCTCACAGGATACGAACTTTACCACGGCCGTGCTCGTAGGGAATCTGATTGGCCTGCCACCTACGGCCGTAGGTTTTCTGTTGGCAAGAGCGTTTAGCGCGATGGGGAAAACCCGCGTGCTGATGGGGGTAACCGCCTTCAGTGTGCTTGCTAACGCAACTTTGGATTATAGCCTGGGACGTGTTTGGGGCGCGTTCGGCATCACCCTGGCAACATCGCTTGTCTACTACTGCACGATGATCATATTGATCGTTGGGCTGCGATTAAGCATCGGGAAACTCAATCTGCTTACACCTCCACAAGAGCTGATGGGCATGATGGGAAAGCTAGGCCGAGGCCAGCTATTGGGGGGATCGGCAATAAGGAGGAGATCACCTATGTTACCACTATCGCAGTATCCTCAAAACGGATCGAAGACGCAGGCTGTTGTGCCTCGCTCCTTGCCTTTAAGAGGCTACACGAACCACCCGAAAAGATCAAGTAATTTTGCCCTAAACATCCCGTACGCCATCAGGGAACGCGTGACGCGTGGGACCATTATTATGCTTGCCCTGGCTGGCGCGGTGGTTGGTGCAACGTTGAGCCCAACCATTACGCTGGCGGTATGTGCTGGAGCAACCATCATCCTATTCTTGCTACGGTATCAGTATGCGTTGCTCATCGGCTGGGCGCTGATCAGCGTTTTTATTGGCTCATCACTACCACTTTTCAATGGTGCCCACTTACTCTCAGGATTGATATTACCAACGTTGTTGCTGCTCTTTTACTTACCGACAAAAACCGCGTTCAAGCAGATGAAGGCGCTGCCATGCTTGTTAATCTTTTTCCTGTTGATGTTGCCCACAGCAGGGATGTCGCCGCTCACATTGACGCAATTTGTCACCTCCTGGACAACGCTGTTAGCATTTGTTGGTGTGGGCGTGTTGGTGGTGCTGCTGGTCACGAGTAGAAGACGCATGCTCTTGCTGATCGATGCCATTTTAGCGCCCTCGATCTTTATCGCTTTGTATGGTATCTATGGTTTCTTTAGCAAGCAAAACGGGTTTGTCGATAGCGCCACCCATTTCTTTCGCATTAGCTCAATATTTAGCAACACACCACCAACGCTGGCAATGTTCCTGACCGTCATCATTCCACTCGCTATTTACCGCACCATTACCCTGACGGGCTGGAAACGTCTCTTTGGGATCAGCATTGTGATCCTGCTACTGGTCACCCTGGGACTGACGTTTACGCGTGGAGCGTTGATTAGCGTCCCCATTGCGCTCGTAGTTATGATCCTCCTCCTGCCCTCCAACAAAATAAAATTTGGCATACTTGGTGCCATTGTCGCTATCGGTGCCGTCATCGTGCTGGTAGGCACGCTAGGGGATGTGCCACTGCTACAAAACGTCTTCAGCCGTTTCGGGAATACCGATCTCGCCTCGCTCAATGGCAGAACGTATCTCTGGCAAGCCATTCTTGATCATTATGATCCATCGTACTTGCTGGGCTACGGTCACCAGGCTTCCGATCAATTGCTGCTCAATCTGAGAGTCGGCTTCGGCACGGGCATCATTGCCACGGCGTCACATAATATCTTTCTCGAAGCCCTGTATGATCATGGAATTATTGGCCTCACGATGTTACTCCTCACGTTTCTGGTACTGGGAGTTGGCATCTTACGGCGCATGCGCAACGCGACGTACGATCATCGCCTGGTGATTGCGGCAGCGGCGGCGGTCTTCACCGGTGTGCTCATACAATGCCTTGAGTCAAACGACTTATGGAACCAGTCGGTAGGTATCTACTTCATGATCGCCGTAGCGCTCCCATTTGCGCGGTACTGGTCTGAGCCACCGCCACCACATTTACCAGTCATTCATAAAGAGTTATACCAGCAAATAACGAATAAACACGCTGTAGTAAAGCCCAGGGCGACGACAGCCGATACTGTAAAGATATGAGAAACCCAGCAGAGTTTTTCTATGCCGGGATGAGAAGGAGCATTGTTGTGGAGGATCGGCTTCGTATATGTCTGGTTGCTCTCATGTACTTCCCAATCGTGGGGGGTGCGGAAGTACGTGCGGCAAAATATGCCCAAAAGCTGCAAGAACAGGGGCATACAGTGACGATAGTGACGTTAAAACACCGCAAAGATTGGGCAGCGAGAGAAACCATCGACGGGATCAATGTTATTCGGGTTGGTGGGATATATAAGCGTAACGGGACACTACGCATCGGACGCCTGGGGCATTTTCCACCAGATTTTTGCGTGTTCTGGCAGTTATGGAGTATGCGTCATGATTACGACCTTTTCTACAGCTTAGAAATGTCGACATTAGCAGGCGTCAGCGTTCTCGTTGGAAAACTTTTGCAGAAGCCGGTCGTCGTGAGTATCCCCAGCACAGGTTATGGCAGAACGTTGCGGCCGGAAGAGGCGATGTTGATGGCGGATACGTTACCAGTC
The DNA here is from genome assembly GCA_036272735.1 of Ktedonobacteraceae bacterium. GTDB lineage: Bacteria > Chloroflexota > Ktedonobacteria > Ktedonobacterales > Ktedonobacteraceae > DATAYF01. Next base: position 15,444 of record DATAYF010000617.1, read on the forward strand.
AGCGACTTTTTGAAGATTCAGTATCATGATACGGTAGCAGGTGATATCGCCAACATTCCCAAAACGACCGTGGGAGGACAAGCTATGCTCAATTTTATTAAAAAATCTGCTGCCTACTACCAGGTTTTGAGCACACGCGGTTACTCCTATCTCACAGCGCTGGGTTTCAAAACTGACCATATCGTGTATATACCCGGCGGAGTGGATACACAAAAATTTCATCCTGCACCAGCACTACTACGGCTGGATGAAACGAAACCAGAGCGTGATATCCTCTGTGTTGCCCGCCTTGAATATCCAAAGGGCATCGATGTACTCCTACACGCCTGGTATCGCATGATGCAAGCACCATCTTCCTGGCGCGCGCAAATCAAACCGCGCCTGCTCATTGTCGGCGCGGGCTCTCTCAAAGAGCAGATACAGTGGATTGCCAGAGAGCTGGATCTGCAAGAGAGCGTGAAATTTCTTGGATTACACTACAACGTTATCCACCTGCTGCAACAAGCCTGGGGATTTGTGCTGCCTTCACGTTGGGAAGGACTGCCTAACGCACTCCTTGAGGCCATGGCCTGCGGCTTACCATGCATAGCTACACGGGTAAGTGGGAGCGAAGATCTCATTCAAAACGACGTGAACGGCCTGCTCGTCGAGAATGAACAACCGGCCGACATGGCACGAGCGCTCCAGCGTATCATAATGGAGCCAGAGTTGGCCCAACGTCTGGGAAATGAGGCGCGGGCCACGATCATACGAGATTACCAGATTGCCCACGTCACCCAAAAGACGGTGGAATTTTATCACCACATCCTTGACAAGGGTACCCAACCGCTGCCCTTTGCGCTGAAAGATGCGGCAGAATGATGGAGAAGCCACGCATTTATGTTGCCATCAGCACATTCTTTCCATATATCGGTGGTGCAGAAACACAAACGCTTGCGCAGTGCCAACGTTTGCAGGAACAAGGTCACCAGGTACGCATTGTGACCTTTCGTCATGAGGCCACCTGGAAACGTGAAGAAGCTATCGGTGGTATAGCAACGCTGCGCGTCGCGGGCCCATTATTGGGTCGACGTGAGCATCTCCCGCGTAGCGTGCAACGCCTGCTCTACCTGTTGGCAATGATCGTGATGGGCTGGACCTTCTGGAAACAGCGCCATAATTTTGATGTGCTGCAAGTTTGTCAATGCAGCTTGTTGGTGTTGCCACTTGGGCTGGTCTGCCTTTTAGCGCACAAGCCAATGACCATCGTCTTCATCAGTGCCGGAGCCGACCGGGCGTCAAAAACCAATGCAGCGGCCAAATTGTTAGCGGGACCACTCGATCCCGAACAGCCCTGGCTCTCCGTCGATGGCACCACGTGGATTGATGGCGATCTGTATGGCGTGCAAAGTGCAGGCGCATTGGTTGTCGCGCTCACGCAGACGCTTCTCAAGCGCATTGGTGCGGTCATGATCGTGCTGAGTACGCGCATGCAGCACTATCTCCAGGCCAACGGTTTCGCTTTACCAGGCTACGAATTGATTCCTAACGGTGTCGACGTAACACGATTTCAACCTCTTCAGCCGATAACCATAAATGATGACAGACAGCAGCACGTTGTGTGCGTATCCAGGCTGCGCTATGAGAAGGGGATCGATATATTGTTGCAAGCATGGCGCATCGTGCATGAAGGCGCACCTGGTGCTCGCTTAATTGTGGTCGGCGATGGCCCCATACAAAGGCAACTCGAACGGCTGGCCGATGAGTTAAGAATTCGCAACAGCGTCGAATTTACGGGCAGAAGAGACGACATTCCCCAACAACTGCATCGTGGCTGTATTGGCGTCCTCCCTTCACGCTGGGAAGGCATGCCAAACGCGCTGTTGGAGGCGATGGCAAGTGGACTCGCGTGCGTAGCAACACGCGTGAGTGGGAGTGAAGATTTGATCACCCACCAAGTCAACGGTTTGCTCGTCGCACCAGAGGACTACGCGCAAATGGCTCAGGCGCTGCTCACACTGTTACATGATCCGACACTGACGAAGCGTTATGGTCTGGCTGCCCGGCGAACAGTCGAGCAAGGGTATGCGCTGGAATACGTCACCAGCCGATATATATCAATATATCAGAAGATAAGTAAAGCAGGTACAAGTGAACGGAGCACTATGGCTCGTTCGGAAAATCGCTCTCTAACGTCCCGAAGTTGAAGTGGCCTATGGAAGGATTTGAGATAGTATGTGTGGCATTGCAGGTTTCGTGAATATAGAATGCACGCAGGAAAGAGCTGAGCATCTTATCGCTAGCATGTGCGCCGTCATCCGTCATCGGGGCCCAGATGACCAGGGTACGTGGACAGGTGATCATGCAGCATTCGGCATGCGGCGACTCGCCATTATCGACCTTATAGGCGGGCAACAGCCTATTTTTAACGAGGATCGTAGCGCCCTCATCATTTTTAATGGTGAGATTTATAACTATCATCAGCTACAAGAGGAGTTACAAGCCAGGGGGCATCATTTTCGCACCAACACCGATACCGAAGTGATTATGCATGCTTATGAAGAGTACGGAGACGATTGCGTTACCCACTTACGCGGGATGTTTGCCTTCGCGATCTGGGATCGTAAGCGCCAGCGTTTACTAGCCGCACGCGACCGTTTTGGCAAAAAACCCTTCAATTATTACTGGGATGGCACACGTCTCATTTTCGGTTCAGAAATAAAGTCCATCCTTGCCGCAGGCATTCCACGCAACATCAATGATGTGGCCCTGGACGAATACCTGCTCTATCGCTATGTGCCCACACCGAATACGCTGTTTAAAAATGTGATGAAGCTGCCAGCCGCCCATATCTTGATTTACGAAAACGGGAGCGTGCAGACAAAGCGCTATTGGGATCTTTCCTTTGAACCAACCTGTGTCGATAATAAAGATACCGCGACAGCGCGTACCCTCGAACTGCTCCAAGACGCTATCAAGGTCCGGCTGATGAGTGATGTGCCGCTGGGAGCTTTTCTGAGTGGGGGATTAGATTCGAGCGTCGTTGTGGGGCTGATGAACCAGGTAATGCCCCAATCCGTGCAAACATTTTCCATTGGCTTTGAGGAGGATGAGTACAACGAATTACCCTACGCCCGGCAGATTGCCACACATTTTCATACCGACCATCATGAATTTTGCGTCAAGTCGGACCTGGTGAGCGTGCTGCCTCAGCTTGCCTGGGCCTACGATGAACCCTTTGGCGACTCATCTATGCTCCCTACCTACTATGTATCCAAACTGGCACGTGAGCACGTGACGGTTGCGCTGAGCGGGGATGGCGGCGACGAGATTTTCGGGGGCTATGAACAGTATCAACGTGAATATCATATTCAGCGCATACCCGCCCCGTTGCGAGTGGCATTTGGACACGCCAGTAAAATTCTACCAGGTGGTGTTCGTGGCAAAAAACGGCTGGGGACGTGGTTACGCCATTATGGCATGCGCAGTATCGAGTCATACATGCTGTTCCCTGATTACGCACGTGCGACCTTTTACACACCAGCGTTTTTCGCGCGTGTACAACAGCACGACCCGTATCAGCGACACCTGAGCGAGTACCAGCGAGTTGAACACCTGGACGCAACTGCCAGGATGCAGTGTGTCGACAGCCGCACCTATTTGACCGATGACATTCTGGTCAAAGTCGACAAAGCCAGCATGTTGAACTCACTGGAGACACGCGCGCCACTGCTGGACCAGCACCTGGCCGAGTATGTCGCCTCACTGTCACCATCTGTACGTCTGCACCACGGAAACATGAAATATTTGCTCAAACGGGTGGCCGCTGACCTGCTACCAGCAGAAATTTTGGCGCGCCCCAAGCGAGGTTTTGCCATCCCACTCTCACGCTGGTTCAGTGGCGAGCTAAACGATTACGCACGCGCCATGCTCGGCTCGACAAAAGCACAGCAACGAGGTATTTTCGATCCGCAATTTATCAAGAAGTTGCTTGATAAGCGGGCACAATCACAATTTGTCAATCATGGCTCGGCCATCTGGACCCTGCTGTGCCTTGAGCTGTGGTTTCAGGTGTATATGGATCAACCCTCGCTCACTACCGGTCCTCATATACCAGTATATACAATCAGCAAGGGGTAAAGGGGCGGATATGCTTATATTTGTGTATAGCAAGAAGGATGTACTGAAATGTGTGGGATAGTGGGATGTATCGACGCGGAACACAGCCAGGAACAGGCGGCACAACTCATCGAGAGCATGTGCCATGTCATTCGCCATCGCGGACCTGATGATCAGGGCACGTGGGTAGGCGATGGTGTTGCGCTAGGCATGCGGCGCCTGGCGATTATTGATCTCACGGGTGGGCACCAACCTATCTTTAACGAAGACCACAGCATCCTGGTTGTGTGCAACGGCGAAATTTATAACTATCGCGAACTGAAGCAACAACTACAAGAAAAGGGGCATCACTTTCGTACCCATAGCGACAGCGAGGCCATTATTCATGCCTACGAAGAATATGGCGATGATTGTCCTCAGCATCTACGCGGCATGTTCGCCTTCGCACTGTGGGATCGAAAACATCAGCGTTTATTGCTGGCACGGGACCGTTTTGGCAAAAAACCGCTCAATTATTATTGGGATGGACGGCGCTTGATCTTCGGCTCGGAAATAAAATCGATCCTTGAAGCAGGCATTCCACGCAAAGTAAATCACAAAGCACTGGATGAATACCTGGTATATCGCTATGTGCCAGCGCCCAACACGCTTTTCGAGCAGGTCATGAAATTACCAGCAGCACACACGCTTGTGTATGAGCAGGGCACGATTCGTATTCAACGCTACTGGGACGTGTCGTTTGCGCCCACCTGCTGTGATGACGAAGCCAGCGCAATAGCGCACATACGAGAGCTGATCAAAGATGCGGTGCGTGTACGTTTAATGAGTGAGGTGCCATTAGGCGCGTTCCTGAGCGGCGGCATCGATTCCAGCGTGGTCGTTGGCATGATGAGTCAGATGCTGTCCCAACCCGTCAAAACCTTCTCCATTGGTTTTGCCGAGGATGATTACAGTGAACTCCCCTACGCACGCAAAGTGGCCGAACATTTTGGCACCGAGCACCACGAATTCTTCGTCAAACCCGACCTGATCTCAGTACTACCACAACTGGTTTGGGATTATGACGAGCCATTCGGCGACTCTTCCATCATTCCAACCTACTACGTCTGCAAGCTTGCACGCGAGCACGTGACCGTGGTGCTCACAGGAGATGGTGGCGACGAAATCTTCGCGGGCTACCAGCATTACCTGCGCGAACTGGCACTGAGCCGCGTTCCCTGGATCGCACGACAGTTGCTGGGCGCGGGTAGCCGCCTCATGCCGGATGGTATGCGTGGCAAACGCCGCCTGCGCAACATAAATAATGGTTTGCCCATGCGCTATGTTCAGGGCACCATGATTTTTCCCGTAGGAACGCGGGCATGGATGTACCAGCCTGACTATTTCGCACGGGTACGCGATCACGATCCCTACGCGCGTCAGGCAGATCAATTCACAGCCGTATCCCACCTGGACATCGTCTCGCAAATGCAACACGTTGACGCCCATAACTACCTCATCGATGACATCATGGTCAAAGTCGACAAAGCCAGCATGTTCAATTCGTTAGAGACGCGCGCGCCACTGCTAGATCAGCACCTGGTTGCCTACATCGCATCGCTACAGCCAGAGCTACGTATGCGTAATCACACCTTAAAATATCTCTTAAAGCGAGTTGGAGCCGAATTGCTACCACCAGAGATTTTGATGCGCAAGAAGCAAGGGTTCTCCATACCGATGGAGCACTGGTTCCGTAAAGACCTGGCTGGATACGCGCACGACATCCTTGAGTCGTTGCGTGCACAGCAACGTGGCATCATCAATCCAGCATTTGTGCAGCATATTTTAGCGGCGCACCAGAGCACAAAAATGGTCAATCATAGCTCGGCGATCTGGTCGCTGCTGTGCCTGGAACTCTGGTTTCAAACGTACATGGATTCTCCCGGTCTCCACCATGAGAGGAGTGCCGAGATCTATAGCATCAGCAAACGTTAGAGAGGAAGGGAAGGCTGTATGTGTGGTATTTGCGGAGTGTATAACGGGCACAGTCAGGAAGCCGTTTCACCACAATTGATTGCGCAAATGACCGGGCTGATTGCTCACCGTGGACCTGACGATAGCGGATCGTACATAACAGGTCCGCTCGGCCTGGGGTTCGCACGCCTGAGCATCATCGACCTTGCGGGCGGCCATCAGCCCATGTGCAACGAGAACGGCGAGATCTGGATTGTGTTTAATGGCGAGATCTGGAACTACCAGCTTCTACGTCAAGAGTTGCAAGCAAAGGGGCACCAGTTCCGCAGCAATAGCGACACGGAGACGGTTGTACATGCCTACGAAGAATATGGCGTCGATTGCATCGCTCGCCTGCACGGCATGTTTGGCTTGGCGATCTGGGATGGCCCGCGTAAACGTCTATTGCTGGCGCGAGACCGGGTAGGGAAAAAGCCGCTCTACTACACACGAGTCGATGGCGCTCTGCTCTTTGCCTCGGAGATCAAGTCGTTGCTCTGCCATCCACGCGTAAAGCGGATCGCGGATACGCAAGCCCTGGCGGATTTTTTGAGTGTGCGCTACGTGCCTGCTCCAGCCACGTTGTTCGCCAACATTTTTAAGGTGAAACCTGGTCACTGGCTGCTCTACGAGGATGGCAACGTGCGCGAAGCATGCTACTGGGATTACACTTTTCGTAAGCTAGAGGCAGAGCCGTTATCCATCGAAGCATACGTCCAGGGGATTAAGCAGCATGTCCAGCGAGCAGTAGAAGAACGGATGATGGCCGACGTTCCTGTGGGCGCGTTGCTGAGCGGCGGCGTGGATTCCAGTATCATTACGGGCGTGATGAGCCAGCTTACCAGCCAGCAAGTGAAGACCTTTGCGGTTGGCTTCGATCATCCCGCTTATAGCGAACTCCCCTACGCCCGGCTGGTTGCCGATCACTTCGGGACCGATCATCACGAGTTGATGATCAATTCCGCGGATATGACGAACTACTGGCCACTCCTGACCTGGCATCGCGATGAGCCGGTGAGCGAACCATCCGACATTGGCGTCTACTTGATTGCGAAGCTGGCACGCCAGCACGTAAAGGTGGTGCTTTCGGGTGAGGGTGGCGACGAACTGTTTGCCGGGTATCCCAAGTACGTGGTCGATTGGCTTGCCAGCTACTATCACATCGTTCCGACCACAGTACGTGAACGCGCTATTCAGCCACTCATCGAGCGCCTGCCCTACAGTATGCGCAAGATCAAAACGGCGGCGCGCACTATTTCAACGCCAGCGCCCCAGCGTTGGATGAACTGGTTTGGCATTTTCAACGGTCGTTTGAAGGAGGACCTGCTGGCAGCCGAGACACAAGCGATCATCGACATGGATGCCAGCCGCCAGTTCAGATACTGGCTTGAGCGCAACCCGCAACGGGACGACCTCTCCTCCATGCTCTACCTTGACACAAAAATCTGGCTGCCCGACAACTTGCTGATGAAAAGCGACAAAATGACAATGGCGGCATCGTTAGAAACGCGCATTCCCTTGCTCGATTACCAGCTTATGGAATACGCCGCCAGCATTCCATCGCATCTCAAGATAAAAGGACTGAAGGCCAAATATCTGTTGAAGAGAGCGTTCGCCGATGTTCTCCCGGCTCCTATTTTGGCGCGCAAGAAAATGGGCTTCAATGTCCCGACGGGCCTCTGGTTTCGCGAGGGCCAGCGCAGCCTCATCACGCAGTTGCTGCTCTCAGAACGGCTACGGGATCGGGGGTACTTCAATGCAGATTGTATAGCTCGCATGGTTCGCGATCACCTGGAGGGACATACGAACTATCAAGCCCAACTTTTTACGCTGGCGAGTCTCGAACTGTGGTTCCGCGTCTTTATTGATAGTCCCACGCTAATCATGCCTGAAGGCTCGGTAGAAGACCTGCTGGCAGAAGAACAGCCTATTGGGATAGTGTAGTATGGCAAAGAGGAAAGGAGACAACAGGTTGTATGAGCAGCAGAATAAAACAGGTCGGGATAGACCGCTACGCGTCTTAATGGTCACCGGAGCCTACCCGACCATTCAGCGTCCACACGCGGGAACGTTCGTTAAAAGCCAGGTGGACTCGCTCATCGAGGCCGGTCTGCACGTAGAAGTGCTGCATCCACAGCCAGGACCAACGCCTTTACGTTACCTGGCAGCACTCTACTGCGTGTGGCGGGCGGCATTCACACGGCGCTTTGATATCATTCATGGGCACTACGGCCTGTGGTGCGTCGTTGCAAGGCTACAGTGGACGACGCCAGTAGTCGCTTCATTTTGGGGCGATGACTTGCTTGGCACGATCACCCCACGGGGAACCTACGGCAGAAAAAGCCGGGTAGTCGCCTGGGTGAGCCGCGCGTTGTGCTCGGCGGTAGACGCGGTGATCGTGAAATCGGAGCAGATGAGACATTTGGCGGGCAGTTCACACGAGAACGTGCACGTGGTGCCAAATGGCGTCAACTTTGCACAATTTCGCCCCCTGCCTAGAAGCGAGGCACGCGCTAATCTCGGCTGGCAGCAAGATGGCTTCTATGTACTCTTTGGCAACAACCCGGATATTCCAGTCAAAAACTTCCCATTAGCGCAAGCATCCATCGAGCACCTGCGTGATCGGGGCATTGAGGCAGAGTTGATCGTGGCGAATGGCTTGCCGCACGACGCCGTTGTACAGTACATGAACGCTAGCAATGCGCTGCTGTTGACCTCGCGTGCCGAGGGCTCTCCCAACGTGGTCAAAGAGGCCATGGCCTGCAATGTTCCCGTGGTTGCCACCAATGTAGGAGACGTCGCCGCCGTGATTGGGAAAACGGCTGGCTGTGCAATTTGTGCGCAGAATGCAGACGCGTTGGCTGCGGGATTGGCACAGGCGTTACGACATTATGGGCCAACGAGCGGTCGCAGCGATATTCGACACCTGGATAACGCGCTGGTGGCGCAACGAGTTATTGCCATCTATCGTCGAGTTATGAAAATGCATGGAGCAGATACCAGGGTGGAGAGGATCGAAAGTGAGCAGAAGGACACGGTCTATGCGCAAGAATCGTAAAGTGCTTAAAATACTTATGATAGTCGAAAATATGTCGGTGCCCGCCGACCCACGCGTCTGGCGCGAAGCCCAAACGCTCCATCAATTCGGCTTTCAGGTATGCATTATTTGTCCAAGAGGAGAACAATGCGATCAAGCATTGTATGAATGTCTGAGTGGCATTCATATTTACCGCTACCCACCATGCACAGCTACAGGCAAAGCAAGCGATTACATCAAAGAATTCGCAATAGCAGTTTTTCAAACATTTATTTTAAGTTTAAAAATATGGCAAAAACATGGTTTTGACATTATGCACGCGGCCAATCCACCTGATCTATTTTTTTTGCTTGGCCTATTCTATCGACCCTTGGGCAAAAAATTTATCTTTGATCAGCATGACCTGTCACCGGAAGTGTTTCGTGTCCGCTTCCATGGGCGCATGCGACCACTATACACGCTCATGAAACTGTTAGAACGTTGCTCGTATCGCACCGCGCACGTCGTCATCACCACGAACGAGTCGCACAAACGGATGGCAACCCAACGTGGGCACTGCTCTCCCGACAAGGTCGTCGTGGTACGTAATGGACCGGAATTGAGCAAGTTCCATATTCCGCCAGCAGAAGCCGCATTAAAACAGGGCAAACGCTACCTGCTTGCATATATTGGAGTCATGGGGGCGCAGGATGGCGTCGAATACACGTTGCACGCGCTACACCGACTCGTCTATGAGCGAGGGCGGCAAGATGTTGCGCTCGTGTTAATGGGCAATGGTGATCAGCTTCACTATTTAAAAGAAGCGGTGAATGAACTGCGTTTGCACGAATACGTTAAGTTTACCGGCTGGCTCACAAAAAAAGATATGCTGAGCTACCTTAGCGTTGCCGATATCGGTCTCTCGCCAGACCCCAGCAATGTACTCAACGATACTTGCACAATGCTGAAAACGATGGAGTATATGGCAATGAGCAAGCCTGTCGTGGCTTTTGATCTGCCCGAAACTCGTTACTCGGCACAAGAAGCCGCGCTTTACGCCACGCCCAATAGTGTCGAGGACTTTACCAATAAGATCGAATTGCTGCTGGAACATGCGGATTTGCGGAGACAATTGGGCGCATTCGGGCGTCAACGTATTGAGAAGGAGTTGTGTTGGGAGCGCACAAAAATGCAGCTCTTGCACGCCTATCAAAAGCTTTTTCCAACGTCGATGCCACAAGAACATCCAACATGTTCCAGTGCAGACAAGAATGAGCAGCAAAAAATACCAGTATCACAGGGAGTTGAATGATATGGCACGCGCAAGATATCTTATTACCGGTGGAGCTGGATTTATCGGTTCGCACATCGCTGAAACATTACTGAAACGTGGTGAAACCGTCCGTGTGTTCGATAACCTTGCCACCGGTAGACAAACCAACCTGGAAGCGTTACGCGGCCTTCCTGGGCATTTAGAGGCGATTCACGGGGATATACGCAACCTAGAAGCTGTAAAAGTCGCCGTCGAAGGGACCGAAGTGGTTTTCCACCAGGCCGCTTTAGCCTCCGTGCCTCGCTCGATTGCCGACCCGGTAAAATCGCTCGAAACCAATATCAATGGGACACAGCACGTCCTTTTAGCAGCGCGCGACCTGGGTGTGAGGCGGGTGGTGTATGCCAGCTCATCGTCCGTGTATGGCAACACGCCGACGTTGCCAAAGCATGAAGGCATGCCAACAGCGCCAATGTCTCCCTACGCCGTACAGAAGTTGACCGGAGAGCTGCTCTGTGGGGTCTTCACGCGCATTTATGGGCTTGAGACCGTCGCTCTGCGCTACTTCAACGTCTTTGGTCCACGGCAAGACCCTGCTTCGGAGTATGCTGCCGTTATCCCCCGTTTCCTCACCGCACTCATCAACGAAGGTCGTCCCATCGTTTATGGAGATGGTGAACAAACCCGCGACTTCACGTACATCGAGAACGTCGTACAAGCCAACCTACTGGCAGCGATAGCGCCAGACGCGGCCGGAGAGGCCATGAACATTGGTTGTAGCACGCGCATCTCGCTCAATCATGTGCTTGGAGTTGCCGGGGATCTTCTCGGCCACAAGGTAGAGGCAGAGTACCGTGATCCACGCCCAGGAGACGTACGCGACAGTCTTGCCGACATCAGCAAGGCCCACAATCTCTTAGGCTACGTACCCACCCTGAGCTTTGTGGAAGGATTAGCCCGTACGCTTGAAGCGTTATGAGTAAATGCAGCGATCATCTTCCTATGCCTGTACAGACCAATTTATCGTGTCCACCTCGCCTTATCGGCCAACCAACCCAGCTCCATGCAACGGTGCAACTGCGATGTTTGTTGGTCGGTTGGACCGCGCGGACACGATAAAGCAGTCCCTACAGGCATGACGGGTTAATCAGCGATAATCGTGCTACTAGTAGGTTCGGGCTGACTCTGCGTTTCTAATACTGCCTGAGCTGCGGCCAGCACTTTCACCACCTCTAATCCAACGCCACCATGGGCACGAGCCAATGTACCGGTGCGAATTGCGTTCGCGAAATCCTCACACTCTAAGCGCAGCGGCTCCATCCAATCGATATGTGGAATCGTAATCGCCCCGTGGCGATAAGACACGACTGGATCAGCGTGTATATCAGCACCTTTATTGTAAATTTTGATCATCTCGGCAGGATTCGTATCGTCGTAGACCACCATTCTGGCATCGCCAATAACGGTCACACGACGGATTTTGCAGGGATGAAGCCAGCTTACGTGAATGTGTGCCATCATATCATCAGCGAAACCGAGGTCGAGATGAGCAACGTCACAAATCTGTGGTTGAACGTGTGCATGAGCCTGTACACTGATTGCATTCGGCGTCTTCCCAAACAGGTACAGCAGGATCGAAACGTCGTGTGGAGCAAGATCCCAAATGACATTGATATCGTTGCGGAATAGCCCAAGGTTCACCCGTTCGGTCTCGACGCAATAAATTTTACCCAGATCACCATTTTGAATTAATTTACGCAGCTCATTCACGGCCGGACTATACTCAAACGTGTGGCCCACCATCAATACACGCCCACACTCTTTGGCTAACAATACGAGTTCTTCAGCTTCGGCCACGCTTGTCGTTAAAGGCTTTTCAACCAGAACATGCTTCCCATGCAATAGCGCGGCTTTAGCTAACTGATAATGCGTTTTTACCGGAGTCGCCAGCACGATGCCATCAACGTCGGAACGAAACACCTCTTCAATAGAGGTCGTGGTATGAATCCAGGGCTGATTCAACGAGATTGGTGCCAGGCGGCGCTCATCCATATCCGCGACCATAGTTACCGAGGCACGGGGTAAACCATCCAGGTTACGGGCAATCTTTGGTCCCCAATAGCCCCAACCGATGACGGCAAAACGCAGGTCATTCATACTATTTTTTATCCCTTATCATAATCTCACTAACATCATATACAAGTTCTATACTAAGAGAGATAGAGAAAAAATGTGCCCAAAAGCTACCGATTTGGAATTTCTAAAAATGTGTGTGTTTTTACCGTATCTATTACAAACTGCGTCTGATCTTCAGTCAATTCTGGGTACATAGGCAAAGAAATAATACGTTGTGATACAGACTCAGTCACGGGTAGCATACCAGGTCCATAGCCATAGCGAGCGCATGCGGGCTGAAGATGGATGGGAACAGGATAATGAATATTCACCCCGACGCCTTCTGCTTCCAGCGCCTGGCGAAAACGATCCCGTTCGGGCACCTGGATTACGTAGTAGCAATAGACATGCGTAGCCCAGGATCGTACGACCGGCACTGCCTCCACCACTCCTTGTAGCTGCTCAGTATACCTCTGAGCATGTTGCTGGCGCAATATATTCCAACGTTCCAGGTGAGGCATCTTAATTAGCAGCACCGCAGCCTGTAATTCGTCCATGCGCGTGTTACAACCCATCACCTCGTGATGATAGCGAACACGGGAACCATGATCGCGCAGCATGCTCATGCGCTCAGCAAGTTCGTCGTCGTTAGTGGTGCAGATACCGGCTTCGCCTAAAGCCCCCAGGTTCTTGCTGAAATACATGCTAAAGCAAGCGATATCACCAAAGCTTCCAACGCGTTGCCCTTTATATGTTGCACCATGAGCTTGTGAGGCATCCTCGATCACGCGTAAACCATAAGCACGAGCAATATCGAGAATGGGCTGCATTTCCACTGCATGACCATAAAGGTGCACCGGCAAAACAGCACGCGTCCGCGCAGTTACAACCCGCTCAAGCTGCTGCCAATCCATCAAATAGGTTTCAGAATCGATATCAACAAACACCGGTGTAGCACCTACCATGGCAATAGCCTCGGCAGTCGCAATAAAGGTATTGGCTACAGTGATGACTTCATCACCAGGACCAATCTGACAGGCACGCAGAGCTAGCGCGAGGGCATCAGTACCATTAGAAACGCCCACCCCATTCCGACAGCCGCAATAGGTTGCGAAATCGTGCTCGAAAGCTTTCTGACGTGGCCCGAGGAACAGGTGCATGGTATCAAAAATATCTTCAAACGCAGTCATTATTTCAGATTTTAATGGAAGATATTGCTCATAGAGATCAACGAGTGGTACGCGCATAATACTGATCCTTTAATAAATAAAACATAGAGGGCATCAAGAAATGAAACCTTACCTTTGCTAGAATAAGCGTTAGAGGTTATCCATCGGATATCTATGGAGGTGTAGGATGGGTTAAACTTCTCCACACTGGTAAAAAAAACGCAACTATAAAAATGTATCGCCAAGAAAAAAGAGAGCCCTTAAGCTTTTTATACTTATTTGTTTATCCTTTACCATCTCTCTATAGGCATACCCACCAACAATACACCTATATTCGCTAACATTATAAATAGAACGCTAGGAATAGGCTCATTATTTGTTAAAGCAGAGCCTGAATCTGCACTTGGGAGGAGGGGTAATATATGATTGCTCAGACAGCACCAACCAGAACGATCAGAATAAACGAGGATTACCTGCGTATAAAACGTATTATTGATATAGCCTTTACGTTACTGGTTGCACCCATTGTGCTCCTGGTTGGCATCCTGATCGCCCTTTGCATCAAACTGGACTCACATGGTCCAGTTTTTTTTCATCAAAGGCGCATCGGACAGGATGGCAGCGCATTCGAAATGCTTAAATTCCGTTCCATGTATATGAATAGCGAACAGAGCGCGCATAAAGAGATAATAGCTAGATACATGCAAGGAGAAAAGTTGAATGTTGACACCTCTGACTCCATGACGTATAAGGTCATAAACGATCCTCGCATCACAAGGATTGGACGCTTCATTCGGAAGACCAGCCTGGATGAACTACCCCAATTTTGGAATGTCTTGCGTGGTGAAATGACGCTGGTAGGTCCTCGACCTCCACTTCCTTACGAAGTTGATCTGTATGGACCATATGAGCAACTGCGTTTAATAGGGAAACCAGGTCTCACCGGCCCCTGGCAGGTCTATGGGCGGTCTCGCGTCACCTTTCAAAACATGGTCGAAATGGACATCGAGTACCTGGAAAACCAGTCCCTTTGGCAAGACCTCAAATTGATTATTTTGACGGTACCAGTGATGATTTTTGCCCGCGGGGGGGCATAAACTATCCCATACCTCTATTTGAACTGATTAGGAATAGAAAGGTCTCTCCAGTTCAAATAGAGGTCCTCTTCCTACATCGAAACGACGCGCAATGGGCGCACATTTTCCTTCGCAGGCTGTTCTTCGATTGGGTGACGGATGAGGGTATAGCCCACGCCCGGAACGGTAAGAATATAGCGAGGATTGCTCGAATCCGGCTCGATTTTTTGCCGTAAATGACGTATGTGCGCCTTAATGAGACCGCCATCGCCATCGCCATCATACCCCCATACGTGGGTAACGATCTGGCCAGCAGTGCACACATCATTGGCGTTCACCGCTAGTAAATGCAAGAGTTTACTTTCAGTAGGAGTTAGCCGAACGGCCTTACCGTTGATCTTCACTTCATTATGCAGTGAATCTACATAAATAGGACCAACATGAACAATAGATGAGGGGCGTTTTTCCAGGGTAGAACGTGCTCTTCTGCTCACTGCCCGAATACGAGCGAGCAATTGCGATGGGAAAAAGGGTTTGCGGAGGTAATCGTCTGCCCCTGATTCTAAACAACGCACCTCGTCTTGCACATCTTTGCCATCAGTCACCACAAGAATAAG
>DATAYF010000618.1:0-4752 GCA_036272735.1 Ktedonobacteraceae bacterium
ATGGACCAGAACCCGGTCTGGTCTTTTATACCCATATTTCCGATCAAATGGACCCCTACCATACCAAAGTGATTACCGGAACACCACACGAAGCGCCCCATCTGATTGACGGACTGCTCTACCACGAGACGGAACTGAACATCCAGGAGCACTATGCAGATACGGGTGGATATACCGATCAGGTTTTTGGGTTGTGCCATTTACTGGGCTTTCGCTTTGCTCCTCGTTTACGCGACCTGGGGGATCGGAAACTGTACAGTATTGAAGCACCCGCGCTGTACCCTCATCTGGACCTCCTCATGGGAGGTGCCATCAATACCAAACACATAATGGACCAGTGGGATGAACTGCTGCGCCTGACCGCTTCGCTTCGACTGGGAACTGTGACGGCCTCTCTGTTGCTACGGAAACTGGCGTCGTATCCGCGCCAGAATGGCCTGGCCTGGGCCTTACGAGAGGTCGGACGATTAGAAAAAACGCTCTTCACGCTGGAATGGCTGCAAAGCGTCGAACTGCGCCGACGGGTTCAGGTCGGCTTGAACAAGGGAGAAGCCCGCAATGCTCTAGCCCGTGCGGTGTTTTTCTATCGGCACGGACGAGTCCAGGATCGTTCGCATGCACAACAGCAGAGACGCGCGCAGGGACTTAATCTGGTGGTCGCGGCCATTATTCTCTGGAACACATTGGAACTGGCACGAGCGGTAGAGGAACTGCAACAAGAGGGAATGACCATCACACCAGAACAACTTGCCCATCTCTCTCCGATGGATTGGGAACATATCAACCTGACTGGGGATTATGTCTGGGATTTGACCGTGAAGAGTCCGCACGCTCGCCAGGCTTAGCGTACAGTTTTCCAGGCTGCGCCCTCCCTTTTCATCCTTAGCGTACAGTTTTCAGGTTTTGATACGCTGACCCCAAAAGAGTATACTGTCTAATGCGTTTGAGTACAGGCTTCGGTGGGGTCCGGCTACGACTGGCGGAAACAACCGGAGTCATGAGGATCGAAAGTCATACAGTGAATCAGCTCCATCGAGGCCCTGGTTTTCATGGAGGGAAAGATCTACGAGAAAGACCCTTCGGCCTCTTCCGGGTGCGTGTCGATGCATCACCAGTTCTCTTACGATAAGTATTCCAGCCCTCTACCTTCTACTCCGCATGTACTCACGCCTGCCCAGCGCTACATTTTGCACGCCCTTGTGGCGCAGGAGAATCGCCGTGGGAAAGCGCTTTTTGCCCTGGGATACTGGGTAGGCTGTCGCGTTGCCGATATTCTTGATTTACGCGTCTGCCATGTCCATGTCGGTCCCAGAACCAGAAGTGGATGACTCCATCTGGCGGGGAGGGGGCACAGTCCCGTGATATTGATCCAGGCAACGAAGCACGACGCCTGTTGTATGACTACCAGCAGCACCGGGTACATGATCAGGGAAGCCCGTATTTCTTCACCTCGCAGCGGAGCCCTCAACTGACGGCTGACGGACTCTATCACTGGTGTCGTGCGCTGAAGCGAAAGGCGGCTCCCCAGGATCACCAGCTCCTTTCTTTCAGATGTGCTTTAACGACCTCCGTCCTGGTCGTACTGACTCTCGATCAGTGAGGTGATGAAGAACACAACGGCGCACAATGTGCCTGATTGCTCCCTCTGCACGGCAAAAGGTTCTTTAACGTGTAAAGCTCCTCTCTGTCCTGTCATCACATTCCCATCGGGAGCGCAGCGGGCAAGAACATGACCAGCACCCCATAGACGATCAACCCCACGCCCGCGAGCTTGCTTATCTGTCGACCAAGGGGCAGTGCTTTCTCAGCGAAAATCAGCGCCGCCACCAGTGCCATCACCGCGATATTCATGATGCCGAGCGGAAACAGGATTACAAACAGGAGCCAACAGCACCCGAGGCAAAAGGCACCGTGCTCAATCCCCATACGGAAAGCACCGACATATCCATCATGCCAGGAAGTGAGGAGAAATTGTAAAGGTGCCCGGCATTTCGAGAGGCAGACGTTTTTGAGCGGCGAGAGTTGATAGAGGCCCGCTATCACTAGGATGACACCAGCAATGCGGGAAGCGTTCTCTATAAGCCACATGGACTGTCCTGCTAGCTTCTCAACTCCTGGGGCGAGAAAGTATGCTACCACTCCGGACAAGACCCAAACGAGCAGGTAGGCGCTGACGAAGATCCAGGTAGGCACATAAGGCTGCTCTTGCCGACGCTTGCCAGCGTAAACGGCACCAAACATGAGGATCATTGGAGCTGCCGCAGGAAACATCATCGCGACCATCATCACCGCCCAGATCGCAATGAACAGGGCTGCACTCATTCCCATGGCCTGGTTGTTCATCATAGGTGCCTGCCAGATGAGCAGACCCCAGGCAAGGGCGGCCAGCACAAGGAGCACGCCCAGGATCAGGTAACGCTCGCGTTGCAAGAGCTGGGGAGTGGTACGAGACATGTGCACTCTCCTCCTTGAGGGAAAGCTAGGTTGCTTCTAGGCGTTGGACCAGTTGATCGAAGCGTAGTACCCATGCGTGCCCGAGTTATCCCAGCTCATGCCGTAGTCCGTCCAGGTGCTGTTCTGGTCGCCAACCGCCAGTGCCACCTGGGGGGCAAAGGAATGTGCATTGAGCGCCCAGATCTCGTTGTTGGGGTCCAGGCTTGGAAGGGGTTGGACAGCGACATGCATGATGTTAGGTATCTCGACGGAGCGGCGTTTGCCTGCGACGTTAAAGGTGATAGGTACGGTTTTCACACCGAGCACGGTGGAAAAGAGAGCGGCCCATGCGCCTAATGGGCCGCCAACCGTGCCAGTGAAGATCGCCACAAGAGCCTGGCGCTGCTGCTCATTTGCTCGCTCATCGAGGTAAAATGCGACGGACCAGTTTCCGGCGCCCATGGGTCCTGGCGTATATGCAATCAGCGCTACATTCAAGCCATCGAGCGTGACGTTGCCGTAGCTGCCACTATTGATGTGAAAGGCAAAAGAGCCCTTACAATCTCCTTCCGTCGGCATGGAGGTCAAAGGCTGGTTCGGCGAAATGAGACAAGGACACACGACCTTACAGTTGCAGTTCTCAAAATACTCTCCTGATATTTGCCAGTGCGGCTGTGTTGAAGCCATCTGTTACCTCCATGTGCGCTTTCCTGCTTGTTGGCAACGAGGTTGATAAAGAGTACACGTAAAGTTTTACCATCTACACGATAACATATCCTTCTTTACAAGGCCCAGCGTTAAGAGAGCGGTTTTGCAGCCGGCATCCGTGGATAAGGGCGGAGTGGTTATAAGATGTGCCGTTGCAATACGTCTATGAAACTGCTCCACCGTTAAACTTGACGCTGGTGACACCATGAAAATGGGGACGACCGGCAATAGTACCTGTCAACTGACACTGCTTATTATATGGTAGCGATGCAAGCGCTACCTGTAAATTTTGAAATTATGCTGGTGGAATTTGAGTAATTATGCTGTTAAGCAGACAACCAGCGCGGAGCAGCCCACAGAGCCGAAATTGCCAATCGATGCCAAAAAGAGATGCAGTTTATCTCTTTATTGCTTGTTATGCATGCTGCATAATTACTCAAATTTCACCAGCATAATTTCAAAATTTACACTCAGTGATCAGGACATTCAAGACTTCCATGCCTACTGGGAACAACACTAATGTCCATTGGATTTGCTTTCTTCTCTTCTTCTATTTATCTGAGAATTTTTGGCCTTTTTCAAGACCCCCCTTTTTTGAGCTTGATCTATCTAAAAGCTGACGACAATCTATCTACAATGGAACTGGTGTGCCAGGTAGATAGAAAACACCCACCCTGGAACATGGGTACAACATGGGAACAGCATTTCGGTGGACCAAAAAGAGGCGAGTGACCGCCTCTTTTGAGCACGAAACTGGTCAAAACTGTGCAGTCGTAATCTCACCCAACCCTGATCAAATGCGCCCTACTGCACTACTACTGTTTCTCCTCCGTATACCCGCCCACGCCCCAGGCTTGCGTCTACTGCCGTGCAGTGGCGGGGCTAGGAATGGTCACTATCGCTATGGCTGTGTAGATGGCGACGTCTATTTCTCTATCCCCACAATTGTGCCTTAGGTATTGTCATCGTCGATGCCTGCCAGGCATCTCGAACCAAACTTGAGAGAGACGTAATGGGTACATTCCTTTGAAAACGTGGGGTTCGATAGCGTTTCGAAGACCGATAATACCCCCCTTCATACCTCATATATCCATTTTCGAACCACTCTGTATTCTCTACATAGATACGATACTCGTCAAAATGGATAGGCCGCACCGTCTCTCCAGAGATCCAATAGTACACCTTCCCAAAGTAGAGCGCATGAATATACTTCTCCCATTGCCGGGGATCATACCACTCACCGTTTTGTATTGCTGTATCATACGGAGAAACCCAGAGCAGCGAAATACCTTTGCTCGTGTACGATCGTGTCCTCGTGGCAATCGTATCTAATGACAATGTACTAACCTGCACTTCTATTGCAATCGGGATATTCCCAAGATAGAAACTAATATCCGGACGAACATCTTCAAGAGGGCGCTCGAGTTGAAGTTTGGTCACATCGGGATGGAGAGATAATGCATTATAAATCTCTTGTTTAACTTGCCGATGTTTTTCACTCTCACCCAATCCATAGGCACAATAAGCCGCTGGAATATGCGAAAAATGATGAATCTTAACACGCCCTTTCTTCACCAGGGCAGGGCCATTACACTGTAAATCTCAAGATTC
>DATAYF010000619.1:0-4387 GCA_036272735.1 Ktedonobacteraceae bacterium
CCCCTTCGCCTGCATGGTGAATCCGCTACACTTCGCGATACTCTCCTTCAATGGTGTCCGGTTCGCTGCTGGATGGACCACCTGTTGTGGCATGACCCGAAGCTTGGTCTGCCTCCGACTGGCGATAGACCTCCTCACCCATGCGCTGCAAGGTGCGCTCCAGATCATCAGCGGCACTGCGCACACGTGTGAGATCGCTACCCGCAAGGGCGTCATGGGCCGCCTTGATCCTGTCCTCTATCTCACCACGCCCGTCTGGTGGGAACTTCCCACCAACCTCTTGCAATGTGCGCTCAGCCTGATGGACCAGGCTATCGGCACGGTTACGACTCTCAATCTCCTCACGCCGCTGGCGGTCCTCCTGGGCATGCCGTTCAGCTTCACGGACCATGCGCTCGACCTCCTCTTTGGAGAGGCCACCCGAAGCCGTAATCGTAATCTGCTGCTCACGCCCGGTGGCTTTGTCGCGGGCGGCGACGTTGAGAATGCCATTGGCGTCGATGTCGAAGGTGACTTCGATCTGCGGCACCCCTCGTGGCGCTGCAGCAATTCCCTCCAGATGGAAGCGTCCCAGGCTCTTGTTGTCACGTGCCAGTTCACGCTCACCTTGCAGCACATGAATCTCGACGGAGGGTTGGTTATCTTCCGCCGTACTGAAGACCTCACTCTTGCGGGTCGGAATGGTCGTATTGCGCTCGATCAACCGGGTCATCACGCCACCCAGCGTCTCCACACCCAGCGAGAGTGGGGTCACATCGAGTAAGAGCACATCCTTCACCTCGCCTACCAGCACGCCCGCCTGGATCGCCGCGCCGATGGCAACCACCTCATCAGGGTTCACCCCCTTATGTGGTTCTTTGCCAAAAACCTTGCGGACCAGCTCGGTCACTGCAGGCATGCGCGTCTGTCCACCCACCAGCACGACCTCATTGATATCAGAGGCGCGAAGGCCCGCATCCTCCAATGCCTGCATCACCGGACCACGTGTGCGTTCGATCAGGTCCCCCACTAACTGCTCCAGCTTCGCTCGCGTCAAGGTCATCACCAGATGCTTCGGACCACTGGCGCCCGCTGTAATAAAGGGCAAGTTGATCTCGGTCTGCATGGCCGAGGAGAGTTCGATCTTGGCACGCTCTGCCGCTTCTTTGAGGCGTTGTAAGGCCATGTGGTCGCCGCGGAGGTCAATGCCCTGCTCTTTACGAAACTCGTCAGCGATCCAATCAACAATACGCTGATCAAAGTCGTCGCCACCCAGGTGGGTATCACCATTGGTGGCCTTCACCTCAAAAACCCCCTCTCCCAGTTGCAAAATGGAGATATCGAAGGTGCCTCCGCCCAGGTCATAGACGGCGACCATCTGATCGCGCTTCTTGTCCAGACCATAGGCCAGCGAGGCCGCCGTCGGTTCGTTAATGATGCGCAAGACCTCAAGTCCGGCAATCCTCCCCGCATCTTTGGTGGCCTGGCGCTGGGCATCGTTAAAGTAGGCCGGAACGGTAATCACCGCCTGTCGCACGGCCTCTCCTAGCTTCTCTTCCGCATCCTGCTTGAGTTTTTGCAGGATCATAGCCGAAATTTCCGGGGGACTGTATGCACGCCTGGAGAGCAAAACTCGTGCATCGCCATTGGTGGCACGAGTGATTTTGTAGGGCACATTACTGATGGTGTGCTGAACCTCGGGATCGTCATATTTCCGTCCCATCAGTCGCTTGATCGAAAAGATCGTCTGCTCAGAGTTCGTCACGGCCTGACGTTTGGCAACCTGTCCAACCAGCCGCTCGCCCCCTTTCGTGATAGCGACCATCGAGGGAGTCAAACGTGTCCCCTCACTATTCTCCAGCACCGTCGGTTCGCCCGCTTCCATCACCGCGACCACCGAGTTGGTCGTGCCCAGGTCAATTCCAATCACTTTTGCCATAAAAATGCACCTCCTGATCAGCTTCGTCTCATCACGCTGCCCTTCCCCCCACTTCCATCCTCGATGGTTGTTCAGGTTCGTGCACCAGCGAGCACATCGAAGATGGGGCAGGGAAGAACAGGCAAAGAGATAAGAGGGAGCGCGCTGATCTGAAGTCAGCGCGCCTACCGTAGAGAGGGGCACCGTTGCCATCCTCTCGCTTAGACATGGAATGGATGATGGAGCCGTGTTCGCCAGTCTCGCGTGCCCCGTGGGCGCTGTTCCAACCAGGGGATCAGCGCCATCGCTCCCGCGAGCAGGATGAGGAGAGCCAGGAGACCAAACAAGAAGGTCTGTGGTTCTGGAAAGTCGAGACCAGACACGGCATCCAGGGAGTAGACTCCTGCTCCAAGCAGACCAAGCACCACGGCAACGGCGCTCAGGACGAGATTATACTCGTAGCCTCCCTGACTGCTCCAGAAGCCCTTCCTCCAGTGAACGCGAGCAAGGGCAATCAGCATCACCCCGATAATGAGCCAGGATCCCAGAGGCGTGAGCAGCCCGAGTACGAGCAGGAGTCCACCCACCAACTCACCCAAGGCCCCGATGATGGTCCACCAATTTGCTGGGTGGAGTCCAAGCTGATGCATGAACTGCGTCGTCGCGGCGAACCCATGCCCACCGAAGACACCAAAGAGTTTTTGTGCTCCATGACTAAGAAAGATGAGTCCAAGGACAAGGCGTAAGAGCAGCAAGCTCAGTGCCATCATCATAAACAAATCCTCCTTTTACTCGTCGCGTTATTATGCAAAATCACTGTCTGCATCTCTTTTCAAGAGACCCCCGCGTGTTCTCTATCGGAACCCTTCACGGGATTGTGCATGTTCATAAGCGTGCTCGTACATCGTCCAGAGAAACTTCTTCGCGATTCCGGCGTACGCGCGGTCTTCCTCATCAGGAACGCGTGAGGCTACCTGATCAATCTGCTGACAGAGGTCACGTATTGCCTGTTCCAGGTTGGCGAAGGTTCCCGCCACAATAACCGGTCGAACCATATGCCCCCCTCCTCCCCTGCGAGCAGCCGCCTCTGCTGGTCATCCTCCGTGCGCGTGTGCAGGGAAACGAGAAGATGGCAAGGAATGCGGCTACCACCGCCGCTGAGGAGACCCTGGCACGCTGTGTGCTCTCTAGGTCCCTGGGTGCTTTGCACGTCTTCTGCTCCACTGCCCACTGTGTCTTCATAAAAACAGCACGTCGTCCGCCTCCATCAGACGCGGCTGCTCGCTGGCCTGGCTCTCTCACTCGTCTCGCGATGTTCGTACGCGGAAGACGGCCAGGAGTGTTTCACCTGATATGTTCCTGGATCCGCCCGGCGGGCGACTAGTGCGCACCCGCTTCGACGGTCATTTGTTTGGGCTGGCTCCCTGTGATGCTGATCTTTTTTGGACGGGTCGCGTGACTAAATGGCACCCAAATGGTCAGCATACCCTGCTCATAGCTGGTGGTAATCTGGTCTGCATCAATCTCTGTGGGGAAGGTGATGCTGCGTTCAAAGGTTCCTGACCCGATCTCCTGAAGCAGCCAATTCACCTTCTGCTCCGGCTCGACGGCAGGGGGAAGCTGTCCCTTGATCGTCAAGCTGTTCTGTTGCACTGATACTTCCATGTCTTCTGGTTTGATCCCGGGGAGCAATGCCCGGACCTGATAGCCCTGCTCGGTCTCATAGACATCCATGGGGACACTGGCCTCCTGGCCGTTACTCATGTCCCAGACGGGGCGCACAAAGCTTTGCTCAAAGGGTTGATTGAGCGCGTTGCGCAGACTGAGCGCTTCACGCACCGGATCAGAACGCATGATCGTCGTCATCACTCATACCTCCTTTATGAAACTGCTCACGGAACACGGAGGGGGGAAGGAAGATCGCGCCAGGACTTCTTCCTTCCTCCTCCTCCTCTCCACTTTTCTGCGGCATTACAGCCTCGTTTTTGTTCCTAAAGAGTATATACATCACCTCACAAAATTTGTCAAGTTGCCTTATATAAAACAGCCATCTTTCTAACGTTTCTCTAACACATGCTCATGAACGAGGAGGGACGAGGGGGCGAAACAACGCGGGTGACGATGCTGCTCACCGGGGGCATGCCTGATATCTGACAGAATTGCTATGGGTAGCTTGTCAAGCTATCAATGAGACATCGACTCATATGAGGCTGGGTCTAACGCATTTTTGATGATTGGAGAACAGGTACTCCTGAGGTGGATTTTGAGAGTTTTCGAAAATTCTCTATCCGCCTCTCAGGCTGCCTGATACAGGCTCAAAAGTCAACAAGCGGACAATAATCATCAAAAGTTCGGGAGACCCATGAGGCTTGACATATATGTGCAGTTTCGTCTGGAACAAAACCTTTGTAAATCCCAGGATGGATGCCGGGCGAAACTGGCACACCTCTTGGGTGGGATGCGATCTGGAGGAACAGAGCCTTTCAGCAT
>DATAYF010000620.1:0-3597 GCA_036272735.1 Ktedonobacteraceae bacterium
TGAGGTCCAAATCCAGAAACTGAGAGAATATCGGGACGAGATGCACGCTTTTACTGAATTTTTGAAAACAATGTACCTCTCTCAGCAGGCAGAAAAGGTTGCTGTCTAAAGAACGTCGCGGTATCAAGGTGAGTGACGATACCACTTTTGATCCTCCAGCGCGCATCTTACCTACAAGAAAAATAGTCATTGTTCTCTACAGCAATAGAACACTCCTTGGGACTCGGTTTGCTTCTGAACGTGAATAGGAAGGAAACACCTGGGGATAAAGAAAGGGGGATATATTTGAAACTCATCGGTATTACAAAGTACCTGTATGAAATGGGACTCCTCAAGCATCAAAAACGGACAGGATGGTGGCGGATGGGGGTACGTGATCCAGAGTCGGTTGCCGAGCACTCCCATCGAGCCGCCATCGTTGGGTACATGCTTGCTTCTCTTGAAGAGGGGGTCAATCCTGAACGAGTGGCAGTTCTCTGCCTTTTCCATGATGTCCAGGAAACCAGAACAGGCGATCTGAACTGGATGAATCAGCGGTATGCAAGCATCAAAGAAGGAGAGCAAAAAGCGCTTCTTGAACAGGCGGCTCAGCTTCCCCAGAAAATCGCTCAAAAAGTGCTCGCTTTAGCAGAAGAATATAACTGCCGCTCCTCGCCTGAATCACGGTTGGCGAAAGAAGCCGACACACTCGAATGTCTTCTTCAATGCCGGGAATATCATATGCAGGGATACGCAAAGGCCCAATCCTGGGCTGAAATGTGCTACAACGGATTGCGTTCCGAGACTGCTCGAAGACTTGCAAGAGAGTGTCTGAGTACGGATCCGGGCCAGTGGTTTGAAACATTACAAGATAACCCTTATATGCAGAAAACCAATGACTTGTAAAATTGGTTCTGTCAGGACTGAGATCACATCTTGGCACAACGGTCCTCTTTCTGGTAAGCTGATCTCATCATAGTGATGGAATGAGGAACGTTGACCAATGACCTGTCCCCACTGTGCAGAAACAACGACTCAGAAACGAGCAAAGAGAACGAAACTGGGCTACACGACGTTCTTTTGCCCAACCTGTCGATGGACGTTCAATGAGTGGACTGGGACGCCTTTTCACGAGCTGGAATACCCGACAGATAGTGTTCTGCTTGCAGTCGTGTGGCGGCTTCGCTACAAGCTGAGTTTGTGTGATGTGGCTGAGATGTTTTTACCGCGCGGCTTTCCGTTCACGCATGAGGCTCTCCGAGACTGGGAAGCGCGGTTTGCTCCGTTCCTCGCAGATCAACTGCGAACCCGCGCGGCGCGGACAAGCCGGAAGATCGTGGTATGTCGATGAGACGTCCAGCAAAGTGCATGGCACATGGTGGTATTTGTATCGGGCCATCGACCAAGTGGGTCGTCTGGTGGATTCCATGGGAAGCGAGAAACGGAATAGGGAAGCAGCTCAGCGGTTTTTCCAGCAGGCGGTTGCGGTGGTTGGTCATACGCCAGAGTCTGTCACCACAGAGGGGCACCGTTGCTATGCACGGGTTATTAGTGAGATCATGGGCAACTCTGTCCAACATCGAACCAACACGTCCCTCAAGAATCGTCTCGAGCAAGATCACCGGGGCATCAAACAGCGATACTCTCCCATGTGCGGCTTTGGAACCTTCGCGTCAGCGGCGCGTTTTTGTTGTGACGCGCGACGAATTGCGGAAGTATTTCCGCTCGCGCCGCAGCATGGGAAAATCGATCTCACTCTCCCAACGACGACGGGCTTTCCTCAATCAGCTTGTCGCATTGCCAATACTGCTACAAGCAGCCTCATAGCATGAGAAGAGCAGCGTAATCAGCATTCCATGGAGCTTTGTTTCGCGTCTGTGGTCTCCGTTCTGACGGAACCGCTCGTTGAGCTTGAGAAAGCTCTTCTTTTGCTTGTTTTTGTCGAAGAGAGATGAATCACCTCTGGACAGAAGGGTGTCATGAGGTTTTTGAGTCTGGGCGTCGATCCTGCCTTCCGGACTTACCTTTGAGGTACAGAGCGGCTGAGCCAATCCTCGAAACGTGTCGGGGCGATCTGCGCGTTGTCGCCTGGAATGAGTGAGTGATCGTCCAACTCTGATCCGTAGAAGCGTGCATGGACGTCTGTGATCACCTGACGGGTGTCTTTGTTCGCGCTCAAAAATCGGCGCACGAGTTCATCGAGACGGATCTTTTCGGGACCAGCCACTTCAACTATGTCGTTCATAGGCGCCCCGCGTGTGATGTCGGCTAGTGCAGCCGCAACATCATCCGACAAGATCGGCTGGAGAAAGGCCGGCGACAAGCGAATAGTTTGTCCATCGCTAGCCTCTTGGGCGATGCCGCCGACGAACTCGAAGAACTGCGTGGCGCGCAGGATGGTGTAGGGCACCTTCGAAGCCTTGATCAGGTTTTCTTGGGCCACCTTCGCTCGGTAGTACCCGTTCTCAGGAAGACGGTCGGTGCCGACAACCGACAGTGCAATGTGATGTTCCACACCAGCGGCCGCTTCTGCGGCCAGGAGATTGCGACTTGATGTCTCGAAAAACGCTAAAACCGCCTTATCCTCCCACGAAGGCGCGTTCGTCACGTCGACGACCACCCGAGCGCCGACAAGCGCTTGAGCTAACCCCTCACCAGTGATGGTGTTGACGCCCGTGCTCGGTGACGCCGCCACGACCTGATGGCCAAGCTTCGTGAGCTTGTTCACAAGCTTTTTTCCGATGAGTCCACTGCCACCAATAACCACAATCTTCATGACTTTACCTCCTCCTTCTTCGCCCGTACGTCGGGCTTGTGTTGTCTAAACAGAGAGTCTGATGCGCGTTGGAAAGCCCTGGATACGCATGCTCTGGAATTTCCATAGTATATCATCAACACCGCTGTTCCCAATCAAAGGCTCGCCAGTTCGATGGGCATATCTTTGCAGATACACATGCATGGATGTGCACACACATTCTCAGCACTCTCTCCCAATAAGAAGCCTTGCAGTCAGAACGTGTGCTGACCTTTGCAGGAAGCATAATCTAGAAAGAGCGTCCCTTCAAGAGATATGGTGCCATTTTTGTGTCAGAGAAAGCCAAAGCTTACAGTCGTGCACTCTCTCGATCCGCAAGCAAGAGCTAGCCAATTCCCTCCACAATAGCTCGGCCTTGTGGATTGGCCGCGCTCCATTCCGTCGCAATCAAGCGACGACCGGTGAGCTCTTGCGAAGCGTCGGAGGCGAGAAACACAGCCGGAGTCTGCATGATCTCCGGTTGGAGCAAACGCGCCTGGACAACTGCTGGCGTCGAAGCCGGGATCATCCCGGTATTGGTCGCGCCCCCCGGCAGCAGAATATTGACCCGAATACGCGCCTCAATCAGCTCCTGTGCCCAGATGGCCGAGGCAGCCTCAAGCGCAGCCTTCGACGATCCATAGGGAGAAAAACCGCGCCGCTTCATCGTTTCATAGCTCACCCCGATGTTAATGATGCTCCCCTCGCGCTGCTGCTCCAGCAGACGTCTCACCACGGCACGAGCCATATAGAATGGCCCATTGATGTTCGTTTCTATGATCATCCGCCAGACCGAAGGCTCTGCTTCCCAAAAGCGAGTGGGC
>DATAYF010000621.1:0-18933 GCA_036272735.1 Ktedonobacteraceae bacterium
TGTCGTAGAAGTACTCTCACCATTCACGGAAAATGTGGATAGAAATGAGAAAATACGCAACTACCAGGCTACCCCAACCATCTACGAGATTGTGCTGATCAACCAATTCGCCGTGCACGTTGAAGTCTACGAGCGCGATGAGCACGATAACACTACCTGGCACCTCAACACATATGGCCCCAGCAGTGACGTACTGCTGGCCAGCCTGGATATCCACATCTCCATCGACGAGCTATACGCTGACATCGATTTCAGCCAACCTCTGCAAACTAACAAATAATAGCGACATACGCAAAAAGAGAAAAGGACGCTTCACAATGGGCGTCCTCTTCTCTTTTTTCTATGCGTTCGTCAGGCTACATCGCTTACTTGATCAACGAGGCCAGCAGAGGCGTGGCAGCATTGACAGCCAGCGGAAGCACCGCCGAAACCACGAAGAACAGCACGACCAGGCCAGCAGTCGCAATCGTAATCGATGCGCTGAGGCTGGGCGAGGTCACCAGGCGATCCTCCTTAGCGGGAGCGTCGAAGAACATCACTTTGACGATGCGCCCGTAGTAGACCAGCGAGATGACGCTACTCAGCAGGGCGACAATCACCAGCGCGTACTGACCAAGGCCCCAGGCAGCGGAGAAAATCACTACCTTACTCCAAAAGCCAGCCACCGGCGGAATGCCAGCCAGTGAGAGCAGGCATAGCGCAGTCGCCGAACTCAGCAATGGCGCACGCCGCCACAGACCACGGAAGTCCTCAATCCGTTCGCCACCAGTCAGATTTGCCAACGCAATGATGCCGGAGAACGCGCCCAGGTTCGTGACCACGTAGATCAGGATGAAGAAGAGTAGCGCACCCACGCCATCTGACTTATTGGTTGCCAGGCTGGCAATGAAGCCAACCAGGATATACCCGGCCTGCGCGATACTGGAATAGGCCATCAAACGCTTGACGTTTGACTGCACAGCGGCGACAAGGTTGCCGAGCACCATTGTCAGGATGGCGATAATGCTCAACACCAGGATCAGGTCGGACAGATTGACCTGCCCAAGCCCACCGTACATAAAGACGCGAATGAGCGCCGCGAAACCTGCCGCCTTCGAGCCAACCGAGAAGAAGGCCGTCGCGGGCGTGGGCGCACCTTCATAAATGTCGGGTGCCCACATATGGAACGGCACCGCCGAAATCTTGAAGCCGAAACCAGCGATAATCAAGATATCGGACACCAGTACCAGCAGATTGCCGTTGTGCAGGCTGCTCCCAAAGGTACGCGCGATACCAACCAGATCGGTCGTGCCGGTCAAGCCATAGAGCAGCGCGAAGCCATAGAGCAAGATTGCCGAAGACATCGCTCCGAGCAGTACGTACTTAATCGATGCCTCAGCCGACTTCTGGTTATTCTGCAGCAGACCAGCCATTACGTAGAGCGGGAAGCTCGTCAATTCAAGCGAGATGTAGATAGAGATTAGTTCGCCGGTGCTCGCCATGAACATCATGCCCACCACCGAGAAAAGCATGAGCGCATAGAACTCGCCATCCGCCTTGACGTACTTGCCAATATACTCGTACGAGGCCAGAACCATAATAGCAGCGATCAGCAAGAAGATCACATCAAAAAACAGTGCATATTGGTCAACCACAAACATGCCGAAGAAGGCTGTTTGGGTATGCTTGAACGTCAGGATCTGGGCCAGCGTAAAGGCCACGGGCACAATCAAACCAAGCAGAGCGACCCCCGCCACAACGATGTGCCGCTTGACGAACAAGGAGACCATCATCACCGCCAGCGCGACCAGCATTAATGTCAGCTCTGGCGCGAGCAGATAGAGATCATATAGTTGAAACATTAGGAACTCCTTACCCCCAGCGAGGGGGGGATCGCAACCCTGCATTCAGATAGAGCTGCAATCCAGGCAAACGTTACTTGACGAATGCGACGGGCACATTGTGCATAATCTGAGTCAAACTTGGTTGAATGACATGGAAGAAAGGAGCTGGATAGACCCCCACGAACACGATCACAGCCGCCAGCACAAACAGCGGGATGCACTCGCGGAACGAGGCATCGGCCAACTTGTCCCATTTGGGATTAAAGGTGCCGTAGAAGACACGTTTCAACATCCACAACAGGTAGCTCGCAGTAAAGATCATGGTAAAGACCGCGATAATGGTAATCACCGTATAGATGCGGAAGCTCGCCGTGAAGACCGTATACTCAGCCACAAATCCCGCCAGACCGGGCAGACCCAGCGAGGCTAGACCGGCAAACGTGAAGAGTGTGGCAAGCATCGGTACCCGTTTTGCAACGCCGCCGAAGTCCGCAATCTGGCGCGTGTGTGCGTGATCGTAGATCACACCGACGCAGAAGAAGAGCAGACCCGAAATGATGCCGTGCGCAAACATCTGTACGGTCGCACCGGTCAGTGCAGCCGAGCGGAACGCCTCAGAGCCGATGATGGGGAAGATGCCATCACCCGCGCCAGCCGCCGCCGCAACACCGAGCAACACGATGCCCATGTGGCTCACGCTTGAATACGCGATCAGTCGCTTCATGTCCTTCTGCACCAGACAGATCAACGCGCCATAGATGATATTGATAACCGCCAGCACGGCCAGCACATTGGCAAACTGATGCACGCCTTGAGGGAGCAGCCCAAAGCAGATGCGGATCAGACCATAGGCCCCCATCTTCAACAACACACCCGCCAGAATCACACTGACCTCGGTGGGAGCGTCGGTGTGCACATCAGGCAGCCAGGTATGCAGCGGGAACATCGGGATCTTGACCGCGAAGGCCACAAAGATCAGCAGGAAGATCAGCAATTGCGCACCAATGGCGAAGCTGCCAACGTTGATCACACCCGTGATCTGGTGTGCCGCCAATGTAGGCATCATCGCCGTGGCCTGACCGGTCTGGGCATAGTTTCTGAAGTAGAAAATCAGGATACCGGCCAGCATGAAGATACTGCCAAAGAACGTGTACAGCAAAAACTTCCAGGCCGAATAGATGCGACCAGGCACGCCATGCTTGATCTGCTGGTTGCCCCAGATACCGATGAGCAAGAACATCGGGGCCAGTTCGACTTCCCAGAACAGAAAGAAGAGGAAAAGATCAACCGCCATAAAGACGCCCATCACGCCAGCTTCAAGCAGTAGCATCAGAGCGATATAGTCCTTCACGCGGTCGCGATTCCACCCATTGATGATCGCCAACATCGTCAGGAGCGCGTTCAGCACTACCAGAGGCAGGCTAAGGCCATCAACGCCAACGGCATAATTGATATTGAATGGGACATTCCCGATATTGAAGTGAAACCAATTTATACTATAAACATCTTGCAAATTGTTGATCGCACCAAAACCGTTGCCAGCAGCCAGAAGCTGGAAATAGACCACCAGGCTCACCACAAACGTGGCGGCCGCGAATACCAACCCCAGCCAACGCGCAGTACCCTTGGGCGTGGCGTATACGAACAGAGCACCGATCACCGGCAACAGGATAATCCAGGTGAGTGCACTTTGAAAAATCATGACCCTCTTATCCTCTCACTAACGTACGATCAGTGCAAAAACGACTACCGCCAATACCGCGATACCGCCGAAGAAACCAATCATGTACGACTGTACACGCCCGGTCTCGACATGGCGTACACCAGCACCCGCCCGGTTCACCAGGAAGGCCACGCCGTTGACGATACCATCGACCACGTACGCGTCGAATGCCTGGCACAGTGCCGCGATACCTAAAATGATATAGCGCACGATGGCGTTGTAGAGATCGTCCAGGTAGTAGCGATTGTACAGCAGACGATGGAGGAAGCGCAGGAAGCCGTTATTCTCAACAGTCGCATGCAGTTTGGCAGCATCGACGCGAGCGTACATGACCCAGGCCACAACCAGACCAACGATGGCTAACGCGACGCCAATCCAGGTATCCAGGCTGGCGAACAGCGTACCCACAGGTAAAACGGGCACATGAGCAGCAGGATTGACATAGCCGAAGAAACCAAACCAGTAGCCCGCGAAGATGGCGAAGAGCGCCAAAATCACCAGTGGGATCGTGATCGTCAGTGGAGACTCGTGCGGTGTACCGACACCGCGATACGTGCCACCCCACAAACCAAACACCTTCCCATCCTTGCCACCAAAGGCCAGGATGTAGGCACGCAACATGTAGAACGAGGTCAGGCCAGCGGTCACCAGTGTCAGCGCATAGACACCATAATTATGACTCTCAAGTGCCTGACCGATCAGGAATTCTTTACTGTAGAAACCGGAGAAGCCAGGAAAACCAGAGATTGCCAGCACAGCGACCATCCAGGTAATAGCCGTGACCGGCATATACCTGGCAAGCCCGCCCATCTTGCGCATATCCTGCACCTCTTTATGCGTGGCATGGTGTAGTGAAGCGATCACGCTACCAGCACCCAGGAAGAGCAGTGCCTTAAAGAAGGCATGCGTGAAGAGGTGGAACATACCGGGTCCAACGCCATACAGCGTAGGATCGGCAACGCCCAGGCCGACGAACATATAGCCGAGTTGACTAATCGTCGAGAAGGCCAGCACGCGCTTGAAGTCGGACTGCACCAGGGCTATCGTGGCCGCGAAAAACGCTGTAAAGCCACCAATCCAGGCTACCGTCTGCAAAGCGAAGGGGGCAGCCTCAACAAAGAGAGGATACGTACGAGCCACCATGTAGACACCGGCAGCAACCATCGTGGCCGCGTGGATCAGCGCGCTCACCGGCGTTGGACCTTCCATAGCAGAAGGCA
This sequence comes from Ktedonobacteraceae bacterium, assembly GCA_036272735.1. Lineage (GTDB taxonomy): Bacteria > Chloroflexota > Ktedonobacteria > Ktedonobacterales > Ktedonobacteraceae > DATAYF01. The sequence goes on from DATAYF010000621.1 coordinate 4,767, forward strand.
ACCAGGTGTGCAGCGGGAACTGCGCCGATTTACCAATCGCGCCGCAGAAGACCAGGATCATCGCCACAGCCAGGAAGGTCTTGTTCAAGGTCGCAGCCCTGGTGAACAAATCACTAAACTCGAAGGTGCCTGTACTCGCGAAAAGCATCATAATGCCGATAATGAAACCAACGTCACCGATACGGTTCATAACGAACGCTTGAATAGCAGCACTGGAAGGCGATGGGCGCTGTTCGTCGGGTTTGGCGCGCTTGTTGATCCAGAAACCGATCAGCAAGTACGAGCTAAGGCCTACCAGTTCCCAGCCAATGAACATCACCAGGAAGTTCTGCGCGAAGACGATCACCAACATGGAGAAAGCGAAAAGCGACAGATAAGAGAAAAAGCGCGCGTAGCCCGCCGAGTTCTCCATATAGCCCTGCGAATAGAACTGCACGAGCAGCGAGACCGAGGTCACCACCACCATCATCGCAATGCCGAGCTGATCGACCTTGAATTGAATATTGTAGGCCCAAAACCAGGGATAAGATAGCACATTGAGTCCGGCGGTCGTCTGCAAAGCATGCACGGGATAGAGCACGCTACTAACCAACATCACCCAGGAATAGACACAGGCTATCGCCATAATAAGCATAGCGGCGTAAGCGCTGGCCTTTGCTCCTGCAGTGAGCCGGGGAACCTTAGGATCGTCGTCGTCATCCTCACCATGTTCGCCTGCTTCCTGCCCATGAGAGCCATGCGCCTCGACAGCGTGTTCTTCAGCATGGGACGTTGCGGCAGCGATACGCGGGCGACTCAAAAGGTCCCACACGCGAGTACCGAAAATGACCACAACGAAAGCAGCGAGCGGCGCGAACAAAACGACGGATGCATACTGATACAAAGCCATTGTGTTCACCACTTCATCAAATCTATTTCGCCAACATCCACTGTGTCACGTTTGCGGTAGATCGCGATGATCATAGCAAGAGCAACCGCCGCCTCAGCCGCGGCGACAGTGATAATGAAAATAGCGAAAATCTGGCCTGTTAATAATTGAGCATAAGACGCGACATGGTTAAAGTAAGCGAACGCCACTAGTGTGATATTGACGGCATTCAGCATAATTTCAATGCCCATCAACACGGCGATGGCGTTCCTCTTGGCAATCGCGCCATATAACCCGATGCTGAAAAGCACAGCACCGAGCACCAAAAAATGAGTTAACGTCAACATAAGTACTAATCCTCCCGACCAATAACGATCGCCCCAACGATAGCCACCAACAGTACCAGGGAGGCAATTTCAAAAGGCAGTACATAACTATAGCTGGTCGGGCTGTAGAGTAATTGACCAATAGCAACGACATTGTTCTCGCCAGTTGGCAATTTGGCGGCAGTATTGACGGTACCAATCAAGTGCTGGCTAGCGGTCGCGGCATAGATAATGGCAACACCCACAAGGGCGCTAATGACCAGGGCAACCACCCACAACTTATTAGTGGGGTTGGTGTGAGGTTGACCCTGAATACGTGTCAACATCAGCGCGAAGAGAATAAGAATGGTCACCGCACCGGCATAGACAAGCACCTGCACAATGGCGATGAATTCAGCGTTGAGTAACACATAAATACCAGCAGCCATCGCAAACAGCACGACCAGAGCGAGCGAACTGTGCACGATGTTGCGAAGTACGACCACCATCAATGCCGACCCCACCAGGATCACAGCAAGGACCCAGAATAATAGGGTGGCAAAATCCATAAGAAAATTCCTCTTGTTTTTTCAGCTATATGTATTGTATCATCCACACCACACCCGAACGAATTCAGGGTGGAGGAATGGGAGGTTGAGTACAATCCCACATGCGATTCTAGCAAATCAGAACGCTCATGACAAGGGGGACGCCAAACCAATCTGTACATCCTACCTAGACTGCCTCGAATAGCTATCGCAAATATCTCAACGTATGCTATAATCTTCTTATTAGTGCATTACCTTTTTATGCAAGGGGCGTAGAAGAGGCTTGAAGGTTTCTCAAACATCTGCTGATCAACACCAAACAGAAACGCGGAAATGCCAAAACTGTGAGAATATCCTGCCCGCAGGAGCACAGTTCTGCGCGTCCTGTGGCAAGCGCGTCGAAGATATCCATAAACAGGCACAGTTAAGCCATGAAAGCGACATCAGCGAACGCTATCGTATCACTTCGCTCATTCGCCGCCGCTCATACGTGCAGTTGTTGCAAGCCAACGACACACACTATCAGCGGCCAGTGATGATTCGCGATATCGACGTGACCAGCCTGGACGAATGGCAACAACAATTGGCAATCGACGCAGTGCAGCAAGAGTACGATCAACTGCGCCGCTTGCGCATTTCTGATATCATGCTACAGGTAGATCTGCGCCGCTATGCAGGCCATCTCTACACTATCGCCGAGTGGCCCGGTACCCCATCAGAAACAGCTATCAAGCGGCATATTTATACACTGGAAGACTTGCTACAAAGTGGCATCGGACTGCCAAGTGAGTCAATCACAACCCTCTGGATCGAGCGTCTGGCACAAGCTATAGCGCGCTTGCATAACCAGCAGATCGTAATAGGAGAGCTTGATCCTTACACAATTGCAGTCAGTGACGACAACTACGACGCTATACCACTACTCACCATCGGCTGGCTACCAGCCAGGGTGCAGGAACTGTTCGCCCCCGTGACGCCCGCCACCTCCGACACGACAAATAGCCCTTTTTGCGCACCAGAAGCCAGCCAGGGCCATGCAGAACTACGCTCCGACATTTACAGTCTGGGCGCTATCTGCTATCTGCTGCTCACCGGTATAGCTCCCGCGCAGGTCGGTAAGGGAAAGAAACAGCGCCGCAAAGAGCCACGCGAGTTGCTAAATCAGGCGAGCAGTGGCCTCAAAGAGATTATGTACAAAGCACTGGAACAAGATCCCACGCAACGCTTCGCCAGTGCACAGGAGTTGGCAGAAGCTTTGCGCAACCTCACTACCACAAATACGACCGCACCACCAACTACGCCCTTTGCCTTAAAAAATCGCACACGCTCGTTGGGAGCAAACACCTCCAGGGGCAAACGCGACGAACAGACGCCACCAAAACCCGCGTCAGTAGCTCCGAAATTGCCTTCGCCCTATACCACAAAAGTACTACATCCGGCCGACGTTGTATCGCCTGAACCGCCTGCACCCACCCAACAACCTTCTCAGGAACAGGCACAGCAACCCGGGTCCGAGAACGAGGGAAAACGCCAACAGCCACAGATACCCTCTGCCGACGTTGACGGAACACCGGTACCGGTTGATGAGATCAAAACGGTGATCATCGACGCTGGTGCCTTCGAGTCCTACCTGGTCGATGCCAGATCCGCGATGGACGCACAAAAAGCCGACCCTGATAGCAGCGCACAACCAACCTCTGAGCCATCAGTCAGGCCAGCGCAGAACAGTAGCGAAGATACTGAGCAAGTAGCACATGACAGCAATAATGAAGAACAAGCACAGCAACCGTTCGCCATTGAGGATATGCCAACGCGCAATATCGCAAACTCTACTATCATCGATCAAGACCAGGAAGCGCAGTCACCAGAGGCGGCGGGACCCAACCAACTAACCAAAGAAGAACCAGCGGCGATGCAGCGCAAGCAGCACAGCAATGCCCCAACCACAAAAACGCCCACACCACCCGATACCGAACAGGACAACACTGCAACACCAACGGAGCAAACAGGCACAGAAGAGAGTGAGCCGGGCAATCAATTGATACCCTCTGGTCCCAGGGAGAGACGACTCCCCGCAATCGTAGGAGCGCATGGAGAAGAACATTTCCTCCAACGCTTGCGACGTTTAATCATGGGCCAGCAGCAGCACACAACCGGCGCGGCGGCACTGATCGAGACGCCGCTACGCGTGCAACCCAACCAGACCTACGTCTTACGCATCCAAATCATGGGACGCAACGAGACGGACCAACCAGGCGTGGGTTTAAGCGGCAGGACGCAAGGCGATAAGGTACGTATCGAGGTACGTTCGGCACTCTACAATAACTATGCCTACATTGTGCAAAAAGCCGATGTGGAGATCCCGGCACAGGGCTTCGCCGCCTCGATCACCATTCCCATGCAACCACTCTCGAAAGAGCTGACCGGCAGACGCGAACGGCTGAACATCTTTTTCATGGATGAGCAGCGCACGGCCCTCTACGAGCGTCCTTTCGCAATCGAAGTATTTATCTCGCCTTTGGTACAAGCAGGCCGCGAAGGACATAGCGTACTGCCTATCCCCATTTGATGGCTGGACCAGTGAAACATATTCATCCGTTCTAAAGAAGAGGGCTATTGATGCGCATTTTACTAGCCGAAGACGATGTATCGTTGGGAACAAGCATCAAAAAGGGCCTTGAGGAGCAGCGTTATGCTGTAGACCTGGTACATGATGGCACGGAAGCACTTACCATGAGTCACCTGGTTACGTATGATCTCGTCATACTCGACGTGCTTTTACCAGAGGTTGATGGCTTTGAGGTCTGCCGCCAACTGCGAAAACGCGTGCAGTCAGAACCAATACTCTTTTTGACGGCACTCAACGACGTTGATAATCGCGTTACCGGCCTTGACATCGGAGGAGACGACTACCTGGTCAAACCGTTTGCATTTCGTGAATTAGAGGCCCGCGTGCGAGCGCTTTTACGCCGCGAAAGCACAACGAAAACCACGAAATTGCACTTTATGGATATCGTACTCGATACACGTACCCACGAAGTGTGGAGGAACAATCGCCAGATCACGCTTACCGCCAAAGAGCACGTGCTCCTGGACGTGTTTTTGCGGCATCCTCACCAGGTATTAAGCCGGGCCATGATTGCCGAACGGCTCTGGAATATCGAGGCAGATAATTTATCAAACGTGATTGATGTCTATATTGGCTATTTACGGCGTAAACTCTGCGAAAATGGTGAGCCAAACGTCATACACACCGTTCGCGGTTTCGGCTATCAATTGAAGGAACCATAATGCGAACTCTGCACGTCATGCAACAACAGATAGCAAAACATTTGGGAGCATTAGGTATCCACGCCAAGCTCACCATCTGGTACACACTCATCTTCACCGTGCTCATCATTCTCTTCGCCGCCATTTTCTATCTCCACTTACGCAACGTCCTTTTCAGCAATCTCGATACGCAACTACAACTGCGTGCCCAATTAGTCGAAGGAGCGATTACCGAACACCGCGGAGAACTCACGCTCCATGATGCAACCGGTAGACTTTTCACGTTACTAGATGCCGATGATCCCTCTCAGCAAAGCATACTGCACAAAGAGCACGGGCTCACCGCGCAACAGCTTGATCCTGACCTGGACGTTCTCATTCAGGTGCGCAACACAGCCGGTCATGTTCAATACACCACCCCGGCCTTTACACTGCTTACACCGCCAGCAGCCAGTATCCAGCAAGCACTGCATGGTCAGACGGGTCAAAACACCTTTACGGCCAGGAATGGTCAGCATGTCCGCGTTTATAGTCAACCAATCGTTTACCAGCACCGTCCCATTGGTATTGTATTGGTAGGCATACCGCTCTCGCAGCAGGAAAGCACCTTGCATCATGTCTTGTTCGAACTTTTGCTTGTCGGTCCTATACTGTTGCTTTTGGGTATGATCGTTAGTTTCTGGCTTACCAAAAGAGCATTGCGCCCAATCACACGTCTGACAGGCATCGCACGGACAATTCAGGAGGGAGACCTGCGCTCGCGAGTGCCGCTCCCGCGTAGCAATGACGAGGTGCATCTCCTGGCCGAAACTTTTAATGAGATGATTGACCATCTCGAGGCCCTATTTTATCAACAACGGCGTTTTCTCTCCGATGCATCGCACGAATTACGCACACCAATTGCAGCTTTGCGCAGCATGACCGACGTGGCCCTGAGTCAGCCCCGGTCGGTAGAAGAATACGCAACCCTGCTACAAGATATCAATGGACAGAGCGAGCGCCTGGGACGCTTAATCACCGATTTATTGACGCTGGCTCGCGCCGATGAGGGAAATATCCCTTTCGAACGTGACGTGGTGCAACTTGGGCAGCTCACAAAAGAAGTTGCCGCAACTATGGAGCCATTGGCACGAGAACGCAATATCACATTAGACGTACACATAAACGAGCAAGCGCTCGTAGTGGGAGACGAGGCGCGTTTGATCCAGGTAATTATGAACCTCCTCAATAATGCCATCACCTACACCAGTAAAGGTGGAACCATCACGTTGAGCGTAGATGCAACCGACATGCACGTCATGATACACGTCCAGGATACCGGGATCGGCATCGCAGCAGAGCATCTTCCCCATATCTTTGAGCGCTTTTATCGCGTAGACAACGCTCGATCCCGTGCAGCAGGCGGTACTGGTCTTGGATTAGCCATCAGCCAATGGATTACCACTAAACACCAGGGCTCAATGACCGTAAAAAGCCAGGCAGGAAACGGGTCATTATTTACTGTGACGTTACCACGAGCAAAGCAAGGAAGCAGCGAAGATTCATCCTATTCTCATAAAAGTACGGTAGACTCTGTCAAAGGATGATATCTTTTGCAAGGCTGCACCTACCCCTCCCTGTAGAGAAAGGAAACCGTATACATGAGACCAACGCAAGGGATGCCGCCATCGCGCGTACAAACAGCGGCCTCCCCATCCAGGCAAACAAACAATACACCCAACGATATATACCCAAAAACTTCCCGCCGTACCGGCTGGATTCTGTCACCAATGCGCCTGTTTCTCGGCATCACGTTCGTCTACGCGGGCATCCAAAAATTTACTGATCCCCAATTTTTTCACAAGGCGACGCCAGGCTATATCGGCAATCAAATTATCGGCTTCGCGCATGGCTCGCCCCTGCACAATATCCTCATCCACCTCGTCCTGTCGCACGCTATGCAATTCGGCTACCTGATCGCCCTGGGAGAAATTGCCATTGGCCTGGGCACCTTATGCGGGCTGCTCTTTCGTCCGGCGGCTTTTTTCGGACTGTTACTCAGCTTTACCTTCTTCTTAACGGCAAGCTGGCATGTCTACCCCTACTTCTATGGGGCGGATATCGTCTTCGTCTTCTGCTGGCTGACCATGCTCCTCAATGGACCGACAGCCACAGGCTATCCAGCACTCGACAACCTGCTCGTCGAGCCTGTGTTTCCACCTGGTGTTACTGGCATACGAGGCTTGCTACGTGCCTTGCTGACAGGCAAACCGGACGCCCCTGGCACGCGTGTGGCGGAAGAGGCGGGCAACGCACGTGCAGGTTCGCGTCAGCAACGCGGCTGGAGCGTTGCCCAACGCAAGCAGGAAACCAGGCGTAGTTTTATCGCCGGGGCCATGTTTGGCATCGCCGGGTCACTCGCCCTGGGAGCGGTTGGCATTGTACTCAATAGCCTTGCAAATAGTAGCAACAGTGCAACCACCACCACCACAACACAACAGCCAGCCGCCCCTGCACCAACCAGCGCGGGAAATAGTAGTACAACGACAAGCACAGGCGCGGGGCAAGGCGGCAATACCATTGCCCAGGTCAGCAAGGTCGCCAAGAATGACTCCGTCACCTTTAACATTCCCACCACGGGCGACCCAGGGGTGCTGATCCATCTACCCAACGATCAGTTCGTGGCCTACGACGCAACGTGCACGCACGCGGGCTGTCAGGTGGCCTACGATGCACCCAGCCAGCACCTGGTCTGCCCCTGTCATGGTGCCACTTTCGATCCCGCTCAGAACGCGGCGGTTCTTGCCGGTCCCGCGCCGACCCCTCTCACGAAAGTTGCCATCCACGTGGATAGCGCCACCGGTGCCATCACGCTGCAATAGGGGGTCAAAGGGCTAACAAAAATTGCTGTATTCTCTCGCATGTAAATGTGGTATGATTGCGCTAGAAACTCAGGCGCGTACACGAGTAGAAAGATGTTGTTAGGAATGTAAGGGGAGTGAATATGTTAGCTGAGAGTCATCGCAAAGCGGCTGAAGGCATTGAAAGGGGCCTTTCGCGACTATAAGGAGGATAACCATGCAAACAAGAATTCAGGCTCTTCCTCCCTGGTTAGATAGCGAAACCAGCGCCCTTGTCAGGGATAAGATCGAGATGCTCGTCTCGCGGCATCCTGATATTCTCGCGATCATCCTCTATGGATCGGTCGCACGCCACGACGAGCGCTCACTTGATAAGTCAGATCCTAGCGATGTTGATCTGCTTGCTATCTTTGCTGGCGATAAAGCTTCCATCCGATCTCAAAGACGCGAGCTTTTCGATTCGAACTGGCAGAAGATCGTCACCTACAGGCCCCACGCGAAGTGAATGTGATGTTCACTTCGCGCACTTCCCAGGAATGGGACCCGGAGCTCATCGCCGATGTAAAGCGCGATGGCATCATCCTCTATCAGCGCGGCGCACTCCCTGCTCATTTTGCCGCTTGACATTTGGGAAGACAGCCATACATCATCTTTCACCCCCATCAAAGCGTCGATACTTCCCCAAATACCAGCGCACCGTCAAAACGTACTCTGCATGGCTCCAGGTTAGCGGCGAGACGCTCAGGGGTTCGCTGGTGTAGGGGTTAACCTGCTCGGCCATGACACCGCTTGGCAATGCGTGCTGACGCACCCATTCCAGCAAGGGCAGGGCGGATTGCAACTCGTCCAGGTTCGCGGCGTGGGCAATGCGATACTGCGCCAGCCACAGTGTACAGATAAACCAGGGATTGCCCTGAGCTTGCCCCAGATCGTGCGCCACCTGGTAATACGTATCGTTCTCGTAACGCGCCATTCCCCCAACATCAGTTTTGACCCACAACGTCTGCTCAAGCGCCTGCATCGTACGCTCCATACGCGGGTCACGTGCCAATAGCATGCCAAACTGGAAGAGGCCACACACGCTACTATCCAGCGTGGCATCTTTGTGAAGCGTGCCGTCTTTGTCGACCGTGATCATGCGCAGAAAATGGCCGCGCTCCTCATCCCACAGGTAGCGCAACGTCCCCTCTTTCATCTCCTCGGCGGCCTGGCGGTATGTGTTCGCCAGACTCTCTTCGCCGCTGATCATTGCGAAATTCGCGGCGGCATCCAGCCCGGCATAGACGGCTGCCACCGTGTACGTCAGAATGCCGCGACGTTCCTCCCACAGATCGTTCGAAGCGGTAGGCAGCGACGTATGCGCATCGCGATACTGCACCAGAAAATTAGCGGCGGGCACAATCATGGCCTGGAAATGTGGGGCCACGAACTCGACATCGTGGAAGATGCTGTAATGCTGCCACAGGCTGTAGAGGACCAGGGCCGTCTCATCCTCCTGAATGGGGTATTGCGGCTGCCCATCACTATCCACCCAGGAATGCCAGCTACTACCCCACGAGCGGTCAGGATTGTATTTGTGCAGCAGGAAGCCCTCACGCGTCAGTACAGCACGGCAAAAATCGTAAAACTCGCGGCTGACCTCTGAATATCCGGCGTGACTCAGAGCATTGGCGACCAGCGCCCCATCACGCGGCCACATGTACGAATAGCTATCACGCGAAAAATGTTGCACATCGGCATCGTTGGCCGCCACGATAGCACCGCCATGATCGATCTGCGTACGCAAAACCAGCAGACTCCGCTTGTAAAGCTGCACCAATTCTGATGAGAGGCCGCCGAAATCCTGCGCGTCTTTATTCACCCAGAGGTGCCAATAGTTACGCGTCCGTTGTAGCAGCGTTTCCGGTCCACGCGCACGAATAAGCGCGTCCAGATTGGTGACACCCGGCAGATGACTACCGGCACACAGCCAGTGAAAAGCTTCACCACTGGCACCGGCCGCGAGAGGGGGCAAGTGCAGCGCCAGCGTTCCATCAACCGAACCTTGCGCAATAGGATTGCGACCCAACTCGCCATCTTCGGCATCACGCCAGGTGCCTTCGGACCCGTGAAACTCCTTGATACCAGTCGCCCAGCTACTCAAGCCCACATGTGCCTGTTCACCCACGCCCACCTGACCATTCATCAAGAAATATCCATGGCGTTTATAGGCGATCAGTGCCGCCGCCTGTGGATAGTAGAAGACCGTATTCGCATCGACATCGGTCCCGATATGCCAATCATAATGGAAGAAGAGACGCACCTCACGCGCATGATCGGCCTGGTTGGTGGCAACAACGTGGCGCAAGAAAATATCATGGTCGTAGTCAACCACATCGCGAAAGACAAGCTGCAATTGCAAACCAGGATGGTACAAGGTCACACGAGTCACCAATGTCTCATCATCGTATACCATCTCGCGCTGCCATTCAGGAGCATCCAGCCAGGCAAATTGCCCGCTCACCCATATGCCGGTATGCGAAATATCGCCGCCAGTATGCAATTCTTGACCAACATGCGGCCAATATATATCACGCAGGTTATAGCTTTTATCAAAGTTGACCAGCAAGCTCCCATTGCCCAAAGGCAGGTCACGCGGCATAACTTTGTACTCCTTTCACAAACACAACAGTTAAGAGGATTTGTCAAATTCCCTGTCTGACGGTATAGTAGGCGTGGATAACCTTAGACTGAAACAAAAACGCCCTTATAATTATGCACACAAAATACTGGTAAGAATCAGGATATTTGTTATGAAACGTAGCTTTTTAGCGCGATTACAAACCAACGCCATCGCCTATTGCATCGGCGCACTGCTCTTATTGCTCGTCGTGCCGGGCTTCCAACTGCTCGTATTAACGCCGCTGGGCTATGGTAATGCTCTACACGCGGCCGGGCCAGGAGGGCATTTCGCCTCCTACCTGACCTGGATCAATCTGCATGCCTTCTATTTTATTCTCTACCGTGTACTGCTCGCAGTCTCATTTGCACTCTTGCTCTCGCTCCCATTCTCGCTCTTTCGCATCATCGTCGCGCAAGAATTGCTAGAAGCGCAAGACGAGGAAAGCGAGGAGGACGATGAGCAAGCAGGCGACGGTCTGCCATCCGACGCGTGGAAAGGCAAAGGCTTTGCCATCATCGCGGCATGGGCGGGCTTATTCGGCATCATCATTTACATCGTCGGCACGCTCGCCAGCACGCTCTATTTCACCCTGGTCAGTAAAGGCATGACACCCGCCTTGGCGCTACCAGCAGGTTTCGTAGCCCTCTCTGCCTTCTTCACCATTACCTCCAACACCGTAGGCATCGGCCTCTTGGCACTATCAACATTATTGTTCGGAGCAATGATCGCCCGGCGAGGCACACGGCTCTGGCCGGGCATTTGGGTCGCGTTTAGCTACCTGGCAATCGCGGTTACGGCCCTCTTCAGCGGGAGCGCGGTCGCCATCGCCAGCGCGCCCACAGAAGGGCAGGCCGCGCTAACATCGCCTGCGATCCTGCTTTTCGCCGTGTGGGTGCTCTGGCTAGGCATCATGCTCATACGACTGAAGCCAGAAGAATAAAGGAATGGGGTAATGGCAGTATTTGCTGTAGAGACCGATTTATCGTGTCCGCCGAACAATGACGACCAACCGCCCCATCACTGCACGGCTGCGGTGCATGTTGATCGATAGGGCACGGCGGACACGATAAATCGGTCCCTACACGCATTACGAGCTCATTTTCCGCTATGTCGCGCCTGGCGAGTTGGCCTGCGTTTCCACCAATCACAGGCTGCGTGCCGCCTGTTCGATCTGGTCTTGTTCGGCGTCGGTCAAGCGCCAACTAAGGGCACCCGCGTTCTCGGTCGCCTGCCGCACGTTCTTCGCTCCTGGTATGGGAATAATGTGCTCGTCCTTCGCCAGCAGCCAGTTGAGGGCCACTTGAGCACTGGTTTTGTCGTGCACCTGCGCGATCTGGGCCAGCGTTTGCAACAGTGGCTCCATCTTTTGGCGTTGCGACTTACGAAACCCGGAGAAGAAGCGCCGCGCACCTGCCACCGGGGGATATTGACCATTTTGGGGTCGAAACTTACCGGTAAGCAAGCCCTGTTCGAGCGGGCTATACGCGATCAGTGCCACGTCGAGATCACGGCAGGCCGCAAGCACGCCATTGGCCTCAGGAGCACGATGTAAGAGACTATAATGCACCTGGTTGGAGGCCAGAGGGATATGGTGGCGGGCCAGGCGCGCATGAGCCTTGCGCATCTGCTCAGCGCTATAATTACTCACGCCAACCGCGCGCACCTTTCCAGAACGCACCGCCTCCGCCATCGCATCCATCAAGGCATGAATGCTCAACAGGCTATACGGAAAGTGAATCTGGTAGAGATCGACGCTCTGCACGCCCAGGCGTTCAAGACTTTGATCGAGCGCGGTGAGCAAAGCGCGCGCGGAAAAACGCCTGGGATACGGTGCGAATTTGGTGGCGATCAGGATAGGACGACCATTAGCGCGCTGACATTCGCCAAGCAGCCGTTCAGACATGCCAGAACCGTAGACTTCAGCGGTATCGAAAAAGTTGAGTCCAGCCGCGAGACAAGCCTGGTACGCCTGCATAACATCGTCGCGAGTATACTCCTGGCCATAGCCCCACACACTTTTATCGCCCCAACTCCACGTGCCAACTCCTAGAGCAGGCACAACAATAGCGCTGGCCCCTAATTGGCGTTGATCAATTTGCAACATATAGCACTCGAATCCTCTTCTACGTTGTCGTAATAACATCAAGCATTAGCATCTTGGCACATAAAGCGGTTACAAATCAACAGAGAAGGCCATGGCGTCTTGTTCCGGCTTGTTCTGTACCAGCGCGAACGCTGAACGCCAGCAAGCAATAGCCTCTTCCGAACGTCCCAGGCCTTCCAACGCTTGAGCCTGGCTATCGTAGACCTCGGCCAGCGCGACATAGTCTCGTTCCGGCTCAAATTTCTGGCAAGCCTGCTCAAACCAGCCAACAGCCTCCTCTAACAAGGGTTGGCGTTGCGCCTCATCAGTCTGAGCGGCCGCGGCCAGCGCGATCTTGCCGAGCGTCTGGTACACTGTGCCTAGCTCATACGTCCCTTCCAGACCATCCGCCTGCTGCAATGCGCGCTGACAAAAGCGTTTCGCATCCTCGAAGCGCTGAGCCGCCAGATGCACATCTACTAATGCAACGCACGCCAGAAAATGCATGAAAGGCGCGGTGCCATCGGAGACCAGTGCCAACGATTGCTCATAATGTTCGAGCGCGCCCTGTGCATCGTTCTGGCGGAAGCAGACGCGCCCCAACCAGTAGTGAACATTCGCCACATCGAGTTGATTGTCAAATGTTTGAGACAGGCGTAACGCTTCATAACCAGCCACCATCGCTTCCGCCAAACGATCACAGGAATAATACGCCTCACAGAGCACGGCATACACCAGGGCAGATATTTGGATATCCTCATATAAACGACAAAGGCGCAGCGCACGTTCGCACTGCTTCACGGCGGTCGGGTAAAGGTTGCGCATCATACACGTCTTGGCAAGTAAGAAGCGAGCATGAATACGCGCAGTCGGCAGATAGACACGGCGGTCTCGAATGATCTTCAAGCATTCATTGAAATGAAGTGTGGCATGTTCGTAGTAGGAAAGATTGTACGCGGCCAGGCCGAGCCAGAGTAAGCAAAGAACGTGGCGGGCACGATCCGACAATGCTTCGGATACCTCCTGCTGGTAGGCCGGAGGGAGCAAAGGGGACAGGACCCGCATCGCTTCATCCCACTGTTTGGATAGAGCGTACGACCACCCTAGCAGGTAGGCTGCTTCCCGCTGCTGTCCATCCTGAATATGGATAGCTTTCAGCGCCTGCAAGGCCGCCTCACTCTGTCCATCTTCCAACAATAAACGAACCCTATAGAGTAGCGTATACGTGCTTGTATTTTGGGGCACAGGCGCATTCCTCCCTGATCAAATATGTGCGAATTATAACACATGTCCCCCCAAATTCCTAACAAACCGTTTTCTACCCTCAACTTAACCAAACAGCACCAGAAGCCAGCCCAGCACGAATAGCCATCAAGGTTTTTACCCCCAATAGCTCATTTTAGACTACTTTCTTCCCGCTAGTATAGCACCTCAAAAACCGTTACATGTGCTATACTTCACTCCTTTGACTTTCCGAATGGCTTCTTCCCTTTTCGCTGAGAGCGTAATTTAATACGATTAATCGGCGCATGGTCATTATGCTGCATTATAGCGTTTCTACTTGTAAAGCTCTTCAGATATCTTTCCATCG
>DATAYF010000622.1:0-4880 GCA_036272735.1 Ktedonobacteraceae bacterium
GGTATTCCTCACTGCGGGGTAGGTACCCACGTGTTACTCACCCGTCCGCCACTCCCTTGGTTGCCCAAGGGCGTTCGACTTGCATGTGTTAGGCACGCCGCCAGCGTTTATCCTGAGCCAGGATCAAACTCGCCATCCAAAGAATATCAACCATCGATCCGCAAACGGACCGACGAAAGTGCATGGTAAGTTGCGATCATGACCTCAAGCGTTACTAGCTTTTTTGGTATAGTTCGCAGAAAATTGACAGGGTACTAGGTTTGTGTTTCGCGTGATCTCGCAAAAGATCACGCTGTGTGTATGGGTGTATGAGAGTGTGTATCTCTCTCTGTCGGTATCTTGCCGAATGACTCGGCATTCCTAGTGCTGTTCTGCTTTCCACTCTTCAGTTGTTAAGGTTCCTGACCGTGCAAGCGCGCTGTGTCGCTTGCCTTGACAGTATCGCATACTTGTTGCGCTTTGTCAAGCCTTTTTTCAAGGTCTGACGAAAGGTCCCAGGCGGGTGTTCCCGCCAAGGAGCAACGACGTTTGTGCGACGAGGAGCATTCTCTCACATCTCTGCCTCGTTGTCAAGCCTTTTTTAACAGATGTTTAAGCCAGTGCAAAAATTTGCCTAAAATCCGTGTGCTTGACTTCCATTTGGCGTCCGTGTTACAGTAAACGTAGCACAAACAACATGTATAAACGTTGAAAGGGACAGGTTGAGTAGCCTCACCGATACGCAGAGAGCGGTACACCTGCTGCGAGTACCGTTGTCGATCCTGCTCAATAACACCCTTGAGTCAACCAGCGAAACAAGCACAATGTATACGCCATACGGAAAATTGAGTAGCTGGTTTGCGGTACGCGCCCGTTAACGCGCGGCGATTTGTCTCCCTTGTGCATGATTATCAGCGTTTCGAGCCGGTTTCGATTTGCGGATACCGAAATAATCATCAAGGGATAGAATCGACGAAGGTCCCATTCTATTGGGATAAATGGTGGTGGTACCACGATAGGCAAGATTATTCTGCCCTCGTCCTCCTATGAGAGGATGAGGGCTTTTTGTTTTTTGGCGCACGCAGAAAAAAGATAAAGGAGCATTTTCGATGAAACGAGTACGTACTACAGAAGTACTTGCACACGCTGGTGAACGTGTGCGTGTCGCGGGCTGGTTACAGTCTTTTCGCAACATGGGCGGCATCAATTTTCTGGTCATTCGCGATGGTTGGGGCCATGTGCAAGCCGTCAGTGAGACGGACGCGGAGATATCCCCTTTGCTTGTGGAGAATATTGCCGTGGAAAGCGTTGTCGCCGTTGAAGGACGTGCGGTCCAGGAGGCCCAGGCACCGGGAGGAGTCGAGCTACACGATCTACACATAGAGGTGATTACCGCGATAGCAGAGCCGCCACCCGTGCCGATCAACAAGCGCAAGCTGACGGCCAGTATCGGCACACTGCTTGACCACGCACCCATCACCTACCGCCATCCTGTGCAGCGTGCTATCCTACGCCTCATGGCTGGCATGATGAGCAGCTTCCGTGACACGCTCGTAGCACAGGGCTTTACCGAAATTCAGACGCCAAAAATCGTCGCCGCCGCTACAGAGAGCGGGGCTACGACGTTCAAGCTCGATTACTTCGGCAAGCCAGCATTTTTGGCGCAGAGTCCGCAGCTTTACAAGCAGATCATGGTGGGGGTGTTCGAGCGTGTCTTCGAGATTGGCCCGGTCTTCCGCGCCGAGCCGCACGACACGACGCGCCACCTGAACGAATACGTCAGCATGGACGCGGAACTCGGCTTCATTCAGGATCACTTCACGGTTATGGAGGTGCTGCGTGATATCATTGCCGACATCCTGGCGACCTTTGACGAGCGCTATCAGGCCGAGCTAGCGGTACTGCACGTTCAGATGCCAACCGTACCAGAGCATATTCCGTACATTCACTTTACTGAGGCACAGGAATTGATCTTCAAGCTGCACCATGTCGATGTGCGGGGTGAGCCAGACCTCGCGCCACGCGATGAGCGCTGGCTGGGTGCCTGGGCCAAACAGGAGTTTGGGAGCGATTTTCTGTATGTCACCGGCTATCCTATGAGCAAGCGTCCATTCTACACGCATCCAGACCCCAGGCGTCCCGACTACTCGAATTCGTTCGACCTGCTCTTCCGTGGCACCGAGCTGGTTTCGGGAGGGCAACGTCTGCATCGCTACGAAGAGTACGTGGCGGCACTCGACAAGGCTGGATTGCCGCTTGAGCCGTTCGAGGCATTTTTAGAGGCGTTCAAGTACGGGATGCCGCCCGAAGGAGGCTTCGGTATGGGTTCCGAACGCCTGTTGATGCAGCTTATTGGCCTGCCAAACGTCCGGCTGGCCGCTGCCTTCCCACGCGATCTCACACGCCTGGTCCCGTGAGCGTGATGAGCATAGCTCTCTCTGGATGCTCACACGCCAGGTGTACTAGCGAAGGCTTTCGATGGCTTCATCAAGCGGTTCTTCTGGTATTGGAAACGTGATGTTTTGGTGCATGGTTGGGAAAATATGCGCGATGGCAGGCAAGAACAACGCGCCGCACAGCAGTAAACCCATGATACCTGCGACCAGAAAAGGAATGCTTGGATTATAAGTGTAAAGCAGGCCGGAGAAGGTGGCACCTAAAAAGCTGCCAAAGGCTCCGGCGGCGGTGAAATTCGCCTGCACTTTGCCTTGCGTGCCGGGTGGGGTCGCGTCGGCCAGCAGGCCACTCACGCCCCCATTCTGGATGGCTACCGAGATGCCCTCGACAACCGAAAGAATCACCAGCCAGAGCGGAGAAAGCTGTAGGGCATAGATGCAGAAAACTATGCCATAGAGCAGCACGCCCGCCACGACCAGCCAGTAGCGTCCATAGCGGTCTGAGAGCCGACCCAGCGGGGGCGTAAAAAAGATCAGTGGCAGCGCAAATGTGGTGAACGATATGCCGATCATGGGCAATGAAGCGCCACGATCCAGCATGTAGAGCGTCCACACTGCCGCAATGACGCCCTGCATAATCTGGGTGACAAGCTGCAATGTGTAGGCCAGACTGAGCGGGCGAGTAAACAAACCATCAAAGGCTGCTAATTTAAAAGCCGCTGTTGCGGACTGTTCGCTGTTGGCAGCAGCGCCTTTCGGTAGGAAGATACTGGCGATCAGGGCCAGTGCTAATGAAAGGCTGGCAAACAGGAACGATGGCGCGTAACCGACCTGGCTGGCAAGTAACGTGCCAAAGACCGGACCCAACAGTACGCCGACTGCCTGGGCCGCGCTCAAAATTCCCAACGCCTCCCCCTGGCGGTTGCTGGGCGCGATGACGTTGACCAGTGCTCGCGAAGGTGGTAAGACGCTCGCGGAGGCAATGCCCTCTAGTACCCGCAGGCCAATCAGCAATACGGGGTCCTGAACAGGAATATAAGCCAACATTAAAAGCATATGCATGCACAGGCCGACGGTCAGGATGCGCCGATACCCGAAGCGGTCGGATAACCAGCCGATAAATGGTGACGCGATAAAGCCCGCCAGCAAAAATGAGGAGGCCAACAAACCGATCTCAAAGCTGCTTGCACCTAGCTGCCGTCCATACGCCGAGCGCAGGGGCATGATAAAACCCAGCCCTAAAAAAGAAATACCTACAATCAGAATCAGCAGGAGCATAGCCGGAGTATATATACTATCGCGCTTGCCCCTGATTAGGATGTGCATAAAAATTTCTCCTGGTGAATCCTTTCCATTCTAACCGAAAATAGACCTTGCCTTCAAGTGGCGCGTTCTTCATTCTTCGCCGTTGATGCGTTATAATACGAACAGGCCCCTACTTCTATAGAACTCGTAGCAACGTCATATTGTAGTATTCCAGTCAAATACCCCCGGCTTTCAGCCGGAGGCTTGTTCGCAAGCCTGAATTTGACCAGACTCAGTTCTTCGGAACTAGCGCTCGGAGCGAAACAGGTACGTCGGGGTGCGCGGCCAGCCCCGACCGCTACGGTGAAGCATTAAACAGGCGTACGGGTGAAGCCAGTGTGTTTCACGTTAAACCGCTCCATAACATTGTCGAGGCCAACATCACCTGCGCAAGCGGAGGCTCTGTATGAGCAAAGTATTCGTTGTTGATACGCATAAACGACCAGTAAATCCGATCCATCCGGGGCGTGCCCGCCTCTTGCTTTCCCAGGGCAGAGCAGCAGTACTCAAACGCTATCCTTTTACCATTGTGCTCAAAGGAGCGATAGAGCAACCGCAGCTTCAGCTATTACGTGTCAAACTTGATCCTGGCTCAAGAACTAGCGGACTCGCCATCGTCAATGATGCGTCTGGTGAAGTCGTCTTTGCGGCGGAAATCAGTCATCGAGGACAGGCCATCAAAGCGGCTCTCGATGATCGCAGATCTGTGCGTCGTTCTCGTCGCCATCGCAAAACCCGCTATCGCAAAGCAAGGTTTGCTAATCGACGCCAACCCAAGGGATGGATCCCCCCATCGCTCGCCAGTCGAGTGACCAACGTCGTGACCTGGGTCCAGCGTTTACGCAGGCTCTGTCCACTCACGAACATCAGCATGGAGTTGGTCAAGTTCGATTTGCAACAGATGGAGCACCCTGAAATCAGTGGTACTGAGTACCAGCAGGGTACGTTAGCAGGATATGAAGTGCGTGAATATCTGCTGGGAAAGTGGAACCGCCAATGTGCCTACTGTAGCGCGAAGGATATGCCGTTGCAAGTGGAGCATATTCATCCCCGTGCCACTGGTGGGACGAACCGGGTGAGCAATCTTGCGCTGGCCTGTGAAGCTTGCAACCGGGCCAAAGGCACCCAGGATATTCACGTCTTCTTGGCAAGGAAGCCCGATGTCCTCAAGCGTCTTCTTGCGCAAGCGAAAGCACCGCT
>DATAYF010000623.1:0-6990 GCA_036272735.1 Ktedonobacteraceae bacterium
GGCTGTTGTCGCTATGATTGATGTTCTCTCGGTCTTCTTATCCATAAAATATCTCTTCGCTTTCAGCTTTCAGCTTTCAGATTATATAATGGTTGACGCGCCCGAATGGTCACATTTTGGCCAGTAGTGATCTCAGTGGTCCAATGTATAGATAAGCCTGGATGTGCCCTGGGCACATCCAGGCTTATCTATACATTAAATAATTTTTCGCGCAATGATTCGGCGTCAATTGACGGTGTATCTCTTGGGAACATATAATGGGCAGAGGTCAGGCAATGTAGCACAAGGAGTTTTTATTTTCAATGAAGATCCATGAATATCAGGCCAAAGATATTATGGCGCGCTATGGGATTCCCATTCAACCAGGGAAGGTAGCCCGTACGCCAGAAGAGGCCGAAGCTATTGCCCGCGAAATAGGCGGGCCAGTTGTTATCAAAGCCCAGGTATACGTCGGAGGGCGTGGCAAAGCTGGCGGTATCCAGTTTGGGGATACGCCAGAGCAGGCACGGGAAGCTGCTTCACGTGTGCTTGGTATGAATATTAAGGGACTGACCGTCGAGAAAGTCCTGGTGGTTTCTAAAATCGACATCAAAGAGGAATACTACCTCGGCATCATCCTCGACCGCAAAACACAAGCTCCGGTGGTGATGGTCTCCAAGGAAGGCGGTATCGATATTGAAGAGGTGGCCGCGACCGCGCCCGAAAAGATTATTCGCTACCCGATTGATATGCATTGGGGTCTGCGACCGTTTGAGGCACTCGATATTGTGACGCGCGCGGGTTTCCCATCCCATTCACTGCGGCAAGCTGCCGCCATCCTCGCAGCGTTAGCACGCACCTTTATCGAAAGCGATGCCAGTCTGGCTGAGATCAATCCCCTGGCGTTGATCGGCGATGGCAAAGTACAGGCGGCGGATGCCAAAATTCTGCTCGATGACAATGGGCTGATGCGCCACAAAGAATACGCGACGTGGGCCGAGCCAGAAGAGGCCAATCCCTTAGAGTTCGAAGCCACGCAGGCCGGTTTGACCTATGTTAAGCTTGATGGCGACGTGGGCATCGTTGGCAATGGTGCGGGCTTGGTGATGACCACGCTCGATATGGTGGCGCGTGTTGGCGGCAAGCCCGCCAACTTCCTGGATATCGGTGGTGGTGCCAAGGCTGAAATGATGCGTAAGGCACTGACGTTTGTGGCCCGCGATCCTCAGGTCAAGGGTATTCTGGTGAATATTTTTGGCGGTATTACGCGTGGTGAAGAGGTGGCTCGTGGCGTGATTATGGCGCAGGAGGAGCTGCCCAAGGGTTTGCCGATTGTGGTGCGCCTGTCTGGCACAGGGGCCGAAGAGGGCCGGGCCATACTCAAAGACGCCGGACTCGACTGGGGTAAAGATATGCGTGATGCTGCACAAAAAATCGTAGCGATTATGAACGCGGAGAAATAGAGGATTGCGAGCATGAGTATTTTGATCGATAGTACGACGCGGGTGATTGTGCAGGGCATTACCGGGCGCGAGGGACAGTATCACACACGCAATATGCTGGCTGCGGGCACAAAGGTTGTTGGCGGTGTGACCCCCGGCAAAGGTGGGCAGACCGTCGAGGGTGTGCCGGTATTCGATACGGTAGAGCAAGCAAAGGCCGCTACCGATGCCAATGCATCGTGTATCTTTGTGCCACCTGTTGGTGCGGCCGATGCAATTGCGGAGGCCGCCAGCGCGGGTATCGCCTTAATCGTGTGCATCACCGAGAACATTCCGGTCATTGATATGACGCGGGCCATGCTGGTGGTACGCGAAAAAGGTGCGCTCCTGGTTGGTCCTAACTGTCCGGGTTTGTGCACGCCGGGCCAGGGCAAGATCGGCATTATCCCCTATCAGATTTTTACGCCTGGTCCCGTCGGCTTTATTTCGCGCTCCGGCACGTTGACCTACGAGGTCGTTGCGCTGTTGACCGAGGCTGGTCTGGGGCAATCGAGCTGCATTGGTATTGGCGGTGATCCTATCATCGGCTCAACGTTCGTCGATTACCTGAAGCTTTTCGAGGCTGATCCGCAGACGAAAGTCGTGGTGATGTGTGGCGAGATCGGTGGTAGCGATGAAGAAGATGCTGCTGAATATATCAAGACGATGAGCAAGCCAGTAGTCTCCTTCGTCTCCGGTCGCACGGCTCCTCCGGGCAAACGCATGGGGCACGCGGGTGCGATCATTTCCGGCAACACCGGGACCGCACAGGGCAAAGTGGCGGCGTTGCAGGCGGCCAATGTTCCCGTTGCCGATACTATTTTCGATATTCCAGAGTTGGTGAAAGGGGTTTTAAAGTAACAACATGACCACGGCCCTTGTTTATGACCCGATATTCCTAGAACATATCACACCATCAAAACATCCAGAGCGTCCATTGCGTGTGCTGTGGGCCTGGCAGGTGATCGAGGCGCTGCAATGGTTGGAGCGCGATGGTATGGTACAGCTTGCGCCACGCGCAGCAACCATCGATGAGTTGGCGACCGTGCACGAGCGAGCATATATTGCCGAGGTCGAGGCGGCGTGTAAGAAAGTGGCAGAAGAAGAGGCGGCGGGCGGGCGTAAAACCGCGTTTTTCGCGACCGACACCTACGTTTCGGCTCAATCGTACGCGGCCGCCATTAAGGCGGCTGGTGCACCTTTGACGGCAATTGATGCGGTCATGAAGGGCGAGGTCAATAACGCCTTTTGCCTGGTGCGCCCTCCTGGGCATCACGCGGTACGCGAGTCGGCGATGGGCTTCTGCCTGTTCAACAACGTGGCTGTTGCTGCTCGCTATGCTCTGGATCATCACGGTCTTGAGCGTGTCATGATTATCGACTACGATGTGCACCACGGCAATGGCACGCAAGAAATGTTCTACGATGATCCGCGTGTGCTCTACTTTTCTACGCACCAGGCTCCGTTTTATCCCGGTACTGGTGCGGCTGATGAGCGCGGCGAGGGTGCTGGCCTGGGCACAACGATCAATGTTCCCCTGCTAGCAGGCACCGGCTATGAAACGTACGAGCCAGTGTTCCGCCAGTTTCTGGCTCCCGCCGCTGACCGGTTTCAGCCACAATTGATCCTGGTCTCGGCGGGCTTTGATGCGCACTGGAAGGATATGGAGAGCGGCACGAGCCTGCAAGCGCCGGGCATGTACCTCTCGACGGCTGGTTTTGCCAAGTTGAACCAGATCATTCTCGATATTGCGCACGCGTTGTGCGATGATCGGGTTGTGATGGTGTTGGAGGGCGGCTATAACGCGGAAGCCTCGGCGACCTGCGTGGCAACCTGCGTCAACCTGCTGCTGGGGGATGATGCCGCCGTTGATAAGTTTGGTCCGCCGCCAGATCGCGACTCTCGTATCAATACGGATGTGTTAATCGCAGAGCTACGACGCATTCATGGCCTTACCGGCTACCGTATGCGTAACGTGCCCAAACCTGACCGTTCCCGCCTTATCCGCGAGATGAAGGGGCCAGACGCCGACCAGGCGGAAGAGCAATAGTAGGTAGGTTAAGGATAACATGCCACTCCATCGCGAACAGATACGCTTGTTAGCTGTCGAGGATATTCCGCTGGTAGAGCGCTTGCTGCGCACGTCCGAATACATCTACCAGCGCTTTACTCTGGAAGAGTTACCACTGCTGCTTGAACGTTACCCGGCGGTGGGACTCTTTCATGGCGCGACTTTGCAAGGGTTTCTGTTATCGCAGGTCGTCGATTCATCCATCGCGTGGATTGGTGGTTTTGGAGTAAGCTGGGGTGAAAGTCGGGCGTATCTCTCTATTTTACAGGCGCTACTTGAGCATTTGTGCGACGCTCTCAGGGAATGTGGCGTCTCCGATCTGCATTATTCGGGTAACGACGCGGCATACGACTGGCTACGTTCGATCCTGTTGACGCGTGGTTTTGCGCCGTATCGTTCGCTTTTTTCTTATGATAAGTTTGACTATCGCGTACCAACCTCCGGCAATCAGGCCGTAACTATTCGTCCCGTGAACCTGGTGGAAACAGTGCAAGGGCAGGGCGATATGGCGGCGCTGCTGGCGATAGACGAGCAGTGTTTCGAGGCGTTGTGGCGCTATGATCGCTTAGCGTTCATCGATATCGCGAACACACATCCCTATTTTGTGGTAGCAGAGCTTCGTGGCGAGGTGATCGGCTACCAATTCAACGCGTTGGACGGTAATTTTGGCTATCTTGTTCGTATAGCCGTACAGCCCACTTGTAATAGCCAGGGAATTGGGGCCAGGCTCATGGCCGAGGCGATCCAATTTTTTGCGCAGAACCAGGTAGCGCGTATTATGTTGAACACACAGGAAGATAATGTGCATGCCCATCGGCTCTACGAATGGTTCGGTTTCACGCGTTTGCAGCAAATGGGCTTCGTGTTGCGGCGCGGTTTGTCGTAATGCTGCTAGGTACCAAGCAAGTAGCGTACAGTCAGTGGGGACGCTTTGTTTTTGACGGATAATTGAAATGGGCGACCGGTCTGCACGCACTGCTGTACTTGCGTGTAGGTGCTGTCATTGAGCAGAACGTTGTTATCCGACACGTTGTTTTGGAGGCGGGAGGCGACGTTGACGACATCTCCAATGGCGGTATAGTTTTGCAAGCGATTCGATGAGCCAAGATTGCCAACTGTGGCGAGTCCGGTATTGACGCCGAAACCAAAGCGAATGGGCGTATCTTGCGGGTGGGTCTGCTGATAGTGCAGTACCGCCATGCGCATTTTCCAGGCCGCTCGTACCGCGTGCTCCGCGTGCGTGGGCTGCGGCAGCGGTGCATTGAAAATTGCCATCAGCGCATCCCCCTGGAACGCGGTTAAGGTTCCTTCCTCTTCCCAAATAGCTTCACACATAATCTGTAGGTAGCGATTGATCAAGTTCATCACCTCTTCAGGAGCCAATCGTTCGCTCAAACTGGTATAGCCGCGAATATCGGCGAAGATGACCGAGATCTCTTTGGTTTCACCACCCAGGTTGAGGGCCAGCGGGTCCTGGATGAGTTGTTGTACGACGTGAGGATGAACATAGCGCTCGAAAATGCGCCTGATTTCCTTGGCTTTGGCCTCCGAACGTTTGAGGTCGGTGCGATCATCGACGACCAGGGCCATACCGATAGGGGCATCGTTGCTATCACGTAGCGCGGTGACGTGCAGTGTGAGATTGACCAGGCCACGCGTCGGAATCTCGCAATCGACGGCGCGGTTAAAAATGGTGCCGTGCTCGTCCTGGTCTGGCGCACGATCTAGCGCGGGAATGAGGCCAAGTTGCGGCGGTAGCTGACGAAATACCTCCTGATAGTGTTGGCCGAGCGCGTGCTCCGGGTGAATACGTAGGATAACGTAAGCCGCTGCATTGAACGTGGTGATGATACCAGCCGCGTTAGTGGTAATCACGCCATTGGCGATAGATCCAAAAATATTCTCCATGTACTGCTTGTCTTCCTGCACCTGCTGGATAGCTTTGTTGAGATCAGCGAAGAGGCGAGCGTTATCGATGGCGATGGCGGCTTGATTGCAAAACGCGTGCAGAAGGTCGCGATGTTTGGGGCCAAACAGATTGGCTTCGACGCGACTATCGACGTAGACGGCCCCGATACAATTGTTGCGTACCATAAGTGGTGCGCACATAATCGAACGGATACCGTAGGCCATGATGCTCTCTTGCTTGCGCAGAGCAAGGTCTCTTTGGGCATCATCGGCAAGCTCTGCAACGTGGGTGGTGATGACGCGGCGCACGGTGCCCCAGCTAATCTGGGCGGTGGCGGTGTTTTCGGGAATGGTATGAGCCTGCTTGTCGCGCGCGATGGTGAATTGGGGTTCGTGCGTTTCAGGATCGAGCAGGATGAGGAAACCACGCTCGGCATTGACGAATTCGATCACGCGATCCATCACCAGGCGCAGCACGCTATCAAAGCCACGTGTGGAGTTGAGGACCTGGGCGATATCATAGAGGGTTTCGAGTTCGTCGCGTTGCTGACGCAGGTTGGAGATGTTACTGGTCAGGGCGGCGCGCTCTTTTTCGAAACCGGCCGTTGTGGGAATATCGGTCGCAGTTTCTTGCAGCGACGTTTGTAGTTGTTGCAAGGTGTAGCTGAAGCGGCTGAACTCTATATCTGCCACGCGGCTGACGTGCAGCGAATCGCTGAGCAGGCGCACGCGTTCGTCTCCGGCCTGGTTTGCGTATTTACCTTCGACGGCGATTTCCAACTTCCGGCTATGTTCGTGGAGCAGGCGTGAGATGTGCAGGAGAGAATCGATCAGAACCCGCACCTCGCCGCCCTCAACTTTGTCTCTATCCGGTGATGGTGCCACCTGGTTCCCTCCGCTTCCTGGTATGTTGTTGTTATGCATGCTCACCCATTATAGCATAAGGTTTTTGGTACGATGCTTCACCTTTGGGTTTCACGTCGTATTATCTTATGCATATACTATGCCTGTTATCGTGAGCAATTCTACACATGTGAAGGAGTGAAGGACGTGGTTGCTAATCCACAACGTGATCATGACACCGAGTCGATTCACGGCATTCCGATGACGGAAGAAGCATTTGAGGGCCTGATTGGTCTGGAAAGTCCTTATCACTACGAGCTGATCGATGAAGTTGTCTATGATATGACTGGCTCCGATCCTGAGCATAGTGTGATTGCTGGGAACATCGAAGCTGAATTGCACATCCAACTTGCTGAAAACTCTCCCGGCTACAGCACGGGAGGTTCTGGGCGGTCCTTCCACGCTTCCACCCTTCCTCGTCTCAGGAGGAAGAGTGGCTCTGGTGTTGGTTCGCGCGAGACTTTTGGGCTGAGGGGCTGCGGACGGACTCTGGCACGGGGAATACCCATGCGACGGCGGCAAGCACTGCCACGCGTTTGCCCGTTGTTGCAATCGCTCATGGACCGCCCGCAGGCGCGCCTGCGCACCTTCCCAGGGTACGGTGTACCGGGGACATGAGGGCATGGGATCTGCTGGATCAAGATAGGC
>DATAYF010000624.1:0-10130 GCA_036272735.1 Ktedonobacteraceae bacterium
CTTGGCTGCGTGGCACGTTTTCTGAGAAGCCATCAATTTTACCTGATAAATGACACGGGACTCGGAACATCTTGTTTGTGGGTGTCCTTTCTCGTCCTTCGTAAGGCTCTAGAGGCTGTTTTGCGTTTTTGGTTGTTGGTCTATTTTCTCTCTTGTTTGTCCATGTTGCTGTAGTGAATTAACATTCCTCGTCAAGGTCGGAAGATTTGAACCTCCCAGCAGGCTTTTTCAGCCCTGCTTTCGGGCCGAATGATGGGCTTGTTGCGTACGGATAGTTCAAATTTTGCCTAGTGTTCTGTCAATGTTCTCTTGAGAGGTGGTTGCTTGTCTGCATCCGCTTCTGAAGCGCCAATGAGCCAGATAGTCACCTATCATTTCTGAATTGACAGAGCACTAGAGTTCCTGTTTCATCGGTGCCTGTCTGTGACCCTTTCGAGTCAGCAGGTCTTACAGTACCTCCGCAGGCCGATGCGACGAGCCCCGCCGCCAAAATGTTTTTTGCTGCATTGATGTCTCGGTCATGGCACGTTCCGCAGTGAGGACAAATCCATGATCGAACGTCAAGCGTTAATTCTTCTAAGACATCCAGGCACGCGCTGCACGTCTTACTGGAGGGATACCAACGATCAATCTTGACGACTGTGCGTCCATACCACGCCGCTTTATATTCGAGTTGACGCACAAATTCACCCCAACCCACATCACTGATGGCTTTTGCCAGATGGTGATTTTTCAGCATGCCTTTGACATTGAGCGTTTCCACACAGATCACGCGGGTTTTCGCGTATCAGTTTGATGGACGCTTGGTGCTGAAAATCACGGCGCGTATCAGCAATACGGGCGTGCAATCGTGCGACTTTCCGGCATGCCTTATCCCTGTTCTTGTCGCCCTTTTTCTTCTTGGCGTGCTTGCGTTGAGCTTTAGCAAGTTTCCTCTCATCACGTGTATAGTATTTCGGATTATCGAGCGTTTCGCCATCAGAGGTAATGAGAAACGATTTTAAGCCCAGATCAACCCCGATCATTTTGTCGGTCATGGGCAACGTCGCTATGGTTCCCTCTACCAAGATGGAAACAAAATAGCGTCCTGCTCGATCTTTAGAGACAGTGACACTCGAGGGCTGTGCTCCTTCTGGTAAGGGACGCGACCATACAATAGGCAAGGGCTCTTTCTGTTTGGCAAGGGTAAGGTGCTGACCGTCCCAGGTAAAAGCATTATTGGTGTAGGTCGCACTCTGCTCTTTGTGTTTCTTTTTGAATGTCGGATAGTGAGCACGCTTGGCAAAGAAGTTCTTGTAGGCCGTATCGAGATGGCGAAAGGCTTGTTGCAAGGGGACAGAGGAGACTTCACGTAACCATACTGTTCCCTCTTCCTTCTTGAGGACAGTGATACCAGCAGAGAGGTCTCCTGTAGAAAGGTTCTTGCCGTGATCGAAGTAGGCACGTTTACGGGTTGAGAGTGCCCAATTGTAGATGAACCGACAGCACCCAAAGGTGTGGCCAAGATTTCGCTGTTGTTCTTCTGTTGGGTATATCCTGTACTTATATGCCCGTTTCGTCACGTGCCTACTGCCCTTTCTCCTGGTGTGCAAGATAGTATTCCAGTGCTACTTGCACTTCGGCATTCCACGAGCGCCGATTTTTCTGTGCTGACTGCTGGATACGTTCAATTAATTCAGGCGGCAAGTAAACCGCTTTTTGTGGTTTTTTTGTTGTTCTTGGCATACACGTATTATACCAAGAAAATACACGCATGTCAACGGTTCCACACCCATCACACCCCATAAGGAATGCCTTTTTCATCCCCGTGTGTGAAGCACAGGGGTCTTCAAAGGCGATTGTAGATAATCGATAAAAAGCAAGTTCTTTGACCTGTATTACGTACGTATAAGGTTACGTGTCCGCTTCACAAGAGACAAATGGAGGTAAATGTCGTATTCTCTATAGTACTACGTGTAATTGGAAAGAATGGATGGGTACAAAATCTTCGAATACGAGGTCTTTCACTGGATTACTGTGGGACGTGCTGCGCCTGAGTGTTAAAACACTCTGGAAGAGCAGTGTGAATCCCGCGCGCCCATTGATGCAACGTCAGCAGGCACTAGCTGCGCTTGGTTTACCACCGCACGCCACGCCTCAGCAGATCAAGAAGCGCTACCGGGCGCTGGCTAAGCGTCACCACCCCGACCGTGGTGGTGATCCGCAACAGATGCAGCGTATCATTGCCGCGTACGAGGTGTTGATGAAAGAGTCTACTGTGAAGTGACAACTACGGCAATCTGGCTCCGCATTGACTACAAAAGCGTTTTCCCGGCCGACAACGTGCTCCACACTGATCACAGAAGCGGGCTGCTTGTGTTGGTTGTGGTTGTGTGCCTGCTGGTGATGGGGGAGTATAGTTCGGTTGCGGTGTGGGCGTAGCCGTGTTCATGGTTGGGGACGCTGGTTGTTGCGGAACTGCTTCAGGGCTGCTCTGCGTGGTCTGCACCGTGTGCTGCACGGTCTTCACTGCTTTAGCGGCCATACTGCCCAGCGTGCTCACGATTTTCACGCCTTTGGCGATATCATCCATATCCTTCTGCAAACGGTGCGTCGGTGGCAGTACGGTTGAGTCAGAAACCTTGCTGAAGACGTTGGGACCGAGCTGTACGCTAGTGCCGTCACCAGCGACTTTGCCTGGTTCGAAGCCGCCATCGTCAAAGTAGAGAGCAAGCCCCACGCCCTGGTGGGTATACCTGCCTTCTCGCCGCGTCTCCTGCGCCGCCGCTGTGACTTGTTGGCCGTTTGCCAGCGAATGCGCGGCATGCCCGACGCGGCTGCGATTTTGCACAATCAGCACAAAGCGTCCGTCTGCTTGCAGCGTGAGACGGTCGATGCGCGAGGTAAAGTAATCAAGACCTACCCCCGAAGCGTGTACGTATTCGTATTGACCCGTGATTGGTCTGGTTGTCATGACTGTGATCCCCTTGTGACCCAAGGATAGTAGTGTGTGGTTGCCAATATTTGTCCTACTTATTATAACATTTTTAGGGGCTTTACCGCCTCCTTATCATGCGGGAAGAATACAGCCACATGCTATGTTTATACAGAGAGAAAAAATCTTTGATTACGGAATTAGAACTTTTGGTCGAAAATTCTATTGACTTTCCAGTGGGAACACGGTATGCTGAGAAGGCAATTAACGCATAAAGCATTTCGAAGAGAGGTATTAGGGTAGATGTCTCGTTCCCCCAAATCGCACCCTCCTTTGCAAGATGAGTTGGACGTGACCCATGAACAGCTCTCGCTCTTTGCGACGAGGAATACTATACAACAAGTAACGGAAATGAATGTGCAAAAAACTGCGACATCTTTGACAACAAAGACAAAAAAACAACCAGCAAAAGAACAATCAAGATACACGGCTGCCAATATTCAGGTTCTTGAGGGGATTGCTGCTATTCGACATCGGCCAGGAATGTACATCGGTTCCACCTCTACCTCTGGCCTGATCCATCTGATCTGGGAAGCGCTCGATAACGCAGTGGACGAGGCGGCAGCGGGTCATGGTAAGCACATCTGGGTGCAGCTTAATCGTGAAGGGTGGGTGACGGTGCGCGACGAGGCGCGTGGCATGCCCTTTGATGCTATGCTCTACCAGGGCGACTACATGCCCGCTGCGACGGTCATTTTGACGGTGCCACACTCCGGTGGCAAATTCGCGGAAGGCGCGTATAAGACGGCTGGTGGCCTGCATGGGGTCGGTGCAACCGTGATTAATGCCCTGTCTGAAAAATTAGAGTTGAACATCTGGAAAGAGGGCCAGCAATTCACGCAAATTTTTAGTCGTGGTACCGCCATGCCCCCGTCCATTGCGCCCTGTGATCCCAAACAACACGGCACACAGTTGCGCTGGTTATATGATCGCACGGTCTTTGATCCAGATGCCTATTACTCCCTGGAGGCCATTGAGAGCCGTTTAAAGGCCGCTGCCTATCTGAATCGCGGTGTGACGTTTCACCTGGATGCCTGGGATGATGCCGAAAATCAGCAGGTTAATCGTCTGTTTTATTCGCGCGACGGGCTTCCCGATTACGTGCGTGATCTTGCCGGTGGTACCAATGTGCCTCTGTTCAAACAGGCCATCGGCATCGCCAAAACCAAGGATGAGGTCAGTGTAGAACTGGCGTTGCAGCCGACGGCGGGCTACAAAATCACCATGTACAGCTATGCCAACGCAGTACGTACGCGCGATGGCGGTGTGCACGAAACCGGCTTCAAGGCCGCGCTCACCAAGGTGGTCAATGATTACGCGCTCAAATACAATGTGATCAAGAATCGTGAGCGCGACGGTTTTAAGCCCGAGGTGATCCAGCAAGGTCTCAACGTGGTGATCTCGGTCAAACTGGCGAATCCACAATTTCAGGGCCAGACCAAGGATCGCTTGAACAATAGCCCGGTAGAGGGGATCGTGCGCTCGGTCGCCGACGAGGGCCTGAAGGATTGGTTCGAAAAAAATCCTGCCCCGGCTAAAGACTGGCTCAAGAAAATTCAGCAGATGCAGAAAGCGCGCAACGAAGCACAGCTTGTGGAGGAGTTGGCGCGCGCTGGTACCAAGAAGAACGGCGAACTGATCGACACGTCGCTCTCCAAAAAGTTCTTACGCTGCAACACCAACGATCCTTCGCGCGCGGAACTGTTTATTGTCGAGGGCGATTCAGCCGGTGGCAGCGCCGGTCAGGGGCGCTTCTCAGAGTTCCAGGCTATTTTGAAGCTTAAGGGCAAGCCGCTCAACGTTGCTAAGGCCGATCTCAAGAGTATCGTCGAAAACGAGGAGATACGTACGATCATCAACGTGCTCGGTACCGGCACCCGTGATACCTTCGATCTCAACCTGCTCAAGTTTAGCCGGGTCATTATCGCGACCGATGCCGACGTTGATGGCCTGCACATTCAGTGTTTGCTCTTGACGCTCTTCCACCAGGAATTTAGCCAATTGATCGAGCATGGTCACGTGTATATCGCCTGTCCTCCGCTCTATTCGGTCAAGTACAAAGGGAAGATTCATTGGTTGCTGGATGATGAGGCACGCCTGCAATTTGTGGCAGCCCATGCCGATGCTCAGCAGTTGGAGTTTAAGCGCTTTAAGGGCCTGGGTGAGATGAACCCTAAAGAGTTGCGCGATACCACGTTTGATCCCACGGGTCGTGTGCTCAAGCGTGTCACGATGGAGGATGGAGTGCTGGCGGCCAGGCTAGTGACGGAATTGATGGAAGATAAAAACGCGGAACGCCGCCGCCTCTTCTTAGCCGAGCATTCTCGTAAGATCAAGGAATTGGATGTATAAAAGTTATGGCTCGTGTGACAATTGATACGACTCCCGATGAAAACGAAAACGGCATTATTCGCGAAGATTTTTCCGTCATTATGGCGCAGGCTTTTGCCAC
This sequence comes from Ktedonobacteraceae bacterium, assembly GCA_036272735.1. Taxonomy (GTDB): domain Bacteria; phylum Chloroflexota; class Ktedonobacteria; order Ktedonobacterales; family Ktedonobacteraceae; genus DATAYF01. The sequence goes on from DATAYF010000624.1 coordinate 5,427, forward strand.
CTATGGCCTTTCAGTGGTCACAGATCGCGCGCTACCCGACGCACGCGATGGCTTAAAGCCAGTGCATCGCCGTATCCTGGCGGGCATGCACAACGCACGCTATTTCTCCAATCGCTCTACTGTGAAAAGCGCGGAAGTTGTGGGGCTTATTCTGGGAAATTATCATCCCCATGGTGATACGTCGGTCTACGACGCCGCCGTGCGCATGGCCCAACCATTTACGATGCGTTACCCTTTGATCGAGTGGCAGGGCAACATGGGGAGCGAGGATGGCGACGCACCCGCCGCCTACCGCTATACCGAGATGCGACTCTCTCCGCTGGCCGAGGCGCTGATGGCCGATATGGAGCGCGAGACCGTGCCATTGCATCCAACCTACAAGCAAGATCCCAAAGTCCTGGAACCCGATTATCTGCCGGGGCGCATCCCGCCGATAGTTAATCCCTCTAGCGGCATTGCGGTCGGCCTTTCGACGAATATTCCACCGCACAATTTGGGTGAAGTGGTGCGGGCCTGTATCGCGCTGCTCGACCAGCCCACTATGACCGTTGAGCAATTAATGGCGTATATTCCTGGCCCTGATTTTCCGCAGGGCGGTCGCATCATCGGCAACGAGGGCATCAAAGATTATTTCACGACCGGCAAGGGTCGTATTATCGTGCGTGCCGAGGTGCGGCTCGAAGAGACACCGCGCAATCGTTCGCTAGTGGTCACGCAAATTCCTCCCATTGGCCGTGACAAGGTCAAAGCCTCCCTGGTCAAGGCTATTAATGCGCGCAAATTGGAAGGGTTGTTGCCCGATGTGCGCGATGAAAGCGATACCGAAAAGGGGACGCGCATTGTGCTCGATCTGCGCAAAGAGGCCGATGCCGCGCAGGTGTTGTCACAACTTTTCAAAGAGACCGACTTGCAGGTCGCACTTTCTTTCCAGATCGTGTTCCTGTTTGGCACGCCGATGGAAGCCGCCCGCCAACCAAAACAGGTTGGTATGCTTGAACTGCTCAACTACTGGAACGCGCACCAGCTCGATGTCCTGACGCGACGTGCTCAGTTCGATCTGCGCAAAGCACGCGAACGCCTGCACATCGTCGATGGCCTGATCCTTGGTGCGGCCAATGCTGAACGCATCGTGCAGATCTTCCAGCAGGCCGAGGACCGGGCTGCGGCGCGCAAGGAGATTGAGGCGCTCTACCACCTGACCCCTATCCAGTCCGACGTTATCGCCTCGATGACCCTGGCGCAGGTCACGCGTCTGGACGCCGACAAGTATGCCAAAGAGAAAGCTGAGTTGCAGGCCCGTATTGACGAGCTGGAGCGCTTACTCGGCAGCCGCGACCTGCTGGTAGCTTCGTTGAAAAAAGAGATGAGGCAGCTCATCAAGCAGTTTGGCGATGAGCGCCGCAGCACGATTTATGCCGAGGGACAGGTAAATGCGCCGATTGAAGAGGTGGAAAGCCTGCACGAACGCGAACCGATGCTGGTTGCACTGACCAGAGGTGGCACCATAAAAGCGCTGCCCGTGGGAACATTTCAACCTAAAGGCAAGAAAGGTGATGCGCTCTATACGCCGGTACGCGGCGACGAGCAGTTGCGCCAGCTTGTGCCTACGACCTCGCAGGACTACCTGCTCTGCGTCTGCTCAAGTGGGCGCGTGTTTCAGATTGCCTCCCATCGTATTCCGCAGGCGACACGTGCAGCTAAAGGCGAGGCCCTACATGGCCTGCTCCGGCTGGCTCCCAATGAAGAGGTAATCAGCCTGCTCTCGGTTGATGCCTATGACGAGGATCGCTACCTGGTCACGTTTTCGCGCCTGGGCAAAGTGAAGAAATCGCCACTGAGCGAGTATAAGTCGGTGGACGTGGATGGCGCGCTGGATATGAAACTGGCCGATGGCGATACGCTGGTGACGGCGCTGATCTCGCGCGGGTCGGGCGAGTATATGGTGACGACCGATCTTGGGCAAACCTTGCGCTTCAGTGACGAGCAAGTGCGCTCTCAGGGCCGCGTCGGACAGGGCGTGGTAGCTATCGCACTCAACAAAAACGCTATCGTCGTCAGTGCATCGTACCTCGACGAGCGTGTACAGGCGTCGTCGCTGCTGGTAGTCGCCGCCGACGGCAAAGGCAAGAAGGTTCCGCTGGGCCAGTATCCACAAAAGGGACGTGCAACTGCTGGCGTGGCGACGATAACGTTGCCGGAGCACGAGCGCGTGCTGACCACGCTGCTACTCGCGGATAACGATACCGTGCTGCTTGCCTGGGCTGCTAATGGTAGCAGCGAACAGACGACCGCGCTCAAAGCCTCGACGGTGAAAGCTTTTCCACGCGCACACCAGGGCATGCCCCTGGTTGCAGGGCGTGTTTCCAGCGTCATCAAATTGTAAGAAAGGCTGTCGCCAACCGGTTACGACGAAAAACTCGTAATACATAGAAATACGCAATGATCCCTATGGTCATTGCGTATTTCTATGTATCTATGTATACAATCCTTTTAATTACGGTAAAATTTCGGGTAATGCTTGTTTGATCTGCTCGATCTGTTCCAGGTGATCGTCTACGTGATGAGAGAGTAGCATAAAGAGATCGTATACACTTATCGTACCTCTCGTTTCGTGCTGCGCGGTTTTCTCCCAGGCTTCAGGCGGCAGCAAGCGTAAGAGTTCGGTGTTGACGGCGCGTTGCATTGTGAACAGTGCCAGAGCTTGTTCGCGTCTTTGCGCACTATACGAGAGATTTTTGGCCCAACCTTCTTCATCGTAGTTTTGTAGGGTGACGTCAGGCTCGGCAAGTATCTTTCGCAGCCTCCACGAGCCGACCAGTTCCGCGTCGGCGAGATGGACCACGACCTCATGTATGCTCCAAGCTTCTTCGCTGGTCACCTGGCGTATCTGTGCATCACTCAATCCCGCAATTGCTTCTGCGACACGTGCCGGTGCCGTCTCGTACTGTAAGAGCTGTGTAGATGTTGCTGTTGGCATAGAGTTGTAAATATCCTTTCTCAGAAAAAATAAACTCTCGATCATAGTGCAACGACTATGATCGAGAGTTTATTGTAGGTGTTTTTGTGCTTACTGTCTATTATAATCCTGTAGGACCATCGTCGGGCGCGACCTTATCTTTCAACCCGTCCACAGCGTCTCGCACCGCATTGCCGGGCTTTTCTGAGCGCACGACTTCGATAGAGCACTGCGTCACCAGGGCGCACAAGGCTCCCACTGCCGCCAATTGTGGCAGGGCAAGGATGCCGACCACGCCAACGGTCAGCGGAACCTCAAGAATGGTGTTGCCCTCTTGTTTGATGATGATGCGGCGTACGTTCCCCTCGTGCACGAGTTCTTTGACCTTTGCGAGCAACTGCTCGCCCACAACCTGAAGCTCCTCGTAAACGGGTTTCTGCTCAATATTGTTGGTGTTGGGATCCGTCTGCGTCATATTGTCTGCCTCTCCTTAAAACTATGCGATTGCTTGATTCAGCGAACGATAAAAACAGTATTTTTTGTGCCTGTCTGCATGCTCTACGGCGAAAATATCTCGCCATCGTCGTATGATTGTGGTGCGCACTCAAGCTCATTGCTACGACATTGATATATACGCACGTACGTGCGCGGGGTTAGAGAATTCCTCGCTAAATTTGGCGTTTTTTATCAACGCTTAGGAAAATCTCATCATTGTTGGACCATTCCTTAGGATAAGCTGAGAAAGAAATGCAGTGGAATGTAGTGGTCGGAGGCAGGTTCTGTCGCTTCTGCATACCTTTTTGCTATGATGGGTATGAGATAATAAGTGTTGCCACAACGATTTGGTATGGAGATGTTTTGTATCAACGGCCCCATGCATAAATGCAGGGGCTTGTCCCTGGTCGGCAACCAACTGAGACGATAGGCCGATTGACGGCGGCCCACCAGCCAAGGATGTACCGAGACTGGCAAGAGAAGCGATGTGCTTCTCCCGAATGTTTTTACTGGCATTGTAGTCAGCGTTCAGGCAGTAGCCACACGCACGGCAGAGGAACAACGATTGAGAACGACGATTGTTACGCGCTTGATGTCCACACCTGCTACAGGTTTGGCTCGTGTGTCGAGGATCAATTCGCTCGACGCGCATGCCACGCTCCTGTGCTTTGTAGACAGTGAAGTCATACAGTTGCGCAAAGGACCAGGTATGCAAACGTCGCTTTATATCGTTCTTCTTGCTCTTGCCGACCTTGGAGGTTTCGCGAAGGTTGGTCAAGTTCTCAAAGACAATCGTTGCGCCCATAGAAGTATTCTGGATGATACGTTTCGACAAAATATGATCACTGTCCCGGTGGAAGCGCATCTGTTTCTGAGACAGCTTTTTAAGGTGTCTCTTTGCAGACCTGGTTCCTTTGGACTGCAGCTTTCGTTTGAGACGAAAAGCGCGACGGTCCACCTCGATCCTTTGGCGTTTGCCAAGAAACTGATGGTTCGAGGTGACAGCAGGGCGATTCAGACCCAGATCAATGCCAACGACCTCATCAGTCGGAGCAACAACAGGTTCAGGGACATCGACCACGACATGCAGCCAGAACGTGCCTTTGCGCAAGAGCAGGTCTGCCGTCGCAATCTTCCATCCCGCATACTTTGCACTGGAGTGAGGGACGGTAAAGGGGATCGTCATTTTCCCGTGCGTGGTCGAGATGCGAATGCTTTGGGCCTGCCAGTTGAGGGAGTAGGTATGGACATTG
>DATAYF010000625.1:0-6095 GCA_036272735.1 Ktedonobacteraceae bacterium
AAAATGTCCTAAGTGGCCAGGGCAATCGCAGCGATTATCTCTTTATTGAGCTTATTTAGATGCGATTGCCCTGGGAAAACCTACCCTTTTTTTGACAGTACATGCAGAATGTAGTATGGTACGGATGTTTCAAGGTTTTAAGGCATATCAGCAGAGGAAAATCATGGTAACACCTGCTCGTCGGCAGTATCTACAGATTAAGAGTCAGTACTCAGATACTATATTAATGTATCAAGTAGGGGACTTCTATGAAACTTTCGATAATGATGCCGTAATAGCGGCTCGTGAACTACAGATTGTACTTACGAGCCGCTCTTATGGAAATGAGCGTGTACCCTTAGCAGGTATTCCGGTGCATGCGTTAGATAATTATGTTGGCAAGTTGGTTTCTAAGGGGTATCGTGTTGCTGTTTGTGAGCAAGTTGCCCAATCGGGGAAGATTAATGGTCGTGATGGTGTTCGCGCAAGTAAGAAAGTTTCTGATGATTGTGCACCAACCTGTGATCAAGTCGGAGAAGTAGGCAAAGGGGTGGTAGAGCGGGCGGTGACGCGTATTTTAACGGCTGGGACCCTATCGGAGCCGAATTTACTGCCGGTGCGACAAAATAATTATCTGGTGGCTATTGCTTCTGGGCGCACACAGACAGGATTGGCAGCGGTTGATGTGAGCACGGGCGAGTTTCTGGTGACCTGGTTTACGCCCGCTGATCTGCCGGTTGCTTTGGAGGCTGAGCTACAACGCCTGGCTCCCGTGGAGTGCTTGCTGCTTGAGGGCAGCCGACAGGAGGTGTATCAATTCCCCCCCAAAACCATGACGGTCACGCAATGTCCTCCCTATTTCTTCCAGCCAGAGGCGGCGGAGGCACGCGTCTGTAAGCACTTTGGTGTGCAATCGTTGGAGGCGTATGGCTGTGCGCAGGCTCCGCAGGCAGTGGCGGCTGCCGGGGCAATTATCGCCTACCTTGAAAAAATGAATGGGGCGCTACTTTCGCTGCTGACCGGTTTGCGCTCGTATCAAACGACCAGCTACATGGTACTGGATGCACATACTCAGCGCAACCTCGAACTGTTGCAGGGGGCGCGCAATGCAACGATCCAGGGCAGCCTGTTGCGTGTGCTTGATCGCACGATTACGCCGATGGGGGCGCGGCAGATGCGCCGCGCGATTACGCAGCCGCTACTCGATCTGCGCCAACTCAACGCGCGCCTGGATGCCGTGGAAGAATTATACGAGAGTCCCGCGCTACGTAGTCGCTTCACGATGAGCTTGCAAGGGCTTGGGGACCTGGAACGCATCGCCGCACGAGTGCGCCAGGGAACGGCGGTGCGTAACGAAGTGCTCGGTCTGCGCACCTATTTAGAAGTTATTCCGCAGTTGCGAGAAGTGTTGCGCGGGTGTGAATCAGGCTTACTACAGGAAATCGCCGCCGAGTTGGATGCCTGCCCCGCCGTGGTGGACCTGGTTAGCCAGGCGTTAATGCGTCCGGGCGAAGAGGATGACGAGGGTGATGATGGCAGAACGATCCGCCCCGGCTTTCACACCGAGTTGGATGAGCTGTTTGCCTCCATTCGTGACTCGCGGCGCTGGATGGTCACACTGGAAGCACGCGAGCGGCAGCGGACCGGCATCAAGTCGTTGAAGGTGGGCTTTAACAAGGTCTTTGGCTACTACATCGAGGTCACGCACACGAATGGCGGGCTGGTGCCTACGGATTATATGCGCAAGCAAACGCTTGTCAATGCTGAGCGCTTCATTACGCCCGAATTGAAAGAGCACGAGGCGCGTATCTTGAGCGCCATCGAGCGTATCGAAGAGATGGAGCGCAGTATTTACGCCGATCTCCTGCGCCAGATCAGCGTGTATTATCCGCAGTTGAGCGCCACCGCTTCTGGGGTCGCGCAGGTCGATATTTTGCTGAGCTTTGCCGAAGTCGCAGCGCACCAGGGCTACGCGCGGCCCGAACTCGAGCAGGGACACCGTTTAGAAATCGTTGACGGGCGGCATCCGGTGGTAGAGTTCGCGCTGGATGGCGATGTGTTTATTCCCAACGATACGCGCTTAGAGGCTGAGGAAGGCGAGCGTATTCTCCTGCTGACCGGGCCAAACATGGCCGGAAAATCAACCTATTTGCGCCAGGTAGCGTTGATTGTTCTATTGGCGCAGATTGGTTGTTTTGTACCGGCACGCCAGGCGCGTATTGGCCTGGTGGATCGCATCTTCACGCGTGTTGGGGCGGAGGATGATATCGCTTCGGGCAAAAGTACCTTCATGGTGGAAATGGAAGAGACCGCGACCATTTTGCACCACGCCACCCAGCATAGCCTGGTTATTCTGGATGAGATCGGGCGCGGCACCAGCACCTACGATGGTATCGCCATTGCTCGCGCAGTGGTGGAGCATTTACACAATAGCACGCGAGCACGCACGCTTTTTGCCACGCACTACCACGAATTATCGAGCATGACCGGCGAACTAGCGCACCTGGGCGTGTATACGATGGCGATTAGCGACAATGAGCAAGGAGGCATCGTCTTTTTGCATCGCGTGGTGACTGGTGCTATTGGGCGCAGCTATGGTGTGTACGTTGCCAGGCTAGCGGGCATGCCACAGCATATTGTGAAGCGGGCGGAAGATGTGCTGTATCAGCTAGAACACAGTAAAGGCAGCGAGCAAGCAGTTTCTACCTGGGAAAAACAGTTGCTGGCCGAGCAACAGGGCGAATATATTGCCAACGGGCAGCATAATAACGTATCCGAAGCGTATCGCTTCTACGAGTGGCAGAGCGAAGAGGCGCGCCAGGCGGCGGCCGTATTGGAGCGTGCTGACGAAGAAGAGCCTGATATGCGCTGGCTCGATCTCAGTTCGATTACGCCGCTTGATGCTTTGAATCTGTTATTTTTGTTGCAGAAGAAAAGAAAATTGTTGCACTAATGAACCAGCTACCCAGGTTTGATATGCATGCGCGCATACCGTTGCGCAGCTTAGCACAGGATGTGGCCGAGCGCATCGCGGCGGGCGAAGTAATTGAGCGGCCTGCATCGGTGGTGAAGGAATTGGTGGAGAATGCGCTCGACGCGGGGGCTCATGAGGTGCACGTTGAGTTGCGCGGTGGTGGTTTGCGATTGATCCGCGTAACCGACGATGGCTATGGTATTCCTGAGGACGAACTGGAACGCGTGTGTGCGCGCCATACGACCAGCAAAATAAGCGCGCTGGAAGATCTGAGCCATCTGAGGTCGCTTGGTTTCAGAGGTGAGGCCCTGGCGAGTATCGCGGCGGTATCAGAAACAACGGTTGTCAGCCGTAGCATCGAGTCCGAAATCGCGGATCAAGAACAGCCCGCGCTCAGCGTGACCTGGCGTGGTGGAGATATCGTGCGGCGCGAGGGGCGGGCGCGTCCTCATGGCACCACCGTCACGGTGCTTGACCTCTTTTACAATGTGCCTGCGCGCCTCAAGTTTATGCGCGGGGCACGCACCGAGAATGGGCACGTGGTACAGTTGTTGCGGCGCTACGCCGTGGGCTATCCCAATGTACGCTTTCACCTGGCTCTGGACGAACACAGCGCGCTACAGACAAGCGGCAGTGGGGATCTCGCGCTAACCCTGGTCGAACTGTATCATCTTCCCCTCACTGAAATGGTTTCGCCAGTAGATTACAGCAACGAGCACGGTCGTGTGCACGGATTTATTGGTAATCGTGTATTGGCGCAACATAGCCGCCAGTATGTCACGCTGCTGGTGAATGGGCGCTGGGTGAACGTGCGCGCGTTGAACGAGGCCGTGGAGCAAGGCTACCGTAGTCTATTGCCCAAAGGCAAACATCCCGTATTAGTGCTGCACGTCGAGTTGCCGCCTGACGAGGTCGATGTCAACGTGCACCCGGCAAAAACGGAGGTGCGCTTGTTGCATGAAGACGCGATCACAGCAGCGCTAACGTACGTGGTCCGTTCTGTCTTGGAGCAAAGCCCGGCCTCACCGGAAACGGTACAATTTCCTGGTCCGATATTGGCAAACCAGCGGCGCTTACCGCATCCCCGGCGACGTGGTCTGCATATCGCGGAGGGTGCCGGGGAATATCGCGCGGAGCAAGCGCTGCCCGCGACTGCCGTGGTAATCGCCAGTTTGCGACCACTCGCACAGTTGCAGCAGGCGGTTATTCTGGCCGAAGCCTCTGATGGCAGCCTGTACCTGATCGACCAGCACCGGGCACACGAGCGCGTCATCTATGAGCATATCCGTTCGGTCTATACTGGTGTACAGGCAGAAGCGGCGGTGGCTGACGCGCATTTGTTGTTGGAGCCAGCTATTATTGAGATGAAGGGCTACCAGGCCGAGATGTTGGAGCAGCGTTTGCCGATGCTGCGTGGGCTTGGCATAGAGTGCGAGCGCTTTGGAGGACGCAGCTTCTTAATCCGTTCGGTTCCTGCTGGCGAGGGCCAGGAACAACTCGCTGCTCATCTGCATGAACTCGCCGAGTTCGCGGCTGAAGATAGTCCTGACTGGCAAGATCATCTGTTGATCGGGCTTGCCTGTCGTTCGGCCATGCGTCGTGGGCGTGTATTGAGTAGCGGTGAACAGGCCACGCTGCTGAAAGCGCTATCGCAGGTTGCCGCTCCCGCCGTTTGTCCACACGGCAGCCCCATCCTGCTGCACTACAGCCGCAGCTTTTTTATTGAGAAGTTCGATTGGTAGGACCTATCTTTATTGCCGCAGCGCCCGCACGATTACCTCCGCGATAAGCAGGAAGCAGAGATCGAGTGCCAGCAGAATGAGTAGGGCAAAATCGACGCGCGAGGCTACAAACGTGGTCAAAATCAACATTCCCGCAAGCTGATGAAAGTACCACAGTGCACAGAGGAAGAGGACCACGAGCAGAGCAAAAGTCACCACCAGCCAGCGTGCGCCCTTCCAATCCTGGCGACTGGGCCACAGTTCCGAAGTCACGGTAAGAATGAGATACGGCGCAAACAGCAGGGTCCACCAGGGCCAGCCGGGGCGTAAGAATTGCAGTGAATGGTGAAGGGTATTGAAGGGAATATCCCAGAGGTTATAGCCCGTGGCAACCCAGTAGAGCACGATGAACAACACGATGCCGCCAATCAATGGTGCAACGCCACTGAAACCATCACCAACGTAGCTCATAATGCGCCCCTGCGGGCGCATGTACTGCACCTCCCCAAGTTGCAGCGATTGGCGACCATTACTGCGGCGCATCACCCGGCCATTCGGCACGGCAGGTGTCATTGGACGGATACGAAACAGCGTGATGTTGGTAATGCGAAAGCCGAAGGGGCTGAAGAGCAATACAACCAGCGCGTGGCTCATCTCGTGAATGATCACGCCCGGCGCGTTGAGCCAGAACCAGATCAGCAGGCCACGTTCGCGAAAAATACGATAGCCGATTTCATCCACGCGGCGTCGTAGGTACTTGCGCGATTGGCGCAGAAGCAAGAAGAGCACGACCACCCCGGCAATGATGAGCCAGGGCTGGTAGGGCGCTATCTGCGTAAGCAGTTGTGTATCAGCAATCATACTCTTTTTCGCTCGGAACTCGTCGTTTCGATCAAATCTCTGTTATTGTAAACGCAACAAATCGTCTCGTCAAGGCAAGCTATCACCGTTGACGGTATACACCACTTCTTATCCGAATTAAAGCTACTCACTGCATGATAGCACATCATTAGAGGTCAAGGAAGAGCCTAGGAGCAACCAAACGTCCGATTTAACCAACGGGCCGATATTCGGGAATTTCCTGTAGTGTCAGTTTGTTATATTGAATGTTGCACTAAGCGTGGGGAGACTAAATATCCGGTAAATTTCCGCCAAATTAGTGTATACTTATAGATAGAGGTTATCGATAGGGTTTACGAAACGCTCTTCTCTTCACTGGTTTCTTTCTCAGCTCATGTTTCTGTTTTCCTTCGGCTACAGATTTGCTTGCCATTGAGTCTGTAGCCTTATTTTTTTCCACCGTTGATTGTTCAATAAGTTTCTAGAAGGAGTCAATCATGTCAGCACGTCAGCTTGACCGGGTTGGAGAATACATGACGATTAGGGAAGCGGCGCGCCTCAAAGGGGCAACTCCAAACGCG
>DATAYF010000626.1:0-9436 GCA_036272735.1 Ktedonobacteraceae bacterium
GTATGCAAATGAGCATACATGTTCAAAGTGGTGGGGCTACTGCTGGTCCAGCTGTGGCACGTTCCAACCCAAATGCTTTTGCGGACACCACCTCAAGTTATAACGCCCTGGAATTTGGCAGGAACGCTAGTGCGCCGGACAACTTGAGGGCGACAGGAACAGCTTTTGTCTAGATCTGTCTACAGATTACAGATTTGGGCAACAGTTGACACCACGTTCATACTCTTTTTCTAGAAAAGTATGGCTCTTGCTTTTCCGCAACAGTCCTGCTATACGCTCCTTGAGTACGGCGAGATCCGCTGGAATTGACGCCTGTGGAGATCCTGTAAGACCTGGGAAACCAGGCAGGTTGTTCGTTGAAGCAGGAACCAGACGCCGGGTATGGCTGTCCATATTTGGATAAGTTCTGGAGAACGGTCAGTCAGCTTCCTTACCCAGAAAGATAGCTGACTCCCCAGATGCGCGTTGCTTACCGCTGCACGCATGCGGCGTTCGCGTCGTGTAAAAATGATGATGGGCATTGACGATTTGTGACCGTCAATGCCCATCATTCCTTAGACGTGAGGATTAGAGGTCGTTGTTACGAGCTTCGGATTTGCGCAACCGGCGACTCAGCACGGCCAGCAATTTCAGCCCGATCTCTGGATTATTGCGCAACGTCGAGCGGAATTCCCACACGGGGAGGACAAGCGCATCGACATCCTCGACGACAATCACCGAGGCGGAACGCGGTAGGTCATCGAGCAACGACATTTCACCCAGCACATCAGGAGCACTCACCATGCCAAGCTCCGTCTCTGTGCCCGTGGGTGTGCCATCAGCTCGTACAATACGCACCTTGCCGCTTTTGAGCACGTAGAGACCTACCCCGGCATCTCCCTGTGACATAATGGTCGATCCAGTACTAAACTTCCGTTCCTGGCAGCTTCGCAAGAGCGACTGAAGTTCCTTTTTACTGAGAGTCGAGAAGAGGTCTACCTGTGCTAGTGTTTCTTCTTTTGCCATAACACAACCTTTCGAACAATAATAAAGAAGGCTATCAAGCATGCACACTTATTATACATGAAATCGGCATTTTGTATACGATATGCTCGTTCATTTTTGACTTTCCAAGCTGAACAGACTACAATGGAAACGGCGACAACACAGGCAGGAGCAGGCCATCTTTTTTGAGGAAAAGTATTCTTTCGCACGGTTCGATACGTTTATTTATAGGAGCGGAAGTGGAATCTCGCACCTGCGACGCTCACAAGACTGGTATACGTGGCACAGGATGATGATCGCAGGCCATCATCCTGTGCCATCCATGAGTTCTATCAGACAGAAACAGCAAACTGAAACTATGTGGTATGACTACTACAACATTTCGAGGAAATAATGACACAAGATCAAGAGAAACAAGCTCAAGATCAAAAGCAAGCGGAACAACGCCTGCAAGATGGGTTTGCAGCATTCAGCGAGGGGAAGACGGATAAAGCCATAGAGGCGTTCAACGATGCCGAGGTGCGTTTCCGCTTAACAGGTGACTTCAAGAAAGCGGGCGATTGCCGGGCATTGATCGCCGAGGCTCAGGGCCAGGATAACGAGATTGAGCAGGCGATTAGGAGCTATCAACGCGCAATCAAGTTTTATAAAGATGCGGACAAGCCGCAACGTGAAGCTGACTGTCTCCTCGCTATGGGGCACCTCGAACGCCAACTGGCCCATTTAGAACGTGCGCAAGAGGACTACCTTCAGGCGCAACATCTCTATCGCTTGCAGAAAGACGTGAAAGGGCAGGGTAGTGTCGCCCTGGCTCTAGGACATATCGAGCTTCAGCGCGGAAATTTAGAGTACGCGACGGAGCATTATCGGGACGCACAACAGTTTTATCATGCCGCCAACGATACAATCAACGAGGCTGATGCAAGCCGTAGCCTGGCAGATATTCGCAGAATGACCCGCCAGTTCGCCGAGGCGGAACAAGACTACCAACGAGCACTGGAAATCTATCAAACGGCAAAGGACTTCTTTGGTGAGGTCGATTCGCAGGTGGGACTGGGACAGATCTACGTCGATCAAGAGCGTCTCGACGAGGCCGGGGATTGTTTCGCGAGCGCGCTCAACACCGCTCAAGTAGTTGAGTACGACCTTGGACAGGCTGATGCCAACCTCGGCCTGGCACAGGTCAGCTTGCTTCAAGCCCGCGCTGATCAGGCATTGATTGGAGCACAATCGGCCCTGCAAATTTATAACGACCAGCATAACGGCCTGGGCAACGCGAATGCAAGCCGCGTGCTAGGCGAGATCAGCCTGCGGCGTGGTCAAGGTACGTATGCTAGCTCGTTTATGGAAAGAGCGCTCAGAACCTATAAAGCTGTTGACTATAAATTAGCGCAGCCTGAAACGCTAGCTGGGCTGGGCGTCATTCAATATTATAACGGCTCACTCCAGCGGGCGCAGCAAACGCTCAACGAGGCCAGGCAACAGGCACACGCGCTCAAGGATGTGCTGGCAGAAGGTCGTAGTATGTTGGGTTTAGGCGACGTGCATCGCCAACTGGGGCAGATTGGGCAGGCAAACAGCGCATACCGTGATGCTCGTGAGCATGTTGCCAGCATTGAAGGGGCAGCAGGAGCCGTGACCATCGTTGAAGCGGAAGTAGGAGTGGCACGTCTGGCACTGCTAACGGGAGAGATCAAGGAGGCCGAGGAGCATCTTGACGCTGCCACCCAGGCGCGACAACGCAGCTTTGTAGCCCAGCAGCATATCACTTCGATCACGCTGATGCAAGGGCAGGTAGAGCTGATATGTGGTGAATTCACACGCAGTGAAGCCACGTTTCAAGAAGGTCACAAACAGAGCCTGGCTTACCAGGAGCCCGTGCTCGCCGCGAGAGCCATAGTCGGGCGGGCGCAGGCCCAACTCGCGCGGGGCGACCTCGATGCGGCACAGGAGACCTTCCTGGCAGCAGGGCGACAATTTCAGTTGCTGGAAAATACCAACGGGGATGGTGAGGCCGTCCTGGGGATCGCACAGGTCAATATCGGCAAGGAGCAGTGGGAAGAAGCATTAGAAAATTGCCAGGCAGCGCTGCTACGTTTCCACCAGAGCGAAGACCTGGTGAATGAGGCCGATGCCTGGCTAACACAAGGGCTGGCCCATAGCGCGCAAGACGAAGTCGATGCGGCACTTGAGGATTTCGATAAAGCGTTGCGACTCTACCATCAACAGAGACGCCCCCTGGGAGTGGCGGATACGCGTTCGGCACGAGCGGGAATATACCTGGAACGTGGAGACCTGGAACGTGCACGCGATGAACTGGGCAAAGCCATTGCTCAGGTTGAACGTGTTATGCATAGCTTGAGCAAGCCCGAGCAGTGGAGCACATTCCTGAACCAGTATGCGCAATTGTACGCCCAGGCAGCTATCACCGAGGTACGACTTGGAAATATTGAGCAAGCGCGCACACTGCTGCAAAACTTTGCGCGGGTGAGTGGGAAGAGAGAGCTTGAGCGCTACCTGCAAGGCTACGAGAGCGAGATCCCCACCGATAGCGATACACTCAGCGAGGAAGAACTACGCGCCAACAAAGATCTGGTCAAGCGGCTAGAACAATTACGCAGGGGATTGTAATTTTATGGCTTCGCATGAGAGAATAGGAAGGCATTCTGAATAACCTGTTTGCAAATAAGCAGAGAAAAATAACTGGGGCATACTTTGGAGTTACCAGAGGATATGCCTTGGCATTCGGAGGAACACTGCGTCATGGGCATGCAATTTTTACGGGGTAATTCTCAAACACCGAGAGGACACGCCATTTTTATAGCGCGTAATTCAAGCGATCCACGTGTGGTGTATGCGACATACTGCATTGTTCCACCAATACCCATGTCATTGGCGAAGTATCTTCCTCCTATGTTCGCGGCGCAAATACCGACAGACGAGTTGCAAGATGCATCAAGCGTTGCAGGCATGCCTATTCCACCGATGTTGGAAGAAGGCTTTAGCATGGAGCAGTTAGAAACGCTGGCTGAACGGCGCGACGACGATCTGTGTGATCTGGGATCGGTCAATTCCAGGGATGATGTTGCGCGTATGCAATTAGCGACGATGAGCAGCCAGGAGTATGCGCAATTGTACTCAACATATATTTCCACACCAGAGAGAACCAGCGGCCCAGCGCGAACGGAAATCTCCAAACCGCAACCAATGAACGATCAAGATGCCGAGGATCTGTTCACACAAACCATGCCCGACCGCCAAAAATTGGTGGAGTTGGGCAAGCTCGTGGGTATGGCGCGCTACGCCCTGGATGGACGCGATAGCAATTTGCTTCAGGATACCAAGCGGCGCATGGAGCGCATCACGAACCATTTAGCGGATAAATATCGCGGGACAGAGATTGTCGCCGCCGCCACCGACGCCAGCACGCCCACTGCACGATTAGCGGAACTGTATATGAGTCGAGCCTATAAGCTGCTTGATGAGGAATACGCGGACATTCCCGATATCGAACGCGCCATTCGCGAGATCAAAGGGCAACCCTAACCCATGGAGAGAAACGAGATGGAGACTAGCTCCATCTCGTTTCTCTCCATGGAAAATATTACGTTAATAATCACAGAAAATAGAGTTCAGGAGCAGGCACATGGGAGCAGTTGAATTGAGAGCCGATCTCTCACAACTTGTTGACGCTCTTGTCAGCGGCAACAAAGAACATATCATTACAAGCGTACGTGATTATCTGCGGCAAAACGAGGCCCCAGATGTGCTTATAGGACGCATCGGCCTGATTGCAGCGCAGGGGGACAGCGAGGGACACGTCGTGGCAACGCTCGGCGCAGCCGCGATACTTTGCCGATATCTCCATTTCGTGCCCCAACCATTAGAGCCAGATGCGCTCGACAATCGAGAATACGATAATTGGTCGCGGGCGCTACCACTCTTCGCAGAGGCTATGCTGGCCGCTATTCCCGCCGTGCAGGCGGGCTACGATGCGCCTGAGAAGTATCCAGAGCCATATTTTCCGAGCGCGCTTATGGATACGGGTAAAAGCGTGCGCGAAGTGATGCAGGACGCGGTGCTCAAAGGGGACACGCAACTGGTAGAACGCATTATTTTCGGCCTCTATGGTACCGGCGCGGATTATCGCACAATGCAGGTGCGCACGTATGATGGCATCGCCACCACGTTCCAGGATGGCGGTCATCCATTGACCTTAGCGGTGCGCGGCTTCCAAAACTTAGATGCCGTTGAATGGGGCGACCGTGCGCCACGCATCATTCACTGGCTTGCCCCACACCTCACGCTGAAAAAGGAGACGCAGGAACCCGCCTGGGTCAATACAGTACGCAATTTTGTCAGCGAACATCACGATGGACTCGCCCGCCTGCGCGTACGCATCACGACGCCACACGACGAAGATGCGCTCCCATTGCGCGAATTGCTCCTGACCAACACAGACGCGGGGCAATTGTGCCAGGCGGTGTACGATGCACTGCTCAAAGGGGAAGCCTCACCGGCTGGCGTCTGCTCAGTTATCGCACTGGCCGCCGCCGACATGTTACTCCGTATTCCTGAGAACGATCAGGCAACGTTTACGCGCGTAGCCCACGGTCTGCTATACTCGGCTGCTACTCGCACAGCTATCCATCAGAGTCGCCAGGATGACGATGTGCTGCCGCTGATCTTCTTCTCGGCGGCCTATGTGAACGCGATTCAACGCGACCTCGCCGCGCAGAAGGGTCAAACGCAAGCAGCAACCACACCAGAGGTTGCCACAACCCACAAAGGAGGTGGCTTCATCGGCGTGACGCAGCTTGAGAATTTACGCGAAGAGCTTTCCAAAAACGATTTCGCAAGCGCCTACAATACAGCCCGGCGTTACCTCCAATTAGGACACGACCCACGTGCACTCTTTGGCTCTATCGGCCTGGTAGCAGCACAGATCGACGCCACAGCCGAGCAGGGGCACGCACTCCAAATCGTGCAGGCGGTTAGCGAAGAATTCATTTCGTGGCCGAGAAGCCTGAAAAAGACCAGCATCGATGCTTTCGTGCAGGTCGCTTTACGTGCCGCCACCACCGGTCCACGTGACCCATTGATCACTGGGCTATAAGCAATCTCCCTCGGATAAAAAAATGGGTGGTGCAGGAGGGCGGCCAGCCCTCCTGACTGGGGGCTTGGGGGCTGTGCTCCCAAATTCTTCTTCCTCCACCATTTATTTAAAGCAGGATAGCAACAGTGGTAAAGCAGGTTCCTGATGACGCAGTTAGGTCTGCGGACGCTCCTGGCGTTCCTCTCTCTTGATGGCTCTTAGAAGCTCTCGTAGGGCAATTCTTATCGCACCTGAGGCACCATTCAAGGTCTCTTGCCTGGCTGAGGCCATACACTGAGCAATCGGTGCGATGTGCCGTAAAGCATTGCTAGGTCGTAGCACCACTGAGGTGCATCTAGTGAAGTAATACGGAAATCAACACGTTTGAACACGTTTTGAAAGGCAGCGAAGTACTACATGTTTCGCGTTTACAAAAAGTATATTTGCAGACTACTCCCACTTGTACTCTGTCTCTTTTTGCTTACGGCATGCAATATTTTTGGTGGAAAC
Organism: Ktedonobacteraceae bacterium; assembly: GCA_036272735.1. Lineage (GTDB taxonomy): Bacteria > Chloroflexota > Ktedonobacteria > Ktedonobacterales > Ktedonobacteraceae > DATAYF01. The sequence continues at coordinate 6,590 of DATAYF010000626.1, forward strand.
CAACAGGTAAAAGCTCCCAAAAATCAGCAGGTCTATACGCTTCCTGAAATTGGCACCTACGATTTTGATACTCTGGACCCGGCGCTAGCCCATGATACGGCTTCGATCAACGCGATTCAGATGTTGTTCACGGGCCTGGTGCAGTTCGACGATCACCTGCAAATCTACGGGCAACTCGCTCAGAATTGGCAAGTCGACCCAGGTGGCACCACCTGGACATTTCACCTCAAGCCCCATCTTACCTTTAGTGATGGCACGCCGCTCACCGCCAGCGACGTCGTCTACAGCATTGATCGCGCCCTGCAACCAGCGACGCAGTCTACAATAGCTCCTCTTTACCTCGGCCAGATCAAAGACGCTAACCAGTTGTTGGCAGGTAAAATTTCGACCCTCATCGACGACAGTCTGCTAGCTCCCAATCCGACGACCGTTATTATTATCACGCAAACAAAAACGCCATATTTCCTCTCAATGCTCACCCATACCTGTTCGTACATCGTCGAAAAAAGTTTTGTAAGCAAGTATGGGACCGGGTTTACCGATCATCTTGCCGGAGGCGGTGGCACCGGCCCCTTTACAGTCGGAACGTATACGCATCGTGTGGAACTGAGCCTGGTGCCAAACGCACACTACTACGGCACCAGGCCGCAACTCCAGAAAGTCAACCTGGTCTTCTACCCAACAGCCGACCAGGCTTACCAGGCATATCAGCAGCACAAAATCGATACCACCCAGGTGCCGATCAACGCTATCAGCAGCGCGAAAAAACGCAACGATTTTGTGCAGACGCCACAATTGTGGATCAACTACTACACCATGAACTACCTGGAAAAACCGTTTGATAACGTACACATTCGCCAGGCTTTTGCGTTGGCAATGAACAAAACAGCTATTGCCCAAAACGTGTGGAAGGGCACGGTGCTGCCAACCAACCATATTGTGCCACAAGGTATGAATGGCTATAACGCGAACCTGACCGGACCCGATGGTACAAACAACCTGACGGGCAATGCCAGCAAGGCACAACAGTTACTCAAGCAGGGACTACAAGAAGAGGGTTGGAGCAGTAGCACACAGATACCGCCAATTACCTTAACCTACGCCACCAGTGTGCCTGGTTTTGATCAGGAAGTAGCGGCGCTTATCCGAACGTGGAAAACGGTGCTCAACGTTACCGTTACCAGTAATACCGTTGATTACAATACTTTGTTGGACAAAGTGACCGCCACTACCGGCAGTTCAAGTGGCCTACAAATGTGGGGCCTGTCCTGGGTGGGTGAGTATCCCGATGCGCACGATTGGCTGACCTACCAGTTTGGGAAAGGCGCGCTGTACAACAATATGAATTATGGGGAAAACTTTGGCGGCACGGCGGCGAAGCAGCAGCTCGCCCAGCAGCAGCTCGCCACGGCTGACGGGACGATGGACCAGAATACGCGCCTGCAGGACTACCAGCAAGCCGAACAACAATTGGTCAACGATGTTGCCTGGTTGCCCATGGAACAGGTCACGGCGACCATGCTGCGCAATCCCAACATCATCGGCATCATCGATAATGCCCAGAATGTGATACCCCCCGACGATTGGGGCAATATTTATCGTGTACAATAGCTATACTTCAGAGAAAAACACATAAGATAGATAACCTCTTCACATTTTTCTCAATTTTATGAGAGGTTTCTCTTCTACTCAACGTAGTTGTATATAAGTATATACAAGCCTCTGCCTATATTTTCTCTTAACGTACACGTATTTTCTCAGCCCCCACTCATATGGCACACCAAGGAGAATAGCCCATGCAACCTGGTAAAAAAATACCCAAAAGCTTCCTTCCCATGTTGTTGTGTCTGCTCTCACTGCTGCTCGCAGCTTGCGGCGGCGGTGGGCAAGGCACGACAAGCACCAGCAAAGCGGCTGCCAACAAGCAGATCTACGTTGCTCCACTAGGCGGACGTAGCGACATTAAGTCGTTTGATCCCGCGGTGACGACCGATCTGCTGTCGATCAATGCTATTGATATGGTCTTTACCGGCCTGGTGCAGCTCAACGACAAGCTCCAAATTGTCGATCAGCTCGCCGCCAGCCATAGCGTCGCTGCTGATGGCACCACCTGGACCTTTAAGCTCAGACCGAATTTGAAGTTCAGCGATGGCACCGCATTGACCTCAGCCGATGTGGTGTATAGCATCGACCGCGCCCTTGATCCTAACGTGAAGTCGGCCGCCTCGCCATCTTACCTCAATCTCGTGCTCGATTCCGACAAGCGGCTGGCGGGCAAGATCCCGACGCTGATCGGCGATAGCCTGCTGGCTCCTGATGCGAATACCGTGATCATCAAAACCAACAAAAAAGCTGCCTATTTCCTCGATGCCCTCTCGTATTCCTGCTCCTACGTGGTCGAGAAGAGCATGATCCAGAAATACGGCAACAACTTTGCTGACCATCTCGCACAGGGTATCGGCGGCGATGGTCCCTGGATGGTCTCGAAATACCAGCATGGTAAAGACATCGAGTTCGTGCCCAATCCCCATTATTATGGGAAGAAACCGCAACTTAAAAAAGTCATTTTCCCCTTCTATCAGAACGCGGACACCGAGTATAGCGCCTACCAGGCCAACCAGATCGATAATGCGGGTGTTCCATCACCGCAGTTAAGCGCGGCCAAAGCGCTACCCAATAACCAGTTCCACCAGGTACCACAACTAGACCTCTACTACTACACCATGAACTACCTGACCAAACCGTTCAATAATATCAAGATTCGCCAGGCCTTCGCGCTGGCTATCAACAAGAATGAGATTGCCCAGAACGTCTACCACAATACGGTGATCCCAACCAACCACATCG
>DATAYF010000627.1:0-4864 GCA_036272735.1 Ktedonobacteraceae bacterium
TTTGTTTGGGCTGCTGTAAGGTGAAAAGCAGCAGTACTTTGCCGTATTAAAAAAGAAGATGGTAGAGTAGAGCATGTGATGAATTTGCAGGACAGAGCCAGGGAGGGAGTTAGTAATCATGAGTACTTATGACAACATCGCCGAATGGTATGATAATTGGGTCGGCACACACTCGATGCACGAGGATGCCTTCTTTCCGATGGTGGAATCGCTCCTAGGTGATGTCATCGGACAGCGCATCTGTGATCTCGCTTGTGGCCAGGGCAGAGTTGCACGTTACCTTGCAACACAGGGCGCACATGTCGTTGGCATCGATCTTTCAGCGAAACTGCTTGCCATTGCACGCCACCATGAAGAGACCAACGCGCTCGGAATTGAATATCTTCAGGCTGACGCCCGAAGTCTCGACAGCGAGGCGCTTGGTCTGTTCGATGCCATTGTTTGTTTTATGGCACTGATGGATATCGCAGATCTTACCCCGACACTGCATAGCGTCGCGCGCATTCTCCAGCCCTCTGGATTGTTTGTCTTTGCCATCCTCCACCCCTGCTTCCACACTTCACGATCAGGGGAAATGGATACACCAGAGGGAACAGTACGCACCATTGGCAGATATTTTATAGAAGGCCATTGGCGATCAGACACTCGACCAGGACCTCCTGGCAAAGTCGGCGCATATCACCGAACGCTCTCGACATACGTCAACGCGCTCACTGATGCCGGGCTACAGCTTGTGCACCTGAGCGAGCTAGGCGTTACCAACGGTAATACCCCCGATTCGCCATCTCTGTCGCATGTAAGCAGACCAGTGTGGGCAGATGTACCTGCTGTCCTGGTCGCTAGTTGCAGGAAGAGCTCACTCTAGCAATTACCAGTACAAGGGAAACTGCCATTTTTCAATTAATGTCTCCCAAATAGACAGGATGCTCTCGGCTTACTTGGGAGCTCAGTATAGTCGAGAGCATTTTATTCATGGCTTTTGGATAGAAGTTCCTTCATATGCTTGCTAAATAAATATATACCCAACTAGTAAATTCGTAAATAAAGAAGCCCCCCTTTCTACAGTAGAAAAGGCGGCTTCATTTTATATATCCGCAATGTTCCCTACCATCTCATCGCACTGAAACACTGAGACTCCCTGCGGCTAAAAGCCGAGGGGTGCTCCCGTCGTTCCAACGCTTCCTCTCTTACGAGAGGCTCTTGTCGGAGACCGAGAGCATTTCAAGCCGACCAACTCGAACGGGAGAGGACATGACCGTGAGGAGTGCCAGAAGGCCTCCCCAGCCGGCTGGTTGCTCCTCTTCGTTGCGACTTGCACCCGCCTCCAGGCGACACCAACGAAGAGAAGAGAGAGGTTCTCCTGCCGTAGTTTTTTTCACCTGACGGACTTATGGAGCCTTGTTAGAACAAATGTACCATACATGGCTCTTCCTGTCAAGGGGTTTCTCCGCCTGCCGGTGGCGCGGCTTCCATCCCCCTGCATGCATGCAGGGGCCTTCCGCCGCGAATGGTAAGCGTCCAGATCCATGCATAAAGATACCATGCGTGCTTATTCGCCAGATGGTGGCGTGATCGGCGTCGACGTGCTGACAGGAACGCCAAAGTTGGGTGTCCCATCCTGGTTCCAGCTAAATTGTTGGGCACGTGTGGTACGACCGCTGTAGATATAGGCTGAAGAGGTTTTGGCATGGTAGACCATCCAGCTTTGTGTACCATCAGGTGAGGTCGTAAAAGATGCACGCCCTGGTCCATACACACCGTTGGCAGCGCTATACTGGAAAACAGGTCCGCTCTTGCTCCAGGAATGAAAGTCTAGCGGATCTCCGCCGTTGTAGGTGAGCAAACCAAGGCAGTAGGTATAATCACCTGTATCGCTACCCGAGTACACGATAAAGGTCTTGCCATTGTGATACAGTGCTTCGGGGCCTTCAGATACTGGATAGGTTGATTGTCCAGATCCGCCGCCGCGCTCCCAGGATTGATCAGGGTAAATGAGCGACTGGCTGGGACCACTCTGGGTTAATGGATCACTCAGCGGCGCGATATACGTGACATTAGCCCCAGGCTCACCAACATGCTGTACACCTGGCTCCTCTACGTCCAGAATGTAGAGCTGACTATGAATTAGAATAATAGAAGGATCAATCGTGGTCGTATTGTCTGAGCCTGCAAGTTGCCCTTGAAATGTATAGGGACCAAGTGGGTCGCGACCATTGCTCATCAGCACATAAATGCGATGATTTGCGTTATCGTTAGTCGAAGCGGCAGTATAGTAGACAAACCAATGTGGTGCCCCGTGGTAGTTAAGCAAGAAGAGCGATGGGGACCAGATCTGATACGCTGGTTGCCCTGTCTGCGGCGTCCAGACTACCGTTGGCTTCTGACTCACAGACTCAAGATAGGGAGACGACCAGATCGTCACATTGTTTCCAGTCGTCCCTAATACGTAATAGGTTCCGTTGTAACGTGTCACAAAGGGATCAGGGACTGGTAGAATAGGGTTAGTGAAAGGGGCACGCGCATGGTGACGGGCATGGGCAGGAGGACGGGCTGCATATGCTTGTGGAGAGAAAGCGAAAAAACATACGGAGAGGAGAAGAGAACTGAGGATGCTTAAATACAGGATTGTGCTTCGCTTTTTGTGAAAAAGAACTCCTTCCGCTTGTAATTGTTGTTGTCTGAATGGGGGACGCGCAATATCGCGAGAGTGAAACATCATTGCTCCTCCTTGAGATAAAAGATTTTCGTCCTTACGTAGGTACAACGTTGTATCTAGTTATAACATAATAAAGATGCATTTGTCAATTGATGGGCATTTTATGGCAGGGTAATCGCACCTTCACGTTGCAAAAAGTTGGTGTTTCTTATGTTTGGTGTTTAGACTAATTTGTCTGGATCAGCCTGCGAAGCGGCTTCACGGCGATTCCGATGCGAATTAGTCTAAACGTCAATTATGGAAAAAAGTCTATTGGTTTTTCCATAATAGCTTTGGAGAGCCGTAAACGTCTTGTTCATTTTGTCCAAAGCAGACGAAGCCGCTGCTGAAAACCGCCTCTCTCTGCTCTTCGGCGTACTTGCTCCTGCACAATCGTTTCTTGCGAAAGCGCGCAGGTTGTCCTGAGCGTATCAAGTACTTCCTGCACATCAGCCAATTCCGTAACCAGTTCCTGAAGCGTCTCCACTTGCGCGGCCTCTTTGGCCTCCTCAACCAGTTTTTCTCGGAGGGCTTGTCGATACTCTTCTTCTGTCATCACTGCAACTTCACAATGCTCACCTTTGCGGCGAATGATTTCAGGGATATCATCGCGCACCAATTTGTGATACTCCTTGTACATGAGGCTCCTTTTATTAAAGTTCATTTGCTGGCTTGCTCTAGCCCAGGGAATTGAGGATGCCAACGTCATCTTTTAAGCGAGTATGTTGGTTCTACATATCGATGATATGTAGACATACGCTATGCCCCCTGTGGACATAGTGTATGCCTATCTATCGATGATTGTTTGGGTGAGCACTGCTACACCAGTTTCTATTGCCTCGACAGCACCCTTGTTGCTGGCTCCCAATTCATGACGTGTGGCAAGCCACGTAGCCTCGTTATATGTCAGCCACACCTTCCCATTTTCGTCCTCCCAGGCAAGCGCCTTGAACGGCAGGTCGATGCCAATAGTTTGCTTGTCTTGCATGAGTGGTGTACCACCCTTGGGATTACCGAAGATCAGCAGTTCGGTCGGACGTAGTTCCATGCCAACCTGCGTGGCATTCTTTGCGTGATCGATGTGGGCGAAGATGAGCAAACCGGCTCCGGTGGCAGCAGTAGTCAATCGATTTATCGTTTCACGAACGCTGAACCTGCTCGCAACAGTGATCAGGCCATTGTCGCTCATAATGCTTCTCCTTTGTAACGCTTTATTACAGAACGCTCGACTATAGCTCTTCTCTAGCATTCGTTCTTAGCATCATCGACGGGTGTCCCAGCCAAGCGCGAAAACAATATGTTCAGTGTCCAGATCGGGTCGTCGCAGCAACCCGGCCCGCTCAGCAGTTCGGATGGAAGCAATATTCTGAGATCTTGTACGGGCAATCACAGGCCATTGTGGGAGATGTTCTCGTGCAAGGGCTACCGCCGTCTTTGCTAGTTCGGTGGCGTAGCCGTGGCCCCAGGCGCTGGGCGTGAACCGATAGTATAGGTTCAGCACATCCCGATCACGCCAGACTCGGTTTTCTACTCCACCAAAGCCGATAATCTTCTCCTCCTGCGCAAGGATAGCGGCCCAGTATCCAAAGCCATAGGTTTCCCAGTCATGCAGGCATGATCGTAACATCTCTTCGCTGGTTGCTAGATCAGGATGTGGGGTAGCAGGGCTTAGGGCTCTAGGGCTGTAGTGGTAGGTCGCCGGATCGCCATGCACGGCGAACATCGCAGGTCCATCTGTCGGCCGCAAACGGCGCAGAACGAGTCGTGCAGGACGTACCTCATTAAATAAAGTTGCCAGATCGTTCGGTGAGGAAACCTTGTCGCCTGTTGCGGAAATGGATAGATGATGTCCATGCATGTCGTTGTTTTCCATGGATACATTCCTTTCTATCATTCAAGTCCCGATGCCGTGGGATGCAAACTTACTTGCCTTTTTCCATGTGTAACACAGTTTTCTAGTATTTATAGCGTTACACAGTAGACGCTAAATGTACCATACTCCTGAAAGCCAATACGGCGATAGATATTGATGCCCATTGGCGAAGCGGTAAGCACGCTGATACGATATTCTTGCGCACGCGCCTCTCGCAATACCACTAGTGTCATCGCCGCTCCGATGCCCTGGCGCCGCGCCTGGGGCAACGTAACCACTGGCCCGATACATGCCAC
>DATAYF010000628.1:0-15241 GCA_036272735.1 Ktedonobacteraceae bacterium
CTTTTGGTGATGCTGAGATGCTCTTAACCCAGTCCTCGTCTAGCAAGAAGCTCCTTTTCTCACTTGTGCATCTGTTTTTCTGTCCCGGTGCTCCTCGCCTTGCGTGACGCTACTCTCCATCACCAAGATTGGAACAGATCCATGTTTGAGGGCAAAAGCTGCTCACTTTTCGGTTCTGTCTCAAATTCGGTGAAGGATGAGTTTATTCCCCTGACAAGCTCTACTTTTTGAGCTCAAGAATTTCATGTGTTCCCGCTAAAAGAAGAGCTTATTGCTGTCCTACGACCTCTAGAGGGATTGAAATCGCTGATTACTCAGAATGAGATAAGTGAGACGTGACCATACTTTCCAGATAACAGTTGACAACCCTCATTTCGGCAGGTATACTTCTTTCTAGTTAGTAAACCATCGGTCGGTTTACTAACTAGAAAGAAGGGATGATGGCACGCCCCGTCAAAGAACAAGAATACCGTGTGAAACGCGGTGCTATTCTCGACGCAGCCAGACGACTGGTGCAAACGAAAGGCTATGAGCAGATGGCGATCCAGGATGTGCTCGATGACCTCCAGATCTCCAAAGGAGCCTTCTACCACTACTTCGGCTCCAAGCAGGCGTTGCTGGAGGCGCTCATCGAACATCTGCTGGACGAGGGGGAACAGCTTCTCATTGCCATCACGCACGATTCTACACTTTCTGCGCTTGAAAAACTCCAGCACTTCTTTGTCCAACTGGCTCAATGGAAAACTGCTCAGAAAGACACGCTGCTCGGATTCTTGCGTGTTTGGTATGCCGATGAGAATGCGCTCGTTCGCCACAAACTCCATGAGGCCCGCATCAAGCGGGTCACGCCCTGGCTTGCAGCCATTATTCGCCAGGGTCTTGAAGAGGGAACCCTGAGAACCAGCTATCCAGACGAGGCGGGTCAGGTGGTCGTCTCCCTGCTCAATGATCATGGCAACCGGCTTTCCGAACTGCTCCTCTCTGGTCAGTTCGGATCTGAGCAGTTCGGCCACATCGAACGGACGGTGGCTGTCTATACTGGGGCATTGGAGCGAGTGCTGGGAGCGCCGAGCCATTCGTTGCAACTCGTTGACGTTGCCACGCTCAAAGCCTGGTTCTGTTCGACTCAGCGTCCTGCAGAGAGCTAGTTCTGCATGCGCTACCGAAAGAGAGGGATTGTCTTATGAAGGTCAACTTTGCCAACAAGATGGTCGGGGGATTTGACTTTGAATTCGCCCGAGGCATCTCCACCCAGCAGGCCGGAGCTGCCGATTTTGGGGAATGTATGGAGACTATGGAGCGTATCCACAATGGCAACTTTGAGAGTTGGATACACGAGTGGAGCGCGACGGCTGACCGCGTGGCAGCCTATGCACAAGACGCAGAGCGCGCTGGCGATCAGGGAGGAGCCCGTGGCGCGTATCTCAAAGCCTGCAACTATTATCGCATGGCGGTCTTTTATGCACACTCTACTGACCCACGACATACCGCGCTGTGGCAACAAAGCCGGGACTGTTTCCACCACATGATCCGGTTGATGGATCAGCCCATCGAATCATTCGACATTGACTTTGAAGGCGCAAAACTGCCAGCCTACTTCATTGCCGGGGGTGAGGGGAAGCGACCGACGCTCATTGCCTTGGGGGGCTTCGACTCGACCATGGAAGAGGTCTATAGCTGGATCGGTCCTGTCGCGGCGAAGTCAGGTTGGCACTGTCTCATCTTCGAGGGTCCTGGACAATGGGCAGCACTCAAGGCCGATCCCGGTCTCCTGTTCCGACCAGACTACGAGAAGCCTGTCAGTGCTGTCGTTGACTACCTCTTCAGCCGCTCTGATGTGGAGCAGGACAAAGTGGCCTTGATTGGGTATTCAGCAGGTGGCTATCTCGCGCCCAGAGCCGCGAGCCGTGAGCCGCGCATCAAAGCCTGCATCGCCAACACGCTGGTGGTAGACTGCGGAGAAGCGGCCAGGGCTGGCCTCAAGGGCCTGCACAATGCCCAGGTGATCGACCTTCTGTTCAGTGTTCTGATGAGGCTGAGCCCAGCAGCTCGCTGGGGGTTCCAGCATGCCCAATGGACGTTGGGCATTCGCAAGCCGCATGAGTGGCCCGATGCCTATGCGCCCTTCACGCTCAAAGGGCTGGAGTCCCAGTTCAGGAACCCTATGCTCTTCTTGTTCAGTGAGGACGACATTGTGGACGCTGCCGCCTCGACCTCCGCCATTGTGGTCGGCCTGTTGGATTTTATCTTGTCGCTACCATGTGAACGCTCCGTCCACCTGTTTAAGAGAAGCGAGGGAGCTTCGAGCCATTGTCAGATGGGAGGCTTGAGCTATGCCCATGCGGTCATCTTTCACTGGTTGGATCAGACCCTCTGTGGAAAAGTGTGCTCCGTTCCATCCGATCCAGCAGCACACCAGGCATTCGTCGACATTTTCAAGAAGTACGGGGGAGAAAAAGGCGCGAAAAAAGCGCAAGAGGTGCTCCAACAGGCCCAACTCATCTAACGAAGCCAGTCGATGAAGGAGGAAAGCCTGAACCCGCTTTGAGGGGGTCTCTGCTCAAGCTGCGAGGGATGACGCACCTCTCCAGAGCCATTGTGAGCAAGAACCCCTTCACCTCATGGCACCAGTGACCCCATGCACCTTCTCAACCTCGAAAGAAAGCATCTGTCTCTGAACAAGGAGCGTCCGTGGTGAGTAGCAAAGATCTGGGGGGGTCATTCAGACCTCCTCTCAGTCAGTTCCCTCAACGCCGTCCTGGTTCGGGGAAGTGGCTCTGATTGCAGCACACATACGCAAGCACGGTGTCCTGACCAAGATCAGTGAACACGTGCATTTTGCGCGACGACGCTTCGGGCGCTATGAGGTCATCGATTTTCTCGCCGTCCTTTTCGGCTACACGATCAGCGGAGAGCGCACCCTGGAGGCCTTCTACGAGCGGATCCAGCCCTTTGCGATCCCGTTCATGGCCTTGTTTGAGCGTGACCGGCTCCCCTCCCGCTCGGCGCTGTCGCGCTTTTTGGCGGCACTGACCGAGGCCCCCATCGAAGCCTTGCGCATCCTCTTTCTCGACGACCTGCTCAGCCGTCCTCTCACCACAGCCGCGCAGGAAAAACAAACAGGGGGCCTGGTGGATCGAGCGGGAAACACTTGGCTGGTCTTTGATCTCGACGGGACGCGAGAAGCGGCTCGGCAACGTGCGTTGCCTCAGACTGACGACTTGCCCCCGTCCTTTCGCCGTTTGGATGAGGTCTGCGCTCCTGGTTACACCGGACGCAAGCGCGGGCAGGTTGTGCGGACGAGAACCGTCATCAGCTAGGCCCACAGCTACCAGTGGCTCGGCAGTTTTAGCAACAAGGGCAATGGGCGCTATCGACAAGAATTGCGTCAGGGACTCGCCGCCATCACATGCTACCTCAAAGCCAACCAGTTCCTGCAAGGGAAGTGTCAGAACTCAGGAAATAGTCAGGTAATGTTTCTTGCCCCTGATTGTGAGGAAGACTTCGTCCATATGCCACTTATCCCCACAGCGAGGACGGCGGCGGCGCAGTCCATTGGCGTAGGTCTGCCCAAACTTCAAACACCATTGCCGGACGGTTTCATAAGTGAGGATAATTCCACGTTGTGCCATCAGTTCTTCGACATCGCGAAAACTGAGTGAGAAGCGAAAATACAACCAGACAGCGTGACTGATAATTTCAGGTGGAAAGCGGTACCCTTTGTAATCGGGAGCAGTTGTGCATGTTTCCATAGAGCTACTTTAACACATTGTTCAGCCCTGTTACCAAGTTGACAATACCACCCGTTTTGGTGAAAGAAGTACAGTGAGAAGAAGGATTGGAAACTTGATATGTTGCTCCTTGCTACTAAATTGATCGTTCAGTAGCAAGGAGCAATGTTGCTTAATCTCTACACAAAGGAAGAAGGCTCTGATAACATTGCGCCGCGGCGGTTGCAGAGGGTAATGCCCATAACTCCGCATTAAACATCTCGATAGAGAAAAGGCCTCGGTAGCCATACTCTTCCAGACGTGAAATGATGGCTTGCAGATCCAATACTCCCTGCCCCGGTAGCACACGATCACTGTTACAGTTGCTCAATTCCCCTGGCTTGTTCCTCATATCGTTCAGGTGTACGTGTTTGATCCAACGCACCGTTTCCGGCACGAGATGTTCAAACTTGGTAACTGTTGTGTAATAGTGGGCAGGATCAAAAAGCACCCCAAATTGTGGATGATCCACCTGCTCTGCCACGAGTACCGCACTTTGCAAGCTGCGTACAATTGGTGACCAATTGAACTCCAGGGCGATAGAAACATTCGGGTGCTCCATCTGCTTGAGCAGGGAACGGAATGTGGACGCAATTGTATCCAATGCCTCAATTGACGCGCCGTTGGATGGCCCATCAGTTCCTACGACCATGGTGCCACCACCCAGATCATGAATGAGCTGTGCATTCTGCAACAAAAGTTCATGATTGGCATGCTGCTCCTCTGGTGATCCGAAACAGGTACAGTGGGTTTCGAAGCCCCCAATCGCGTGCAGTCGATGCTGATCAAGCAGATCGCGTACAGCTTCCAGGGAGTGACCCTGGGCCAGGTACGCTTTGACGTGAGATAGCACAAACTCGACATTGGAAAATCCCGCGTCAGCGTAGGCCGCCAGTGCCTCTTCCAGGCCAGATTGTTTTGTCGAGACCGAGTTAATAGCCAGTTGTGTACGTTGCATACGTTAGATGACCTCCGCTACATCAATAATGCGTTCCATCACACGAACATCCCATAGGCAGGTTTCCACTGCTGCGCGCAGAGGCGCTTTGCCCGCCAATGCATCAATGAAGCCTTGCGCTTCACGAAAGAAGGCCCAGTCGACCGGGGCATGATATTCGTTGGTAACAAAGCCGCGCTCAGCTGGGCGAGTCAGATAGACCGTTGCCGATTGTTGCCGATTGAGCGGAACAGGTGTTTTGACCACCAGTTGCCCTCGTTCAAAGGTAAAGGTGGTATACTCGCGCCATTCGTGGCTGGCGCTCGTCGTACCATGCACCGTAACCAGTACATTGCCGCTTCTCAGCAGGGCTTGCATACCTCGACTTCCACGAAATTGTGCCGCATAGACCGACATTTCCGCCTCTAAGAAGTGATGGCAGAGATTGATATTATGCGCGAAGATGTTAACCAGGTAGCCATAGGCCGCACGCTGTGCTGGTGTCGTACAACTATCGGGATAGGTAGGCTGAAGTGGTGGGAGCGGCGTTGGATCATCAACCGCGATAGATGATCCGGCGTTCTGTATCCAGTCACCACCATCACATAAGGCCTCAACGGCAACAAGGTCACCAAGCTCGCCACTGTATTGAACCCCCTTAAAAAGCTGTTTCGCCATCTCGACACCCGTGTCATACCGTTTCATAAATCCTACGGCATACAAAACACCGTTGTCGTGGGCCAGCGCCGCCAGTTCCTGCGCTTCATCCAATCGTCCAACCATAGGCTTCTCTGTGATGACAGATTTCTTTGCCTGGAGAATTTGCTTGACCAGGCCATAGTTGTTCGGCCATTGTTGAATGCAAACCACGGCATCAATTGCTGGATCACGCAAAAGCTCGGTTGCATCGGCATAAATACGCGGGATGTTATATTTTTCAGCGACCGCACGAGCGAGCAGAGGTTTGAGATCGGTAATGCCAATGATTTCACACTCGTTGGCATCGCGTAGGCGTGCATAATTGGCAAGATGGGCAATCTGCCCCATCATACCAACACCGATAAAACCAAGACGTGGCTTCTTACTCATAAAGATACGTCATTCCTTTCTCAATCAGCCTGTCTGAGGCAGGCATAATGAGTATCTCTGTGCGCTAAAGGTTAGCGCATAGAGATACAGCTGTCTATCCGTCGTTAGATGCGCTCCTGAGGGTGAATCAAAGGATTGAGCACCTGCCAGCCACGATCCAGCCCTTCATCGAAGCGATCATCCCAGTACACAGGATCTTCATGCTCGATAGCAACATCACCGCTGTACCCTATCTCATCCAGGGCCGTGATAAACTGTGTCCAGTTGATCTCGCCGTAACCAGGGATACGAAAACGGAAGTAATCCCCATTCACTCCACCACGATAGCGACGTTCAGGCAACATCTCTGTATCTTTGGCATGGACGTGATAGATGCGATCCTTGAACTCGTGAAGTGCTCGAATATGGTCAATACCCTGCCAATACAGGTGTGAAGGATCAAATTCCAGGCCTAAAGCTTTCGATGGAACCGCAGTGAACATCGCGTCCCAGGTATCTGGCGAACCACCGATATTGACCGGACGGAATGGCAGTTTGCCTTGAATCGCCATCCAGTTTTCAAAGGCGAGCTTAATTCCCCGCTTTTCAGCGAGATCAGCGACTGGACCAAAGCGGTCGGCAAAGAGCTGAATATTCGCGTGCCAATCACGCTTGGCATCAAAGCCAGCCATACTCGCAATGACCGTAACGCCAATTGCTTCCGCAGCGTTGAGGACCTGCTCATAGGCTTTAAGCACGATCTCGGGCGATGAGTAGACCTGCTGCTTGAAGGCAATCTCGTAGAAGGCAAGTGAATTGATATTCGCTCGATGCTTTTCGCGCAACCGTTTGGCCTGAGCAATAGCCTCATGATTGATCTGGCCTTCCGTTGCTTGCACAAACGCGCCAGCCTGGAGCTCAATACCATCAAATCCTAGTCGCGCTGCCTTCTCTAGATCTTGCACGTTGCCAGTCAAAAAACTCAATTGCATAACTATTATCCTTTCACTATCTTCGAGACGGAGTCTCGGAATATATAGATGTTGTAAGCAATACCACGCATCATCCTTTTGCAGCTCCAGATGTTAACCCTTGAATGAACCAACGCTGCAAGAACAGGTAGAGGATGAGCGTTGGCAGCATGCCCACGGTGAGTGCAGCAAAGACCTGTCCCCATTGCACGTTGTTAAAAAGATAGAAAAACACCTGGATAGCGAGCGGGAGTGTGCGCAGGTTAGGAGTACGAATCAGGATCAAAGGAGTCAGATAATCGTTCCAGGCCGCGATAAACTCCAGGATTCCCACGGTAGCGACTGCGGGACCAGATATAGGCAGAACAACCCGCATAAATGCCTGGAAGTTGCTACAACCATCGATGACTGCTGCCTCATGCAGTTCGCGCGGAACCGTCTGAAAGTATCCCCAGAAGATGAAGATCGAAACTGGCAGCCCTGTTGCTGCCCACACGAGGATCAATCCGAGTAGACTATCCGTCAGATGCAATACCACCATCACAACATACATCGGAATGATCGGCACCGGCGCTTGCATAGTGAGCACAAAAACCAGAAAGATAGCTACCGCATAGCGAAACTTAAATGTAGTCAGCGCATAGCCTGCCAGCGCAGCAAGGGCAATCACCAGCAGAGTCGCCCCCACGGAGGTGAATATACTGTTGAAGAGCGCATAACCGAGATTGGCTTGCTGCCATGCAATCGTGTAGTTCTGTAAATCGAGCGCCTTTGGCAGACCCCAGGCATTAGAGAAAAGATCGCTCTGGGATTTAAACGAGGCCAGAACCATCCAGACGACCGGATACACGATGACAAAGCTGAACAATATCAATGCCAGGTGGCTGAGCAATTTGGGAAGCAATTTATTCGATTGTAACCAGGCACCTTGTAGCCAGGATCGTCTCATTGCGAACGAAGATGTGTTGATCGTGCTCATGTTCTTTCTCCTTACTTCACTGTCGCCATGTCGCGTGGGGCCATAAACTTGATCTGCAGTAAGGCCAGGATAGCAATAAACACAAACAATGCGTATGACAATGCACTTCCATAGCCAAGCTGATTGAATTTGAACGCATCAACGTAACTCTGCAAGCCCAATACATTTGTCGCATTATCTGGCCCGCCCTGGGTCATAAGGAATGGAATGTCAAATGCATTAAACGCACCCATGAGTGAGATCGTGACGTTAATCAAGAAGGCAGGTTGAAGGAGTGGCAAGGTAACGTAAAAGAAGCGATGTAGACGCGATGCACCATCGACCCGCGCAACTTCATACAGTTCCTGCGGAATAGTTTGCAACGCCGCCAGGAAAATCACCATATGAAAGCCATACCATTTCCAGATGTCGACGACGATTTCTGCCCACAATGCTGTCTGCGGATTACCCAGCCAGGCGATAGCGAACACTTTTAGCCCAATCAGGCGCAAAAAGTTATCGATCAGCCCAAATTGATAATCATAGAGCCATGACCAGAGGAAGGCGACAATGACGAAAGACATCACAACTGGCATAAACAAGGAGGTCCGGTAGATGCTGCGTCCTCGCAATCCCTGGTTCAACAAAACGGCCAAAAAGAGCGACAGGACGATCTTGCCAATGACGGTCCCAAGCGCATATTGTATGTTATGCCACAACGCGGGACCAAGAAAAGGGTCGCTGAACAAATTCACGAAATTGCGGAGCCCAACAAACGTGGGAGCGGCAATGCCATCCCATTTGAGTAGGGAGAGCCATATCCCTGCCACCATGGGCACGAGCTTGAATATGCCGTAGAGCAGCACGGCCGGTAGTAACCAGATATAAGGTTCTAACGCTCGTGTCCAGCGCTTTCTCCCTCGGCCTTTGCCATCTTTCAAACGTATTCTATTGAAATCCGTTGCCTTCGATTTTGGCTCAGCACTGGTTGCTATCTGAAATTTTGCCACGATATCCCCCTCCAAGCTAGAAGCTAGTTCATGCATTAGTGGTAACTGCCGTAGACAGCCAACGCACAATGAGATGATAATGAGGTTAAAGAGGTACAACCCTCCATCCGGCATGTTAACTCTGGAAGGTATAGCCTTCTCGACGCAACTGATCCATCATTTGTTGAATGGATCGAGCCGCTTCAGCTGGCTTTATCATGCCAGCTACGATGCCCTGGATGTTCTGCTGAAAAGCATTGGTAATTTCAGGCGGCCAATACCAGTCTAGATAAATAATTTGGTTTGGAGCACACTCCTTGTTATACTTGAGTGCTATCGGGTCTGAACTAGCCTGCACATTCGTATTGCATGATACAGGGTCGCCATTGAGGGTATTTGTCCACTTCACCCATTTGTCACTGGTCATCAGGTTCATAATGCTATAGCCAAGCTGTGTACGGGACGGGTCAATCTTATGGTACATGGCGAGCGCATTTCCTGTGCCGCCCGGCATCTGTCGCTTCACTGCTGTATTTGAGACCGCAAGTACCGGCGCAATCAGAGACATATCCAGCATTGGGAAGTTGCCTTGCCTATATGTCCCAATACTGCTTGTGTGGCTGTAATAGAACGCTCCTTTTCCTTGTGTGAAAAGAAGCCAGGCCGCGGTAGAAGTCAGGCTGTTCGTCGAGGGAATAAACAAATTATCCTGAGCGAACCTGGCAATGATTTCTAGTGCCTCCACACTTTCGGGATCGGTGAATTTCTTGTTACCAGCCAGCGTCTGAAAGGTGTATTCATCGCTCTGGTTATTGGTCGTCTGGGCATAGGCCCAAAAATACCAGACAGGCCACAGATAAATATCCTGGCCGGGATGGATAAAAAGCGGAACGCCGATCTTATTTAGCTTCGAAGCGAGCATTTTTAGATCGTCATACGTCTGTGGCTCGCGGGTCATGCCAATCTGCGCCAGCAATTTCTTATTATAGAAAAAGGTAAAACCACTGATGCCGCCGCGTGGTAATGCCCACAGCTTTTTGCTAATGGTAAATGCTTGCAGGCCGATGGGATGGAAACGACCTTTATAGGCAAGATTAGACAGATCCATCAGGCTATGGTCTACTGCATAGCGATGTAGGTCCTGACCGTTCAAATCCACCAGGTCAATCTGATCACCTGCCACCGAAGCTGCTGTGAATAGTTCAGTGAAGGTCTCAGATGTCAATTGACGCCACACGAGCTTGACGCCCGGGTGCGCAGCTTCAATTGCCTGGATAAGTGGTTTGTTTTGATTGGGATCAGCTATGCTTAAGATGACAAATTCTTTTGCAGAGGATGAGCTACAACTAGCAAGCATAGCCCCTAATGCGCCGGTGCCAAGGAGTTGCAGCGTTTGGCGACGGGTGTACGTGTGTAGAAGCATCTCTATCTCCTTTGAACATGTGCTGTACCTGGCAACGTTGCTTTGATACATGCGTGCACTGGTCAATCGTTGACAATTCGATGTTGTCTATCCGTGGATACGTCAGCCTGACATGATGCCTTCCGCAAGAGTGGGCTAAGCAGCGAAAGACTCAAGATAGGTCGAGGATTTGTTTATCATTACCTCCTTGATTGAAGGTATGTGTGGCCAAAACTTGTTTGCCTCTACAAGCCTCACATATACCCTCCTTGCTCGTATTGAGGACGCATGAAGACTACAAATATACGGTGTTTGCGGCGAAAAAATAGCTTCATGAGCATGCAGCTACACACTTGCATATTGCAGAAAAGTGTACTGATTCATGCACAGATAAATTGTAAAGGATAGGATTTCCTGGTATACTTCGCATGAGATGGAGGTAAGTGTACCTGGGAATGGAGCTATACACAATGCATAAAACGCCAGAGCATTTGCACAAAACGCCCAAATCACATTTATGTCTGGAAGAGGCAGGAACATGGGTAGCCCCGCGAGGAAAGAATTTTCTTCCACATCAACATTCTACGTGGGAACTGATTTATTACCGCACAGGATATATCAGATGCCCCCTCGGGGAAGAAGTATATGAAAGTCAACCAGGCATGTTACTGCTCACTCCGCCTCACACGGTACATGCTGAAATTGCCCTGACCGATTACTCGAATTTCTGGGTTCAGATAGACGCTCCGGTGGATCGTTCCTGGCCACGCATGTGCCTGGATGACACAGACCATACGTTTGAACGCCTGTTTGGCACTATTGTACGCGAGCGCGCTTCTCACACGACAGGGAGTCAGGAGATGATTTTCTATCTCCTGGGGCAGCTCGACATTCAGCTTCTACGTGCACAAGAACAAGAACAGCTTTCCGAGGCAGAACAGCTCCTATTCAAGGCGGAACGTATCATCGCTGAACGTAGCAGTGTGAGCGTGCTGATCAAGGATGTTGCCTGCGAACTGGGTTGCTCACCTTCGTTTCTTCGCGCGCAATTTATGCGCCTACGCGGCCAGTCGCCAAAGGAGTATCTCCAGTCTGTACGCCTACGCCGTGCATTAGGTATGCTACACCATTCAGAGAGTAGCCTTGCAATCATTGCGGAACTTTGCGGCTATGATTCCGCCAGCCACCTGAGCCGCAATATCAAGCGTGCAACAGGGAAGAGCCCCGGCTCATTGCGCCTCCATAAAATGAGCCGGGACGAGTGATGCATTGCTTCACTCGTTTTTTGCTCTGCCGCAAAATCTCTCTGTGCGTTGTGCCAGTTGTGGAAACGACTAACCGGTTGATCCCGCTGGCCCTGAGAAGGAAGATTTCTCATGGAGTAAGTGGGTTGGTGAGTGGTGGGCTCCCTCTCTCTGAAACGCTTTCCCGTTGGCGGTTGCTGCTGGAGGAGGCGTGGCGTTGTCGCATGCTCACAAAGGGCATGTGCTTGAGGAACGCTCCGTTTCCACCATGCATGAGCATTGGTACACTTGACTGATAAGTATTGCATCTCTGCTTAGAGGCTCTCGAATCATGACGAGCAGGCCTTGCAGTTCTGGACACGCTTGTGCAGCCGTGGAACGCTCCTAATCGGATCTGTGTCAAACGTCTCAAGCCTTTTTCTGTTTACGCTCCTTGAAGCATTGGCGCGGCAGGAGCATCCGCATCTCATCGGAACATGGCTCAATCACCTGCTCAAGATGGAAGCAGCGCGGGGAGGTGGTCTCTCCGAGCTACAGAGGTCCTTTTCTCCAGAGTGAAGCTGATTTCGTGAATGGGTATATCCTTCCTATAGCCGTAAATATCTGGAGCATACCAGATGGGAGATGAAGCGCTCCAGGATCCTCAGCCCATGCTTTTGTGATGAGAATTTCTTCGTGACTGAGAGACCCGGCAATTGCACTCGCACGGTTCTGTCAGAGCTGAGAACGCCAAGTTCCACAAGACCATGTGACGTCTCTTCAACCCCATCTGCAGAACTATGCGACTGCGCCCATCAGTTCTTGCAAAGCTGCTCGTCGCTCACAGAAGATCCATCGTTGTTGTTCTCGTGACAGAGTTTCCCTTGGTGTAGAACGATAACGGAAATACTGGCGTCATTCATCAAACGCACGAGCACTCGCGAGCCGCCGATACAAAGCTCCCGAAGCCACGCATGGGATACTAGCGTTGTTTGATGCCTCGGTGGTCTTGTTCGAGATGATTGTTCAAATACATATTTGTCCGATGCACCACATCATTGCCAGTTACCTCACGTATTGCACGCGGATAAGAGCGATGTCCGTCCGTCTGTTGTGACCTGCTCTGGACCATGACCAACCACCGCGATGGCTTGTCTCAAGAACGGTTGTGCGGCACCCCTGTTTCGCTTTTCACTCAGCCATGAATCCACCAGATTGCCATCTCGATCAATGGCCCGGTAGAGATAACACCACTTCCCATTCACTTTGATGGGGGTTTCATCACCATACCACGAGGTTCCTGCCTGGCCTCGCCGTTTGGTACGCACGTGTTCTGCGATCAAAGGAGCGAATCGTGCTTCCCAGTCTCGAACAGCTTCATGCGTGAAAACAAAGCCGCGTTCGAGAAACATTTCGGCGACATCACGCAGACTCAGGATGTCTCGCAACCGCCACACGATCGCGAGGAGGACGATATCTGGAGGGAATTCCAGGGAGTTAAAGGAAGTGCCAGTTCGTTCATTGAAGAGACGTCGGCAATGTGGACAGAAGAACGTTGTGTAGCCAGACTTGGTTTTCTTTACTCGTTTTCTGGTTGATGCTCGTTACAGTGCAATGAGGACAGTTCATTCGTCCGTGTTCCTCGTTCCGTTAGCATGGTGAGATCAGCATACTAGAAAGGTAACTGCTGTGCCAAGATGGCGTTTGAGTTCTGACAGAGCCGTACAGTCCCATTAACTGGTGAAAAAGGAGACTCCTCTTGAAAAAATCGACGGTCCTTGGCATCTTCGATGTATGGAAAAAACAATGCCAGAGCCAACGGAGCCGCCCACTCAATTTTGCCCCAATCTGGGGTATTCCACAAGAGGCCAAATCGGACAGGGCAATATTCGCATCCACGATCACCAGCGACAACGCTATCGCTGTCGCCTGTGTGGTCAGACGTTTAGCCATCGGCGCGGAACTATGATAGAAGGGCTGCGTAAGCCGACCGAGTTGATCGTCGATGAAGCGGCACGTTTGTTCCCGCTTGCGTGCACTCCAAAAACGTTTCCTGTATTGGATCAAGCCATCGACGACCTCCCTTCTCATCGGCACTCTTGCCGATTTGACCAGAACGCTTCTCTCGGTGGTATTTGGGATCGGCAGGGACGTCGCTCTATCGTCTTTGACGATGCCCTTGACCATTAGGAACTGTTCAGCGTATGCTTGATAGAGCCAATCTGTACCTTATTTTGCCTGCTTAGGGGCTTAGAACAAGGATAACATGTGCACCAGGAAACACCAGAGCAATCAACACCTCTTTCCGAAACTGCGCCAACCTCAACTATTGCCGTATTTCCCGTAGTGAGTAAGAGTAGCCACGATGCCTATCGCGCGCTGCGTTTTCGAGATTTCCGACTGCTGCTCGCGGGCGTCTTTCTCGTCTTTTTTAGCCAGCAGATGATGACAGTCGCGCTTGGTTGGGAACTGTATGCGCGGACGCGTTCGGCGCTTGTGCTTGGTGGCATCGGCCTGGCGCAGGTGATTCCAGTGATCGTGCTCTTTTTGCCCGCCGGTTACGTCGCCGATCGCTATAGTCGCAAGCATATTGTGCTCATGGGTCTGATCGTACTGGTGCTGGCGTCGTTGGGTCTGGCGACGTTGTCATATCTGCGCGCCCCACTCTTGCTGATTTACGTCTGCCTGGTTGTGATCGGAGGTGCGCAATCCTTTTATAATCCGGCCAGTTCGGCGCTCGTTTCACAGGTTGTGCCTGAGCAAGCTTTTGAAAATGCCACCACCTGGAGGAGCAGTGTCGGACAGTTGTCGGCTGTGCTGGGACCAGCCTCCGGTGGTTTTCTGATTGGACTGTTTCACGGCGCGACGCTGGTGTATGTCCTGGGCGCGTCTCTGTTTCTGATTTTTGCCCTCCTGGTGCTCTTTATACGGGCACGCCCACAGCAGACACAGGTGGGCTCGGCGCGTAAGCTCAGTTCGCTGCTCGATGGCCTGCGCTTTTTGGGGCAAACGCAGGTTATGTTGGCGGCGATTACGCTGGATCTGTTCGCGGTTCTCCTCGGAGGCGCAACGACGCTACTGCCTATTTTCGCGCAGGATATTCTGCACGTTGGTCCGATTGGTCTGGGTTGGCTGCAAGCTGCCTCTTCGCTGGGCGCGGTCTGTATGGCCTTGACCCTGGCGCAGCGTCCACCCTTCAAAAGGGCCGGGCGCGCTTTGTTGCTGGCTGTGAGCGGCTTTGGCGTGGCCACGATCATCTTTGGCCTGTCACACTGGTTCTGGCTCTCCTTTCTCATGCTGATCCTGCTGGGGGCATTTGATAATATTAGCGTCGTGATCCGCTCGACGCTGCTGCTAGTGAGGACACCTGATGCTATGCGTGGGCGTGTGAGCGCGGTTAGCTCGCTGTTTATCGGGACTTCCAATCAGCTTGGAGGCTTTGAGTCGGGGCTGGCCGCTCAATTGTTCGGGCCGGTACCGGCAGTCGTGCTTGGCGGCATCGGCACTTTGCTTGTAGTTACGCTGGTGGCCATGTGCTGGCCGGAGATGCGCAGATTGGGCACCCTGCGTGAAGGCGCCGTTGAGTATTGAGGCTGACCTTCAAACTGATGAGCATATCGATCAACCCATTCGCGCCTCGGCTGTGCTCAACCAGCCAATTGGTAAATTAACTGAAAGGTGGACAGATTTTGCGGGTCTTGCTCATTTGCGGTGGAACAGCAGTGGTTAAAAGCGATGATGTGAGATGAATCGGCTTCTTTTGAGCTTTTCCTCTTTGTCTCCTGAGTTTTGTTGAGCTTTTCCACCGAAAGTGAGCAAGATCTGATTTTGCACTCAAGGGCGGGAAATTGATGCGAAGGATGAGAAGCGGTAGTGTTGCAAAAATTTTAAGCTCATCAAAATAGTGCGTCCTTGAGAATCTT
>DATAYF010000629.1:0-5278 GCA_036272735.1 Ktedonobacteraceae bacterium
GGGGGCCTGCTTCCCGTTGGTTTCACGCTGGACAAGGACAGAAAGCACCTCATACCCTATCCCCCGCATGCCGAAAAGGTAGCCTATCTATTCAAGCGGTTTCGAGAGCTAGGAGGTGTCTTGTCTCAACTAGCTAAGGAAGTCTATCAGAGTCCTATTTTTCCTGATGTTCCAGGTAGTCCGCCACTACAACAACTCAAGAGGGTACCCGGCGGGCATACATTTATTACCCGGCATGGTCTAAAATACCTCCTTTGTAACCCCGTATATGCCGGGCATGCCTGTTATAAGGGCCAAATTATCAAGAAGAATGCACACCCAGCGATAGTTGATGAGCAAGATTTTTTCCTTGCATTCAACCTCTTGAGTGATACAGACTTTGATGGTATGCCAATCGAGAGACCTAAGCAAGCCGTACGATACCAGCAAAAGAACAGCCTGCCCAACACGGCGCTACTACGCGGGTTGCGGTTGGACGGTACACCGATGATAGCCACGGGCGTGGGCGGGGTGTACGTTGGTGCTCAGAGCAACAAAAAACTATCCTATAAAATTATCAATTCTAGAGCACGTCTAGGGCCATCTTCAGAGTATGCGATAGCTTCCCTGTATGTTGATGACCTGGACAAGGTTGTCTCTGATCGCGTGCTCTATTGGCTGGAACAATACAAGAAGCTGCATGATGGGTTAGCATCACCCCTTATTGACGCGGTCGCTACCGTTGTACCCACGGGTGACCCACAAAACCCACACCAATTCATAACGGTAGTAAAGAGTCCCGCACAGTATGACTATGACCCAGAGATTGGAATAATGGCCCGGAAGGTGGCGATAGAGACTGAAAGCATGCCACTTGAGCCTACTATCTACGAGCAGTTCCAGGGGATTGCAAAGGAGGGATCAATAAAGGTCACGAACATTGATAAGACCATAGCCGAATATCGACAAGGAATAGCCGATTTGGATAAAGATTATCGTATCAACTTTGGTATTGAAAGTGAGGAGTATTTGAGGAGAAACAGAATAAAGAAGAAAAAGCTTGAGAATAGTATTGAAGAGATTAAGAAAAAGCATGAGCAGGAAGAGAAAGCGCGGCAAGAATTGGAAGAGGGTCGGGGTCTCTTGTGTGATGCTCCCGAACAGTGGCATAAGTGGGCCTTAGAGAAGAAGCAAAGGCTAATTAGGTTGGCTACTCAGTCGATCACGCTTGATCAGATATCAGAAGGGTGGTTCTCTCTCAAGATTGAATGGTCCCCATATCTCGGCTTTAACTTCGTGGATACTGCCTATATTTGGCGCGAAAAAAGCGGCATGCGTTGGACAGAAGAAGAGAGCCAGGTTTTGAGAGACCACTACCCAACAGCGCTGCGTAGTTGGCTACAAGAGCGCCTTCCGTACAGGACATGGCCTAGTATTCGCGTGCAAGCCGGAGACCTGAACGTACATCGTCTGAGAATACCCACGGATATAAACCTACCGGACTATATGAGCATAAATGACAGGCGAATACTAGATACCTATGGATTGCCCCTAGATGAGCCTGGAAAGCGGGTATGGTGGCATTGCGTAAGCAGCGCCAACGGGAACAACTCGTCAATGTGATTTTGCCGATGAAGTGGCAACCGAGTTTTCGGTCGCTGCTGCATGCTCCTGATTTGGCAACTCCGAATGCGGATGGTTGCGCTCGTAGTAAATGCCCCACAAGCCAAAGGCCAACGTCATCGCCGCCATGATAAGGAGCGTATTCGTGATGTTCAAACTGTCAGTTATAGCGCCCAGAATCAGGATCACAGGGATTGAGGCCGCGTTATAGAGCACCAGTTGTAAGGCTAATACGCGTCCCTTAATCCAGTCGGGCGTATAGGTCTGGATGGCTGTTTGGGCGGGCACATTGATGGCGTCAAGGGCAAAGCCCGCGATACACATGATGAACGCGATAGTGAGTAGCAAAAGCGGGTTGGTATTCCATCCGTGCGGTTGTAGCACCTGTGCTACCAATGCGCACAGTGGCAACGCCGCCATACAACCGGTCAGCACGAGCGCACCGGCGAAGATAGTTTTAGAACCACCAAAGCGCGAGATGACGCGTGGTATTAAGACAGAACCAGCAACCAGGCCGATGCCAGCGGGTGCGAAAATGAAAGCCATCAATTTGGGCGAGAGAAACAATAGTTTGGTCACAATAGGCGTTGCCTCTTCACCGATCACCAGGATAAGCACGCCTGCAAACGAGAGCTGAACGACGGCCAGGAACAGTGTTTTGGTCTGGCGTACAAATTTCCATCCCTGTTTTGTCTCATCCCAAACGTTGCTCAGAGCATTAAGAATTTGCGTCGAAAGCGCATTATTCACCGCTTTTTCATAGTGGACTTCGCTTTTCACAAAGCTGGCTGAAGGAATGGCGAAGACGAGAGCAGAGCAGACGAGGTACAGGATGGCAATAATTGCGTACAATTGGATCACGGCATCGATAGTAATACCGTAAATAGTGAATGTTGGGAGCAAAAATAGGGCGATTGGTGCAATCAGCACGAAACCCAGTGCCTGTGCCAGCATCAGAGTGGTGTTGAATAGCGACAGGGCGGGCGTTAATTCTTCTTCATCGACCAGCATCGGAATGGTCGAACCCTCGGCAGGCGTAAAAAATTGTCCGATGGTTGAAATGATGAAGGTTAGCAGGTAGATGATTGGTAGTAGCGTGCGCCGATCAAAAAACAGTGCCAGCACGAAGAAGATCGTTGCCAGAGCACGCAGACCATTGCTTGCCCAAAGCACCCTGCGTTTACTCATATGATCGACGACAACGCCTGCCGGAGCACCAAAGAGCACGGCTGGAAGGCTAAAACAGATAATGGCAAGACCGATTTGTGTGGTGGAATTCCCGGAAACCAGGCTGATCAATACAATAAGCGCTGCATTCGACGCGTTGAAGATGGTCTGGGAGATAACCTGGGCCAGCCAGAGCCGCAGAAAATTTCTCTTTTTGAGCAGCGTGAGAAATCCTCCGCTTTGAGAGACCAGGTCCATAGAATAGTATCTCCTTACGTTTCTGTAAAAACATTTGGCGAGGCATTCACAATGAATGTTCCTCTTTAATAATAATGCCAACGAAAAAGATGTATGTTCATTAAAAAACTGTGCTTGAAGTAATATTATTGCTCGTCAAAGGCTGCTGGCTCGTTTTCGCCTACTGATAGTATACGTGGTAACACTTGTTTTGTTCGACGCTCGACTTCGGAACGCGAGAGTAGGACACGGCGTCCGCATTTCTCGCAGCGCAGGCCGATGTCAGCACCAAGTCTTACCACTTCCCAATCGTAGTTCCCGCAGGGATGGCGTTTACGCAATCGTAAACGATCCCCTAGCGCAAAATGCATTGGCGGTTGCATGACAGTCAGACCTTTCGTTTGTGATTACCCACCTGGTACAATTCATGCCTCATAATGTACAGCTCAACCGCTTCGGGAACCTGATATTTGATGGGTCGGCCCTCAGCTATGCGGCGGCGCAGGTCGGTGGACGAAATGTCGAGTTGTGGTGCATCCACAACCAGCAAACGTTGTGTGATGCCCGGCAATTGAGTTTCTAATTCTTTATTATACTCTATCGTTTCTATATAGCGTGGACGATTTACAGCGACAAGATGGGTAAGTTGCGCGAGAATACCTTGTGGGTCGCGCCAGTGATGGAATTCCTGCAAACTATCCCAGCCCAGGATAAACGAAAGCTCAATCGCTGACCCCCATTGTTCGCGTAGCATACGCAACGTATCTGCCAGGTATGAGGGACCAGGACGATCGAATTCGATCCGTGACAGGGTGAAATAAGGATTGCTGGCGATGGCGAGTTCGAGCATAGCCAGGCGATGCTGGGGGGCTGTATTGGTATGCCCATGTTTGTGAGGAGGCGAACCAGACGGAATAAAGATCATTTCGGCAAGCTTCAGCATGGCTCGCACCTCTTCGGCGACGACAAGATGACCATAATGGATGGGATCAAAAGTTCCACCGATGAGACCGATGCGCTGGATATGCCGGGCGTCTGTTGGCGGCGTGCGTTGCTCCACAGTTTCAAATTCCTTCGACGATAAAATTGGCTTCCCGTATTATACTACATTGCCGAAGGCCAGGCACTTCCGCTCAGACTGACTGAGCCACAGGCTAGACGCGCAGCGTTGTTGTTCGTCGGAATAAGAGGGATACTACGCGGCCCCAAGCGGTTCGTGGATGGCAAGGTCGGCCGTGGGCAACAGTTCGTGCAGCATATGCATCACGTCTGTAAGATCGATGACCTGTCCGCTGGCAACCCAGAAACGCACCGTCAATTGGATTTTCTCCCCCGCGTAGCCGGTAAAGAGCACCAACGGCTCAGGCTTCGGCATGATGTGCTCCTGCTCTTTGAGCGCGTTGACGATGCTGGCAATGGTGGCGTCTTTCGTGAAATCATCTTGCGGAAGCATGACAAGAATGGTGGAGCGCCTGTCGCCGTAGAATGTATTGTTGACGACCGCGCCGCTAAAGACCATCGAGTTCGGGATGGTGGCCTCTTCACCGGTGATCAGGCGAATTTTGGTGGCTCGTAGCTGCACATCCTCGACCTTCCCGGCGTAAACGACTGTCGGAGCCGTGGTAATGCTGATCTGGTCGCCGATATAAAATGGGCGCTCCAACAAAATATAGAAACCGGCCACCAGATCCTTCAAGATATCTTGAATCGAGAATGAGATGGCGACCGTGAGCACACTGAGCACCGTCACGGGCAGGTTGAGGGGAACCTGCCAGAGTGAGAGAACCCAGAAACCGGCGATGGTCAACGTCAGGATGTAGAAGATGCGCCCGAATAGCGTGCGCATGTTGACATCGACGCGCTTGTCCCCCAGGCCACGAACCGTAAGGTTTTTGATGGTGCGGGCGACCCCGATAGCCAGAGCGAAGAGCAGCAAGCTCACGGCGAGTCTGTAGCCGAAAAGTCTGATCTCAGCGCCTGTGCCGAGCAGCAGAAGCACTAGAGAACGAAAGGTATCAGCACTCCAGATGGCGAGCACGCCGGAAGCTCCCACGATCAGTGGAATGAGCACGACGATTACGCCAAAGGTCTGCGTCACCCAGCTATCCAGCACAGTCTTTTGCAGACGGCGTACCAGGAGGCGACGTAGCCAAAGGCCCAGGCCCAGGGCAACCAGCATGATGAGTACGGTGACGATGATGTTAAGCACCATAGTTACGGTCTGTGCATTCTGCGCAGCCTGCAATGCCTGTGCATTTTTCGCAGCCACGCC
>DATAYF010000630.1:0-12078 GCA_036272735.1 Ktedonobacteraceae bacterium
CCGTTTGAGATAGAAGAAATTCTTACGGCTGTGCGATCAGCTTTATCCTCACGCTCCGGAAACGGAAGGGACGAAGCTGTATCATAGAACGTGACACATCCCGAATTTCACCATTTGGGGTGTGTTACGTTGGTATGTATCCTTTCTAACGGGAAGAAGCCCTCGCACGTCTCCTCCGTGGTTAGCACCTGTCCAGGCTGTACTTCGCTCGCTTCTGTCTTCACCCAGACAGGTGCCGCGCTCACAGAGAGTTTCTGCACATGTTGTTGGCTCTGAGGAGTTTAGCGTTACCTAACAGATAGCTTTCGTTGATTGCTCTGCTTTGCCTGCAAGAGGAGTGTGACCTTTTGCAGTACCACTCGCTTACTTACCTACGTTGTAGGTCAACCCGTGCTGAATACGATTCGCGCCGGGGTAGCAAGCGTGCTCCCAAACCCACCTGAGCCAAACAAGCCATAAAGACCTTACAGCCCAAAGGTGACAACCTATTGCATAGCTTTAAGAACAAAAACCTCCATCATGAAGAAGAAAATGAAATGGCTTAAACAGCCAATCCATACCAAACATACCAAACATACCAATGTAGCAAAATACCATACAGATATGTTAAAGGATAGAAAATTTGTACTTTTAAAAACCCAGACTTAAGGAAGTATAACACATGAATAGTCTTCAGAAAGTATGAAGCCGCTTGTAGAGCCAATTGGGACATACCTATACGTGCGAAGTATAGCACACCTTTACAAAAGAAGCAGGTATTTCTTTTTGTCCCATCTTCACTTAAAAACAACTTGCCCCGACGTCCTTGTAGAAAAAACGGGCAGTTCATTTTATTGCGAGGTAGGTATAATCGTGATAGACTGTCCAAGAAAAAGAAGAGCATAACAACTAGTTGGGAAGAGGAATTAACGTTGGAGATAGAACCTGAAACCAACCGCAGGAGAAACGCTGTGAACGAGAATTATCACATGGGAGACAGATATGCGGGCCGTCGCGTGGTCACGATTGGTGGAGGTACAGGCACATTTTCTTTCCTTTCACATCTCAAAAAATATCCATTCGACATTACAGCCGTCGTGACCATGTCAGACAGTGGTGGCAGTTCCCGCCGCTTAATGGACGAATTTCGCAGGCAATTGCCGCTAGGCGACTTGCGCATGTCGCTCGTCGCGCTGGCGCGCAACGGCGCCCTGTGGCGCGACGTATTTATGCACCGTTTTGCACACACAGAAGAAACAACAAACGATATGGCAGGCGGCGTGGCGGGGCATAGCCTGGGGAACCTGATTCTCAAAGGTCTACAAGACATCAACAATGGAGAACTACTGCTCGCTCTTGAAGATGCCCAGGAATTGTTAGCAACAGCGGGCCACGTGGTGCCGGTCACACTTGCACAAACCATGATCAGCGCGGAATTGGAGGATGGCAGTACAATTTACGGAGAGACCGATATCGATACACGTGGCACAAAAGATCTTGGTCCCCTGCCCGCCATTCGCACCATGCACCTGCAACCAGAAGACGCGCCAGCCTGCCAGCAGGCCATACGCGCCATTCGTCGCGCCGACACGATTGTTATTGGCCCCGGCGACTTGTATACTAGCCTCATCCCCAACCTGTTAGTACGCGACGTCGCGCAGGCCGTACGCGAATCGGACGCCGAAAAGGTGTACGTGTGCAATCTGATGACCAAACACGGAGAAACCGATGGCTACAAAGCTTCCGATTTTGTCAACGCCATCCATCATTATTTAGGAGGCCGCGTTGATCGCGTGCTGGTCAATGATCGCACTTTCCCACCCGACCTCATTTGTAAATACGCCGAGCAATGCAGTCAGCCCGTGGAGGTAGATCGCGAGCAGCTTGCACAAATTGTGCCCAGCCTGGTCACCGAGCATCTCCACCTGGAGGATGATACCCTGGCACGCCACGATCCAGAACGACTGGTGCGCGCCATCTTCTCCCGTGAAATAGGGTAACTAATGGGCAATGGGCCTGCCACCAGTGCTACGAACTGCTGGCAGGCCCATTGCCCATTACTACCTTAGTGCAAACCCTTAGCAATCTGCTCGAACTCCTCACGGGGGAACGCTCGCATGGTTTGGGTGCGCATACTTCCCTGCGCGATGGTCTCAAGGATTAAGCGTGCAGCCGTCTGATCATCCGGAGCCTCAGAAATCACAATGTAATCGTATTGGCCCATGACCAGGTAGAACCCAACCAATTTGCCACCCGCCGCGTGTACGGCCGCGTCGAAAGCTTGTAGGCGTTCAGGTGCGTTTTTCGCCTCCCTCACCCCCTGCCCCGTCAAATTGACCAAACTGATGTACGTCGGCATGCATTTCTACCTTTCGCTACTTCCTATACATCCTAAGCCTACTGAGAAAATGTCAAAAAACATCTCACAACATTGTGTCACAAACGGCCCGTGTACGAAAGATGACACGCGGCTTTACAACAGGTTTATGATGTTGGGTAGCGAAAGAAGAAAACTCCCTCACACAGGCAAGCAACGCCTCCGGCCAGCAGGTATAGAGTCAGATGTTGCCCACTACTGGGCTGGCCCATTGCAAAGATGCCGCTGGTGAGCAACAGGTAGGCGAGACCAGCCAGCACAGCACCGATAAACGGGCGCGTAAACCAGGTGATGATCACATAGCGCGGTGGACTGAGGTGGCGATAATGAGCCAGGCAGGCAATACTACTAAGGCAACCACCAAGCAGACCAAACATCATCACCAGCCAGGGAACACCAAGTGGAGCAAACGTATCGCCAAGCACACCGTTCGTATAACCCAGACCTTGTAAGACGGCAAAGGCCAGGGTAACCACCAGCATACATACCAGGTAAATGGCGAACGCAATCAGCATACGGCTCTGCTGTATAGGGGGCAGAGTAGTAATCGGCACAGGCGGCACAGTCACAGGAGTCGCCGCCAGAGGAGTCTCTGGCAGAGCGGTGTTCATAGGCGTAACGGTCGTTTTTCCCTTGAAGGCTGGCAGCGCATCCGTGTGCATCTCAGTTCGCGTAGTAGTGGCAGGGGCAGCATACGCGCTACCAGGCTGGCTGTTCTGATGATGGATAAAGGCGATACGATTTTGCGACACAGGCACACTTGTACAACGATTCGTCGATTGCTGTTTACGCGTCAGAGCCATCAGACGCTGCACCAACAACGTGTCGGAAGATTGCTCCGTAGGTACAAGCGAAATGAGCGCGCGAGCCTCGTCGGAGATAGCATACATCACGCATCCAATGTCACGATCACGGTACATCTCGTGAACAATTACCTGGCCTCTTTGGAACAAGCTCTGCGGATGTGCGGAGCGATGAATTGTATCGAGTAGAGCGGGCTTCTGTCCAAAACGCTCGATCAAACGATGAGGTATGCGGTAGAGCACACCCCAGACTTCCGCTTCCGGGCTGTTTTCAGGCACAATCGTTACCAGCGTCTGCGCGCCACCATCTTTCGTGTTCAACGGAGTTGTACCTAGTTTGATCGTATATCCTTTCAATACTGCCGGTCCGTACAGCAAAGCCAACCCATCCAGCCGGTCCGGGCTATTGAGCATCGCCGGATCCATTTCCAAACCATACTCAAACAACCAGACGAAATCATGTACTTCTTCTGCCGACACATTTTGTTGCGCCGATAAGGCAGACGAAACCGGCGACACTGGCGAAACTGCAGGTGCTGGCATAGCAGGCCCATCATCGCGCTCATCTACCTCTTCAGGCAAAGGGGGAGCTACAGGAGCCATGCTGGGAAAATTGGGCAGGTTAAACGGCTTCTGAAATGGTGCTTTGCTTCCCAGTTGTCCAGATTGCGATAACATCGACTCAACAGAGAGCGGCCTGGGTGTATTGGTACGCACCACAGGAACCTCTGGAGCGCCATCACCCAATTCTTCTCCCACTTCATGTGCAGCATGATGTGGCCCTTTTTCTGATTGATATTGCTGTTTTTGATTGCCTTCCACGACACACTCCTTTTATACGCACGCCCATAATAATCAAAACAACAGCTTTCCTCTCACAGCATACCTATATTGCGCCTTTTCAGCAAGTCAATAGGAATCTAGGGGGACTTTTCAGCCAGAATTTGCTCATTTTCTCGCACCTGCTGCGCAATCTGCTGAATACCATCCTTTTGCAGCACACCCTGCTCGCTAATGATTTTGCTCACCAGCGCGTAAGGTGTATGGTCGAAGTAGAAATTGCGCACCGTCACGCCGGGCAATGGTGGGGAAAGAACTTCTTCCGGCTCTTTTTCTTCTAGCAAACGCTCATCCGTCCAGGCATACGGCGCAATCTTCAGGCTTTCGCACAACACATACAGAGGCACATGTCTGCCCTGACCAGCCCAGGCCAGCAGGGCCGTGCCAGCTTTGTTCAGCACATCCCCATCAGCAAGAATACTATCAGCGCCAACGACGATCCCCTGGCAACGAGGCAAGAAGATATCCGCCTGCGCATCGGTGATCAGCGTGACGGCCATCCCCTGCTCGCTCAGCGCACGCGCCGTATCGCGGCCCTCGTAGCGCGGACGCCCCTCCAGCACAATCACCTGCTCGATAGCCTGGCGCGCGGCCAACAATACCGCCAGCACCGTGCCGGAACTACTACACGTCATCACGCTGCCGTGCAGGTACGGACGCGCCTGCTCAGCAATACGTTGAGGCGCTGTGTCATATTCATCGAGCAGACGGGTAGCGGCCTGGGCAATCTCTGCAAGTCCACCCTGCACGCTCAACACACGTGCAACGGCGCTACCCAGGGCCGCCATCGCCGGACGCGCCTGCGCAAGCTCGCGGCCGGTCTGGTAGAGCACGCGCAATTGTTCATCACTGGCATCGGTGTGCTCCTGTGCGAGATCACGCACAAGCAAAACAGCTTCACGCACCAACCAACGCGAACCATGTTCCCGATCATTGCGCACACGCTCAACACGCTCTGCCAAATTTTGCATCAAGCAACCTCCCTTTATAGTATAGCACTAAGCGCCCGTAAAAACCGATTCACACATCATATTTTGCCTTTTCGCCCCACAGTGTAGCACATCGCCAGGCGCACACCTGTCATTCAACAATGTATAATTGGCTGGTAAGCAGGCCCGCCAATTGGCGCTTGTTCAACAGCATAATATGCAGCTACACTAGGAAAAACATCACGTATTGGAGGGGAGACAATGCGCACACATGAGGCCAATCGCCAACCATTACCATTATTCACCACACCGATCCGCTCCTACCTCAAACTGCAACGTGACAGCGAGCTTCCGCTGTACCGCCAGATTTCTTATGGATTGCGCGAAGCCATTGTATCGGGAGCATTGGCGGCCGGCACACGCCTGCCCACAGAACGAGCGCTTGCCCGCGACCTGGGAGTCAATCGCACCACCGTCATGAACGCCTACAACGAACTGGCAAGCGAAGGACTTGTCGAAGGCCACGTCGGGCGTGGCACTCTGGTCAAGCACGGCTATAGCAGCGGCAATACAGACGAGCCATTGGAGGAAGAGACGCCGTCCTGGCTCCTTGGTCTAGCAACCGGCGAGGAAATGGCCCTGGGAAACGATGCCCGCGTACTCAGCGAGATCACCCTGGTAGGGGAGCGCCAGGAAGTCATCTCGCTCGCCTCTGGCTCACCAGCGCCGGACCTGTTGCCGATCACGAGCATACAGCACATCGTGGAACAAACGCTGCCTGGCGCGGCACAAAGCGCCCTGGGATACTGTCCCGTGGAAGGGTTGCAGAGCCTACGCCGTGGTATCGCCACACGTATGCGCAAGCGAGGAGTCAAGGTAGATGCGCAAAATATTTTGATCCTCTCCGGCTCTACGCAGGGCATCGGGCTTATCGGTCGTATGCTGCTCAATCCAGGCGATGAAGTCGTGGTGGAAATTCCAACCTACCTGGGAGCCATCCAGGCCTTTCGTGCCCTGGGAGCCAAAATCATTGGCATACCAACCGATAACGAAGGCATGCGCGTTGACCTGCTAGAAACCATTCTGGCACGGCGCAACCCACGCTTCATCTACACCCTCCCAACCTTTCAAAATCCAACTGGCGTGATGCTATCGTCCGAGCGGCGTAGGCGTTTGTTGGGGCTTTCACGGCGCTACCAGATCCCCATTGTCGAGGATGATCCTTATGGCGAGATCTACTTCGGAGCCACAGAGCCAGCCCCGTTGAAGGCGCAGGATACACGTGGCCATGTACTCTACCTGAGCACCTATTCCAAAATCCTGGCCCCAGGGCTGCGCGTGGCCTGGCTGGCTGCCCCCGAACAAATGATCGAACGGCTCTCGCTACACAAACAGGTTTTTGACCTCAATACCAACGCCATCGGCCAGTGGATTGTCGCGGAAATGATCAAGCAGGATTTGTTGGATGCTCACCTGGCAATAGCACGCCAGCAGTACAAACAAAAACGCGACCTCATGCTCACAGCCATTCACGAATACTGGCCCGCCTCGATCCGCGTCAACCAACCCGAAGGAGGGTTTCACCTCTGGTGCCGCTTACCAGCCCACATTAGCGCCAGAACCTTGCAGAGAGAGGCTGCCCAGGAACACGTGGCTCTCGTCATCGGCGAACCCTTTCACGTCGATGGTGGAGGCCGTCACGCCATTCGTTTGAGCTTTGCCTTTCCATCAACGGAGCACCTACAAGCTGGCATACAACGTCTAGGCAAGGTCATAGAGCGCATGCTTGAACGGCGTACGACCCACGATGAGCCATACGATCAGCCGCCAGAACATCTCCCGATGGTGTAATCAGGCCAGGTCTTAACTAACGCACACC
Source organism: Ktedonobacteraceae bacterium (assembly GCA_036272735.1). GTDB lineage: Bacteria > Chloroflexota > Ktedonobacteria > Ktedonobacterales > Ktedonobacteraceae > DATAYF01. The sequence continues at coordinate 6,808 of DATAYF010000630.1, forward strand.
AGGGTTGCCGGCACACAGTTCGGCGGCGCGTCGCCATGCCGTCATCTCCTCGCCGTGCGACTCCTGCTGAAAACGATAATCGTGCTTACGGATGAGCTCTCGCACCTCCGCCAACACGCGTTGCACACACGCCTGTTGGCACTCGACCAGGATGTGATAGCACGCGGGAAAGCGTGTGTGCATGTATTGAGTAGCCTGCATGTAATGTAAACGACACACGCCCGTGGATTGACGAAGCAGGGATGGCATCTGCTCCGTTTGCAGCAGAGGTACCAGGCGCTCGATCAGGCGCTGCTCGGCACGAGTGCGTATCTGGCAGAAAGGACACTGTTCAGAGTGCCCTGTGAGTTGCGTGTGATCAACAGATCCGCCAGGCTGCAACAGGTGCTTGATCTCCAGCAGCCAGTTTCTATCGGATGATTCCTGAGATGAATTGGTCTGCTCCCGTGCCAGGTCGTGTTCCATCTCGCTGAGGATGTTTTCATAGACGACGGCGAGTTGGAAGGCGCTGTTACGCTGAGCAAGTTGCCAGGTATGCAATGAACAGAATCCGCGTATGCGTGTGAGCAGCGCCCGCTGTTCTCGATCAGTGAAGCCCTCGTAGCTCCAGGTCTCCATCGCCGCCGCCACCCGTTCCAGCACGACCGTACACAGGGGACAACCTTCACGCTGGCAAGCTTGTTTGAGCGCTTCCGCTTCCTGTGAATGGTCCTCGCGTGGCTTTGCCTGATGCATATTGTTTATTCCTTGGGGGGGAAATCTCTCTGTTTTCTCGTCTAGTATAGAAACAGCATCCAGGAAAGTCAAGGTAGCGTTAGTGTCCGGGTGCCCAGACAAACGACACACCAGGACCAGGAGTAAAGGTCACATACGTCGTGCTTGCCCAGCCACCACCCCAATTCCAATTACTGGTCAGCACGCTCCCATCGGGGTTCACCCGCTCGACAACGGCTACATGCCCATAGCCACCCGCACCCTGGACAAAGGGCTGAAGCACAAGAATAGAGGAGACACGCGGCGTACCCGAAACCACCCAACCACTTTGTATCGCCCCACTCGCCCACTGAGCGGCATTCCCCAGCCAGGGCACCCATAACCCTGTCAGATCGTGATAATGCATATTGGCCCAGTAGGTGCACTGCCCGTAAAAAAAGCGGTCCAGGCCACCCCCACCCAGGATCGGAGCCCCAGGAACATCCGCAAATTGCCCCGTATTCGCACCAGGATCAAAGCCATCCTGCGTCACAGCCGTGGCCGTCGCTTCATCCTGGGAAATTACGCTGGAATTGATGCTCCGAGAACTGGCAACTGTATCCGAGTTGGTCTGCCATAAATCAAAGACGCTGTGCCCCCCGCTATTCAAGGGAGAGGCCATAACCAGCGTGGTGATAACGAACAGCACCAGCAGAGCCGAAATAGAGAAATGCAATAGGAGACGGTGATGTTTTTTGTGCAGAAGAAGCAGCGGATCAGTATCTAATTTGCCAGAGCCGTGAATAACCACAGCATCACGCAACGCACTCGTATTTTTCACCTCCGACGTCGACGTACCAAGTTGTAAAGCCTGTAATTTTTGGGTAGCCGCTGGCGAAATAGCCATATCCGCACGCGACAACCTCGGCTCGTGAGTCGCCGCTGGTTCAGCCCTAAATTCAGCGTTATCCCCCCCACTTTGTCGTGGATCCTTCAATAACGACATACACAATCCCTCTCCACCTGACCCAACTAGTTAACCCGATGTGCAACTAGATATTACTCTACTAGAATGCACTTTACTCAGGAGCAGGTCACTGGTCAAGCAGAGGTGGATTGACCGTAGGACTATCAGACTATAAGCCCAACAGCACATTTACCGGGGAATTGATGATTTTCGAAGTAAACACGAAAAGAGCAGGCAATAACAGTACCTGCTCTTTTCGTGAAAAATAGCTATTTTGATACTAGTAGGTGAGGAAGCTGACGCCAGGACCTGGTCTAAAGGTCACATACGTCGTGTATGCGCCACTACCAGCCCAGTTCCAGTTGCTCGTCGATACCGAACCATCAGGATTAATACCCTCCACGATAGCAACGTGTCCGTAGCCACCGGCACCTTGTACACCTGGTTGCAACACAATGATCGAGTGCAATACAGGGGTAAAAGAAACGTTCCAACCGTAGCTATAAGCACCCTGCTGCCATTGCCAGGCATCGCCTAACCAGGGAACATAATGACCGGAGAGTTCATGATAGCGCATATTGGCCCAGTAGGTGCACTGTCCATAGAAGAAGCGACCCAGGCCACCCTGGTTCGCACCGACAGGGGCCACCGGCACATAGGAGCCATACTGACCAGTGTTGGCACCGCTATCGTGTCCATCTTGCATGACAGCGGTAGCCGTCGCAGCCTGTTGGGAAACCAGACTGGAATTCATGGCGTTATTCTTCGCCGTGCTTGATTTCGGCTGAAATAAGCTCAAACCACCTTGGCCATGACTGATGGGAGATGCAAGCACGAGAGCACCAGCTACCAGCACTACCAGCAGCGTCGCGACCGAAATATGCGTCAACATGCGTGCGCGACCGCCACTGCGAGGAGGCATGACCCCAGAGCTTTTCTTGCCCGTGCTCGGAATGAGCACCGGCTGACGCTGCTGGGCATTGGCATGCACTAATGTAGAGGGCATTGGCGTGATAGGAGCCAGGGCACCGGTCTGCGCCAGGTGTTGAGTGACCGCGGGCGTGAGCATGAAATTAGCGGATGACTGATTCGTGCCAGAGGATGACACGTTCGGCATTCCTTCGGCTGGCGTGACCGGCTCAGAAAAGTTCTGGTTTGCAGACGACGAGGAGAAATCAAGCTGCGGAACCTGATGCTCATTGAAGTCAAACGAGGGGCCACCGGGGAAAGGCGCCTGGTCTACAGATGTTTGTTCCATCAACTGCCCGGTAGTCGTTTGCGTTCCGCCATTATGCTGTACTCTATCATTTGCACGACTATCTAGTAACGACATACGTAATCCCTTCAGACATATAAGCTATTCTTAAACCACCTTGCCGCCGCCACTCTCTACGTCACACTCAGCATCTGAATAAGACTTTACTCAAAAATGCCTCAAACGGTCAAGCTGCCTATGCTACACCTAGGACTATATAGCTACATGCAAATAACTTCTCCACCAGATACCAATGGATAGTCGTTTGCTTATGCAATACCTGATTTTCAGAAACCATACATTGTAGCAACCGCAACCTCGCAGACTGAGGTATAATAGGAAATATTTTCAAGGCGCTATTCTGCGCAGAGTCATTCAAATGTGGGGGCGTAGAGGCGCGATCTCATAACTGCGAACTTAGCCCTTCTCAGCAGGATCGTTAAGGGCCGCTGCCCTTGACCGGGGTGTGGGGTGTCCCCACCCATCCCCCCTCAGCCGCCGAAGGTGGCAAGCAACATACATAGGCACATGCAAATAGTGGCAACAGACATATACAAGAAGCAGGCTACAATAGAAGAAGGAGCAGCCGAATAGTAGCAACACATTCCCACGATTCAATTGCAGCATAAGCTTGCTAATATGGCTAGGAGCACAATATGACACACACACAGCGGCGTATTTTTCTCGTCCTTATCGCGTTCCTCTTACTACTCATGAGCGCGTGCCAGACATCGGCGACGAGCAACACAACGCATAACACCAACAATGGCACGGCAGCAACCGTGCCGAAGCCGGTACCACCAACACTGCTGCCAAACGAGGGCATCGACAAGTGCCCCACGGCCCTTGACAGCATACCAGGATGCCTGACACCACACCAGTTGCGCGAAGCATACGGGGTTGAAAACCTCTACAAGAAGGGCTGGACCGGCAAAGGACAAACCGTCATCGACGTTGTTTCATTTGGTAGTCCAACCTTGAAGCAAGACATGGACACATACGACCAGACCTTTGGCCTGCCCCCCATCGATCTGCAGGTTATCTCGCCATTACACGAGACAGAATACAATCCTGGAAATAGCAGAAGCGACAAGGCAGGCTGGGCCGGTGAGACGACGCTGGATGTGCAGGTTATTCACGCGATCGCCCCCGAAGCCAAGGTTATAGTGATGACCAGTCCTGTAGCCGAGACGGAAGGCACGGTCGGCCTACCGGAATTCCTTCAACTAGAGCAGTATGCCATTGATCACCATCTTGGCTCCATCTTCTCGCAGAGTTGGGGCGCTTCCGAACTGACGCTGCAAGATCAGAAAGGGCAGCAAGAACTACAAAAGTGGAACGCCTTCTACCTGCAAGCTACTATGCTCAAAGGGATGACCATTTTCAATTCTTCCGGTGACAATGGGGCTGCCGATTATAGCGACCTTCAGAGCAAACACCTCTCTACTACGCCCACGACCAGCTTCGCAGGCGATTCTCCGTGGGTAACTGCCGTAGGTGGCACCACTCTGACGCATACAGGCACGAACTTTACTGAGCAAGCCTGGAGCAATAGCGGCGGCGGTTTCAGCCGTTTCTACATGACTCCTGACTATCAGAAAAATCTGCCAGCAGACGCACAGAGTCAGGCGAAGAATCGGCGTGGCGTGCCCGACGTTGCCGCCGACGCCAACCCCAACACAGGAATGGCCGTGTATCAAGGTGGAATGTGGAACGCGGGCGGCGGCACAAGCGCGTCGGCCCCCGTATGGGCGGGCCTGATGGCGATTGCTAACCAGATGGCCGGTCATCCCCTGGGCTTCATTAACCCGGCGCTTTACAAGCTGGCGTCCCAACCTGCCACCTACGCGCGGGATTTCCACGATGTCACCCAGGGCAACAATTCTTTCCCCCCGGCTAACGTGCAAGGCTACGCGGCCGCTAAGGGGTGGGACGCGGTCACCGGCCTGGGAACGCCCAACGCCGAGAACCTGCTCCCCGACCTCGTCGCTGCTATGCATAAATAATGGAAATGCACAAAAGAGCGAGCTATCATTATAACGGTAGAGCGCTCTTTTGTGCATTTTAGCTAACAATACATAGATACCTGCTGATGGCACCATGGTGCCATCAGCAGGTATCTATGTATTGCACATTTTCGTATTAAAATAACAGAAATACGCACATTCAACATAGTTGCGAAGCGGAGTCCCCTGGTTTCGAACCATGGGGAGGAAGCGCCGCCTCTTTTCTGGTGTTTTTGGAGCGCCTGTTCTAACATACAAGCGGAGGCTCAGGCACTCTGGTTCACCAGAGAGAGACGGTTCGCCTCCACGGGACCTTTCCAATCAGAGGAACTAGATAGACAAACGTGATG
>DATAYF010000631.1:0-3654 GCA_036272735.1 Ktedonobacteraceae bacterium
CGCGAAGCGATATGCTGAACAGTATCACCACATTGCTGTGGAAGACCTTCAGATCACCAACATGGTGAAAAATCATCATGTGTCCAAGAGCATTCTCGATGCCTCGTGGAGTGCATTCCTCGACATCCTTGAGGATAAGGCTGCAAGAGCTGGTCATCAAGTGATTCGAGTAAACCCACGTTTCACTAGTCAGAAGTGTCACCAGTGCGGGGAAATTGTGCAGAAAAGTTTGTCTGTACGAACCCATCTCTGTCCTTTCTGTGGCTATGTGGCAGATCGAGACGTCAATGCCGCCAAGAATATTCTGTTACAGGCCAGGGCATGGCCTTCACGGACGGTCTCCGGTAGGAGTCCGGTTGAACTGAGAAGCCCCCGGCTTTAGCCGTGGGGAGTTGTCACTATCGTGCCTTCTCGTTGTTGAGCAGAGAGGGATACATGACGGTAGATGGGATACCATTGACCGTCGCACCGGCATGCGAGCCGTTGAATGACGTTCTAATGATCTGACTCGGAAAGTCGAGGGGTGGTTCTGTCAGCTTGTCAAGCGTGGCCACGTGCGCAGGCGAAAGCTGCACATCGAGTGCAGTCAGGTTCTCGTCCAGTTGTTTGAGCGTGCGGGCTCCGATGATGGTTGAGGTGACTCCAGGACGCCCTTGCACCCATGCCAGGGCCACCGCAGCAATCGTCGTCTCCAATTCCTGAGCAATCTCGCCTACTGTATCGATGAGCTCATAATCTTTCTCCGTGAGAGATGGCATCCATTTCCCTCGATCTCCTTTGACCATCCCCGCGTTCTGGCGAGTATATTTTCCCGTTAACACGCCGTTGTTGAGGGGACTCCAGGGAGTCGCCGCCAGGCCAAGCTCTTGCGCCATCGGGATCAGTTCGCCCTCGACGGTTCGTTGCTGCAGAGAGTATTCGAGCTGCACGGCAATGATCGGTGCCCATCCCCGGAACTGCGCGATGGTCTGAGCCTGTGCTATTTTCCAGGCAGGGGTGTCGGAGAAACCGATGTAGCGGATTTTGCCCGCCGCCACCAGATCGTCAAGGGCACGCATCGTCTCTTCGATCGGGGTCAACCGGTCCCACTGGTGGAGCCAATACAGGTCGATATAGTCGGTCTGTAAGCGCCTGAGCGACTGTTCACACTGCTCCATGATAGCCTTGCGGCTTGCCCCGCCCCCATTCGGATCTTCAGGATAGAGGTTGAAGAAGAACTTGGTCGCCAGAACGAGATGATCTCGACGCACGCGACCCGCAGTGATGAAGTCGCCAATGATCTTTTCAGCATGACCATTGGTGTAGAGATTCGCGGTATCGATGAAGTTGCCCCCAAGCTCAAGGTAGCGGGCAAGAATGGCCTCTGCATCGGCAACGCTGCTTCCCCAGCCCAAATCCTCCCCAAACGTCATTGACCCAAGGGCAAACGGACTCACCCGCAAGCCAGATCTTCCAAAGGTAATATATGCGTTTAAAGGCATCGAATGCTCCTTTCCTGATTGCTTTAAGGTATCGCCTTTTTTGTGGAACAGGGGAACCTACTGAGGAAAAGCCCACGAGAGAGACTCTTTCGCCAGGAAAAACGTCGCAAACCACTGGTGCCATTGGGAGTGGTAGGTAGGTTTGGATTTTTGCCGTTCCCATGCTCTGCTCTTATGATACGAGAGGGGAAACCGAATAATCTTTCACTTTCTTGCGATATTTTTTGTCGAGAAATGGGGAACAGACATGCCTTTTCCGTGTGTTTGTCGATACTGGCGTGGTGTTTCTCCCAGGCGTTCTTTGAAGACCTGTGTAAAGTGACTCTGACTCTGAAAGCCAACCGAGAGTGCTACCTGCGAGAGCGGCCAATCGGTCTCTTTGAGGAGCCGTTGGGCAGTCTCAAGTCGTGTGCGTATCACAAATTGGTGGGGTGTCTCGCCCGTGGTTTGGCGAAAGAGATGAGCAAAATGATATGCGGAGAGGCCAACCTGTTGGGCTAATGTTTCTAACGAGAGTGAAGTAGGAAGGTGTGCCAGAATATAGTCGGTGAGTTGCGTGATTTGTCGATGGGTCAGGCCTTGTGTACTATCCAAGATCTGAATAGGTGCCCTGGCTGCCTGATAGTGACTGAGCAGATGAACAGCGAGCATCGTAGCCGCAGCATCAGCGTAGAGTCGTCCGCTGGGTGCTGCTTGTGCCAGTGCCCGAGGAAGGGCAAGAGCGATCTGCGTCAAGAGTGGGTCACGGAAACCTGAAAGGGCCGGAAGTTTCAAATGGGCGAGATCGTCCTGCATCATCTGCGCCGTTGTTCGTGCAAACAGATCCGCATTCAAGTACACTTGTAGCGACTGGATCGGTTCGGGGGAAAGGTTGTGCCAGCAGACTTCATAGGGGACGGAGCCACCGGGGGTCAAGAACAGGTCACCTGGACGAGCATGCACTTTCTCCAGCAAGCCATCTGCATCTCTGCTCTCCAGGTACAGAGCTCCTTGTTCGACCAACACCAGATGAATGTCGGAGATCGTGGGAATCCTCGTTTGCCCGCTGTCATAAGGCAGAGCGTAGGTGCTTACCGCTATATTTTCCCACCCAGCTTCTCTACTTGAGAGGATCGGCGGGGTTAAGGTTGCTCGTTCTATAAGATGTGTTGATGGGAATTGAGGGACGGCAGGATCTCTCTCAATCATGTTTTTCTGTGCCAACCTATGTCTTTTGTTCCAAGTATAGCATCGTAAGGAGCTCACGTGTCAAGAAATTACGGCAAGAATCTGCTCAGAACAGAGGATAATTTCCCCTCTCCTGTCGCATCCTGAGCCTATTGGTCATTGTTACTGTCCGGATTTGTAAACCCTCCATGACGAGGTCTTCACCGCTCATTACTTGCCGCGTTCTGTTCTCGATTGGCTTGCTCGATACTCTTTGTCCCCCCTCGACAGGTTTCGCTGTCTACAATCACCTGACGTGCGAAAAGAAGTTAAAGATCTATCCTTACAATGGGCACGAAGGCGGTGGCCTTATCCAAAATGAGGAGAAGTATCGCTTTGTGCGCCGCTTGATGGATAATGGGCAAACCATCACGCAACACATAAACAATCATTAATGGTTTCCGGAAACCATTAATGATTGTTTATGTGTTGCCACACCATTGCCATGCAAATATGGTAAAATGCTCAGCAGCAGCAGGCAATGCAACAAATTGGTTCTTCGAGGAATCCGGTTGAAGCCTCCTCAGCGGCCAGGGCAGAACTGCGGGGAATTCGGTTGAAACTGGTTGCCGCTCAGGTGTTGAACGTATCTTCAAGCTTCGAGGAACTCGGTTGAACAGCCTCGTTGTAGCTCAGTTTTCGTTACAGAGGTGGTATTTTCGTTACTTCGCTTTTGTGGCTCTATGCGCTCGAACCCGGCACGCCCAGGAGAAATACTTCCTAGAGCGGCCTTTCTTGCCCCGTGGGGGATGACCGATCTGCCGCACCCACAGGCACACAGATCCATCGATAGCTCTTGTCCTGCGTGGACTCCTTACTCTTCGAACGTTTCTATGAAATGCGGTGAGATCGCGTGGAGGAAGTGCGTATATTCATCAAATACCTCTGGAGGAATACCGTGACCTTGCTTCGTGGCGATCTCATCAAACGATGGCACTGGCGGGGGATGGGTGTACTGGTGGGCATC
>DATAYF010000632.1:0-15178 GCA_036272735.1 Ktedonobacteraceae bacterium
AGCGCCTGCCGACCATTGACGCCAAGTTCAATTGCCGCGACCGTCCCCGCGCCTGCATGATTGGGACCAGCCATCGGCCAATCAAAAAACGTCAGGTCGAAGCCCGGCCTACCCGTTTCATCCCCGTAGAAGAGGTGGTAAGCTTTCACATCATCCTGGTTGACGGTCTTTTTGACGAGATGTAAACCTAAAATATCGGTATAAAAAGCGACATTAAGCGAGACATCGCCAGTAATGGCGGTAATGTGATGAAGGCCACCTAGTTGCATTGTTGTACTCTTTCTGATGATGTGCCGCCTCCGGCGGCGAGAGAAGGGAGGGGAGCCCAGGGCTGTGCCCTGGAACCCAATCAGGGGATTTCATCCCCTGCCCCCCCTGCTTTCCCATACGCAAAATTGCAACGCCCCCATTATACAATCAATAATCATGCCAGGGCTATGGCAAGGGAGGTCGTACAGACGTGTTTCCTTGACGATGAATCTTATTATTGTTTATTATGGTACGTAGGTGATGCATGCCACAAGGGCGCATGATCGTACGACACGCATGACGAAAGGACACGCCGCATTTTTTTCTTGCGCCGTTGGAGGAGAAGAAAGCGGAATACTTAAATAGTATGAGCAACCTCCTGGAACAAGAAACAGGTGCACCTTCTTCTCGGCAACATTCGTCGCTCTACACGTATAGGCCGTTACGGCTCCTTACGCGGATGATGGTGGTCCTGGCGCTTTTCGCCAGCGCGCTACTCCTAGTATGTGACATTTTTCCACGCGCACTGTCACACATACCCGTTTCGGCCACTCCATTGCTGCTGATCGGAACCGCGAACCTCATCTTTCAAGCGCTTATACGTCCAAAGCCACTCGATCTTTGTAAGGGGCTGATTGTAAGTACTGCGTTTATTCTGTGGGGCATTGACCAGTTATTACCCGGAGGTTGGTCCGCGACAGCGCTGGGTGATGTGGTGATCACATTGTATGTAATCGATCTAGGCTGGATGCTGCTTGACCACCTGAGGCAAAAGCAGAGGTAAAGCAGAGGTAGAGCAGATGGTTCCAGATGGTATACTTGCTAAAGAAACCAACTGGCCTGACATCTACTTCTTAATAACATAGGGAGGATAATGTGTATGCCTGTCTCTATAGCTCATTCCCGTTTGATCTACGATGCGCTGAAAGCATGCGATGTGAAGATAATTTCAGCCTTGCCGGAAACCTGGCTGGTTCACCTGATCCGCATGGCGGAAGAAGACCCGGAAGTCACGCTGGTACGGCTAGCAAAGGAAGAAGAGGGCATCGGGATCTCTGCCGGAGCACATCTGGCTGGGGTCAACTCGGCACTGCTGATGCAGAACCATGGTTTCCTGGCAGCCATCAATCCCATCGTCTCGCTGGCCCTGCTCTACAAAATACCACTGCTGATGCTGATAAGTTATCGTGGGCACTTTGGCGAAAAAGACCCCTGGCAGACGCAGGGCGGCCTGGCTACCGAGCCAATTTTGCGCGCCCTCAACATTCCCACCTGGCACCTGACCAACCCCGACGACGTGTCGCGACGTATCAAGGACGCACAAACGCTTGCACACGCCTCGCTGCACCCCGTCGCGATCCTGTTGTCGCGTGATTTGATGTGGGAGGATTGACTATGTTACGCGCAGAAGCATTGCAGACCATCTATCCTGACATTCAAGACAACATCGTTGTGACCATTATGGGCGCGGTGGCTGCTGAACTCTATGCGCTGGGGCATAAAGAACATTTCTTTTATCTAGAGCATGCGATGGGTCTGGCCTCCTCGATGGGCCTGGGCATCGCGCTCTCTATGCCCGAGCACAAGGTGGTGGTACTCGATGGCGATGGCTCGCTCCTGATGAACCTGGGCACGCTGAGCACGATGGCACGCTACAAGCCCGGCAACCTGCTACACATCGTCTTCGACAACGAAAGCCTGGTCTCGGTCGGAGGCTTTCCAACGGCCACCAGCACTGGTACCGACCTGGCGGGGGTCGCGCGCGCTTCGGGCATACCCAATGTCGTCGAAGCCAATACGCTTGCGCGTTTCAAAGAGGGAGTTGGTCAGGCGCTGGCAAGCGAGACATTAACAACGATCATCGCTAAAGTCGAGGCCGTGGTGCCAGCGTCGTTTCACATGGACCTGGAACTGTTGGAGAATCGTTTCCAGTTCAAACGCAGCCTGGAAGCGATGCGCCAAACCAGGCGTAATCATTATTAGAAAGGAACGCGACATGGCAAATGTTTTATCCCAACTGGTGGAGGAGTTACGCGCCGGAAGCTTACGCGTGGTCGACCTGACAACACTGCTGGAACCCGAAACCCCGGTAATCGATCTGCCAGCGATGTTTGCTCAATCGCCAGGGTTGACGCTCACCGAAATCTCGCACTACGATGAACATGGCCCGGGCTGGTACTGGAATGTACTGACCCTGGGGGAGCATACAGGTACGCACTTCGACGCGCCGATTCACTGGGTCACGGGGAAGGACTTGCCCAATATTACCACTGCTACCATCCCCGTCAGCAAGTTTGTCGGTCCCGCCTGTGTGATCGATGTGACCGCCGAGGTGGAAAAGTCGGCGGATTTTCTGCTGGAGATCAGACATGTCGAAGCCTGGGAGCGCGAACACGGGCGCATCCCCGATGGGGCCTGGCTGCTCGTCCATACCGGATGGAGTAAGCGCCATGGACGCGAAGCCTTCTTAAATGCTGGTCCCGATGGGGCGCATTCGCCCGGCTTTCACCCCTCTTGTTCGGCCTGGCTGGCGCGTGAACGCAACATTTTAGGTGTCGGCGTCGAGACCGTGGGTACCGATGCCGGGCAAGCAGGTAGCTTTGATCCCGCCTTCCCCAGCCACTCCTATATGCACGGCGCGGGCCGCTTTGGCTTGACCAGCCTGGTCAATCTCGATCAATTGCCACCCACCGGCTCTATCGTTATCGCGGCTCCACTCAAAATCAAAGGCGGCTCCGGCAGCCCATTGCGAGTAATCGCAATTACGCCGTAAGGGCGCTACTGCGTTCATATGCATTTATAAACGATGCGACGCATCGTTTATAAATGCATATGTATTATTTATACGACGCTCACGTGATACTGCTTAAACCACTCGTTGGTTAAAATGGTCTTTTCAAACAGGTAGACCTCCGCCTCAGCCAGAAGCGGACGCTTCTCTTCGGCAACGGCGCGTACGATCTCCGGCTTGATGAAGTTGTTGATTGGCTCGTTAGGTGTATTCAGAATGCTCAGCACCCACTGGCGTAACGCATTCCTGTACGTCGGATTTTGTGACGAGGGATAGGCGCTCTTCTTACGGGTACGCGCATCTTCTGGCAGCACACCCTTGAACGCTTCGCGCAAAATGCCCTTCTCGATATTGCCGGTGGTCTTCATCTCCCACGGAATATTCCATACATACTGCACCAGCCGGTAATCACAGAACGGCACACGCACCTCGAAACCGGTTGCCATACTCATACGATCCTTACGATCCAGCAGCATCGGCAAGAAGTAGGTCAGGTTCATGTAGAAGATTTCGCGCATCCTGGTCGCCTGCGCACTCTCATCCGCTAAACGAGGAACTTCCGCCATGATCTCTTGATACTGGCGAGCGACAAACTCACGCGGGTGGGCCTTCTGCAAAACATCATCCGCCAGCCAGGAGGACATCCTGGAATGCATCATGGCATCGGCTCCGCGCATGGCTATCCACGGGAAGGTTTGCGCGTTGATGGCCCTGGGATCGTGGAACCAGGGATAGCCGCCGAACACTTCGTCCGCCGACTCACCAGAGATTGCGACCGTGGCATGCTGCTTCATGACCTTGAAGAGCAGGTAGAGCGAGGTCTCGATCTGGCCCAGGGCTGGCAGGTCGTGCGCGTGCATCGGTACCAGCAAGTTCTCGATCAATTCGGGGGTATCGACCGTTATCGTGTGATGCTTCGTCCCGGCGTAATCGGAGACGCGCTTGACCCATGGCGCATCCAGGCTTGGACGCAAGGCGTTGCCCTGGAAATCACGGTCGCTATCCGCGAAATCTATTGAATAGGTGTCAAGCACCTTCCCTTCACGCTGGAACTCGCGGCTCGCCAACGATGTTAAACCACTGGAATCCAGGCCACCGGAAAGCATAGCGGCAACTGGGACATCGGCAATCAACTGGCGGCGCACTGTGTCGGTGAGTAGCGAACGAATATATTCCGCCGTCTCCTCGATGTTTTGCGTGTGGGGGACGCTGTGCAATTGCCAGAATGGTTCGACAATTGTACGCTCACTGGTAAAGAGCGCGTAATGAGCCGGGCGCAGTTCACGCACGTCGCGATACACGCCCGAACCGGGGGAGCGTCGGAAGCTAAAAATTTCCGCCAGGCCGGTTGCATCGATCTCCGGTTTGACCAGCGGATGAGCCAATAATGCCTTGAGTTCCGAGCCAAAAATGATGGCACTGCCGCGTTGAGCATAGAACAATGGCTTGACGCCGAGGTGGTCGCGAGCCAGCAATAGGCGCTGCTTCTGCTCATCCCATAGCCCGAAGGCGAAGATGCCATTCAAGTGGCGCACGCAATCAGCATCCCATTCTTCATAGGCTTGCAAAATGACTTCGGTATCGGAAAGCGTGCGAAACGTGCGGCCAAGTTTTTCTAATTCGCTACGTAATTCTCTAAAATTATAAATTTCACCATTATACGTTAAACTATACGTTTGATTATTGAAGTGGTCGATCATAGGTTGACCACCGCCCATGGGATCGATAACGATCAAGCGACGGTGCGCGAAGGCGGCGCGAGGAGAAAGCCATTTCCCCTGCTCGTCGGGTCCTCGTCGGCACAGCGTGGCACCCATGCGTTCAATCGTTGAACCTTGATTGGTCAGATCCTGTTCCCAATCAACCCATCCTGCGATTCCACACATAGCTCTGTGAACCTCCTACATTTGTGTGCTTGTTTATTAGCGAAACACAACCATATTATGATCAGTACGCACATCGATATATAGATGCAATGAAAACCACCAATGGGTGTGTCTCGTGAGGAAATCGATAACCTCTGCATGAATAATAAGAGGAAACCGAACACTCCATTATATAATTACTATGCGCAAATTGCTAACATATACAACCCTGCTATATTAATAAAGTATTAAGCATGGATGCAATGAAGGATACACTCGCTGATTCAAAGAAAAATGGTTCCAGAAAAACTTTTCTGGAACCATTTTTCCTCGTTCTCTTAACCATTTGCAGCAAAAAAGCTGACACAGACCAGCAGCGCTACACTAGTAGCATCAGCCCTTCGTTCGGCTCAAGCGCAACCTGGTTCAATGCAATCTCCCCATCTCGTTGCATCGTTGTTGAGCAGAGCACCCGCGCGTATTGGCTTACCTGGCTAAGATCGAGGTGTTGTTGAGTCCCGACGAAGTTGAGTACCACCAGCACGCGCTGTTCGTCCGTTTCGCGCAGATAGGCAAAGACATCGGTACAGGATGTATCAACCGCCTGATAGGTGCCAGAGCGCAGAGCAGGATGATTGCTGCGGATCTGGATCAGGCGGCGTATCATGGTGAGATGCGAGGCAGGATGATCGCATTGCGCCGCGACATCATCACCATCACTATCCTTGACAGCGGCCAGCCAGGGCGTTTGCCTGGAAAAACCAGCGTTGGGTTCGCTGTTCCATTGCATGGGCGTACGGTAGGCACCACGATCAAAACGTGGTGCAGCAATCGCCTCGGGATCGCGCACCTTTTGCGGAGGCACCTCACCATCGCACATCTCAATCTCATCGCCATAGTAGCAGATTGGTGTGCCACGCAGCGTTAACAACAACATATGCGCCACGCGCTCCTGCTCGCGGCCAATGCGATTGCGCACGCGTACATAGTCGTGACAACCCAGCGCCCAGTCCGGCCACGCACCACGGGGGAGCGCAGCCTCGTACTGATCGACAATCTGACGCACCTCTGGAGCTTTCCACTGAGCAGTAATCAACGCGAAGTTAAACGGGAGATGAATTTCGTCTAAGGCCGCACCCCCATAGTAACGAATGAAGCGATCAAGCGGCAAGTGGATTTCACCGATGAGCACCCGATCCTGGTACGCATCAGCGACAGCGCGCATCTCACGCGCAATATCATGAATGCCTGGTTGATCCTCCATATGGCTACGCAATTGCTGGTCGCCGGGAAACCCTCCCTCCTGCCAGGCGGGATTAGGAGGATCATCGTGCAGTTGCGGATCTTTTAAGAGCATCCAGATTGCATCAATGCGCAGGCCGTCCACACCACGATCCAGCCAGTAGCGCATCACATCGTAGAGCGCCGCGCGCACTTCAGGGTTACGCCAGTTAAGGTCCGGCTGTTTATCATAGAAAATATGCAGATAATATTGACCCCGCTGCTCATCGTAGTCCCAGGCAGAATCACCAATAAAGCTTTCCCAGTTATTCGGTCGCTTCCCCTCAGGAGTTGGATCACGCCAGATATACCAATCGCTCTTTGCATTGGTCCGGCTCGAACGCGACTCCTGAAACCAGGGGTGCTCACTAGAGGTATGGTTAGGCACAAAGTCAAGCACCAATTTCATGCCACGCTGGTGAATATCCTCAAGCAAGGCATCGAAATCCTCCATCGTGCCAAAAATCGGATCAACGCATGTATAGTCGGATACGTCATAGCCAAAATCCGCCATGGGAGACTTGCAGATGGGTGAAAGCCAGATAGCATCAATTCCCAGCCACTGGAGGTAATCCAGTTTTTGCCGGATACCCTGCAAATCGCCGACCCCATCATTATTGCTATCGTAAAAGCTGCGTGGATAAACCTGATAGAAAATGCTGGTTTGCCACCAGGCACCATGATTTCTTATTGCCATAATATGCACCGGAAGGATCTGCCATCAGACAAAGAGAGCGCGAAACGACCCCTTTTGACAAAAACACCTGCTTGTAAAGATTTCCAAGCAGCAGAAACGCTATCTCGGACAATTCTTTTTCTAATTACGAATAGCAGAAGCATTCCGTTTCAAAGGGAAGGGGAACCTGAACAAAAACGAAATTCCTCGCTGCCACGTATCTATATCAGGAGGTAAGCTCGATTGTCGCAATGACATGAGAATTGCCGCACAGACTGGTGTCTTTATGTAAATAACGCACACCTATCATGGAGTGGAAAGCGAGACCAAGCACATGTTTTCAAATCTTATTGCGGCTCGTGCTCAGATGGGCACCTCACTTATTTTTCACATTATTTTTTCCGTCTTAGGCGTGGGGTTGCCACTTATGCTCTGTATCGCCGAAGGACTCGCCTTGTGGAAGAGGGATGGTACCTGGATGGCACTCTCACGCCAATGGACGAAGGCGTTCGCGATCCTCTTCGCCATCGGTGCCGTTTCGGGAACCATCGTCGAGTTCGAGCTAAGCCTGCTCTGGCCCACGTGGACAAAATACTCTGGCGCTATCATCGGCCTGCCCTTTGCGTTGGAGGGTTTCGCGTTCTTTATCGAGGGCATTTTCCTGGGCGTCTATCTCTTCGGTGCCAAACGGCTCAGCCCTTTTGTGCACTGGCTTACCTCGTTCCCTATCGTGCTCAGTGGCACCCTATCAGCCTGGTTTGTAACCAGCGCTAATTCCTGGATGAACTCGCCCGCTGGCTTTCAGATCGTGCATGGCAAAGTGATGGGCATTAATCCCTTTCAAGCGATTTTGAACCCCAGCACTCCCTACGAGACCACGCATATGATCCTGGCCTGTTTTGTCGCCACGGGCTTTGGTGCCGCGGCAGTCTACGCCGTAGGTATGCTGCGCGGCAAACGTGACGCGTACCATCGTAACGGTCTCTTACTCGGCATGGTGCTCGGTTCGGTCGCAATTCCACTGCAAATTATCAGCGGCGACCTCAATGCACGCTTCCTGGAAACTGCACAGCCGACAAAATACGCAGCAATGGAGGGGGTCCTGCAGTCGGGCAATGGGAAGCCGCTCTACGTGGGTGGCATCGTTGATGCGCAAACGGGACGCGTCTACTACGCCATCGAAATTCCGCATGGCGAAAGCCTCATCTCTCACTTCGACCTGAATTCGTATACACGCGGCCTTGATTCCTTCCCGGCCGATCAACGACCAGGGCCAGGGTTGGTGGCAGTGATTCACCTGGCCTTTGATGGTATGGTGGGAACGGGCTTCTTCATGCTCCTGGTAGCGGTCGTCTTCTGGCTGCTCTACTTCCGCAGAAAACGCGTGGTGCCAGAGAAAAAATGGCTACTCTGGGGGACGGTGCTCGCTGGGCCAGCGGCCTTTATCGCGCTGGAACTGGGCTGGATCGTGACCGAAGAGGGACGGCAACCCTGGATCATCTACGGTATATTCCGCACGAGCCAAGCGGTCAACCCGGCACAATGGATGAATGTGAGCTTCCTCATTTTCTCCGCTATTTACGTCTTGCTAGGTGCCACACTGGTCATGCTCTTACTGATGCTCGCACGACAGCCCAAACCGGAACGAAGCTGGTCCGAACAGATCGAGGTCAAACCTGGGGGAAGTCACGGGGAGAGCGACAAGCAAAAGGCAGGTGCGGTATGATTTTAGCCTATGCCTGTGCCGTGCTCATCTGGCTGTCTATGATTACCTATACCGCGTTAGGCGGTGCCGACTTTGGCGGCGGGATATGGGACCTCTTCTCGCTCGGTCCAGAACAAGAGGATAAACGGCAATTGATTGTGCATGCCCTGGGGCCGGTTTGGGAAGCCAACAATGTCTGGCTCGTCTACCTGGTAGTGGGAATCTATACCGCCTTTCCAGTGGTGGCCGCGACGCTCGCAACCGCGCTCTTCATTCCTTTTAGCCTGGCACTTATTGGCGTCGTGTTTCGCGGAGCCTCGTTTGCCTTCCGTACCCATTTTCTCGACTCAGCCGTACCGCGAGAAATCTGGGGACGGGCATTTGGCATCGCCAGCTTGCTTACTCCCTTTTTGCTGGGAGCCTGCGCAGCAGCCGTGGCGAGCGGGGATATTCATCTTCAGCAGCGCCAGCAGCAGCCGGTGGCCCTCTGGAGTGTGTGGCTCACACCTTTTGCAATAACGATTGGCTTGATGGGGCTGGCGCTGTGCGCGACAATTGCGCCGGTCTACCTGACCGTCGAAGCATCCAGGGCACAGAATCAGCAGTTAGCAAGAACTTTTCGTAATCGGGCCTTTATCGCTGGAAGCGTTGTGGCCGCATTGGGCCTTCTCGGACTGGTCCTTGCTCCATCTGAAGCACCTATACTCTGGCATGGCATGCTCAGTCATGCGCTCTGGGCGGTTGTCATAACCATCCTGCTGGGCCTAGCAACCGGAGTGGCATTGCTTCTTGAGCGCTACCGATTGGCTCGCATCTGCATGGTGTTAGCCACGGCGGCATTACTTGGCACATGGGGGCTATCACAACTGCCCTACATCATTCCTCCCGATCTCACCATCATGGGAGCTGCCAGCCCACCCAGCACCCTGGAGGCTTTCTTTATAAGCGCGCTGATTGGCACGCTCGTACTCATCCCGTCGCTCTGGTTCCTCTTTTACGTGTTCAAAGCAGAGCCAACCGTACCACCAGTACACGAAAAAGAAGTGGAAGGTGTTTAACATGGCCATCATTGACTATAGTCTCATTTTGATTTTCTTCCTTGGCGTCGTGGGGTTTGTCCTCGTACTCGCACACACACCTTCTCAGGCAGCCGAGGTACAGGCTGCCACACCTGCCACACCTGCCACACCTGCCACGCCACCAGCGCAGCAAAAGGCCAAAGAGTCGTACGCGGTGCTCGCAGCCATATTCGCCTTGCTCGTGGCGCTCGCATTTTTCGCACAAAGAGAGCGACCACAGAGCAAAACCATAACCCCCACGTGATGTATGAGCAGGGTCCAGGGGGCGGCAGCTCCTGGCGGGGTGTGGGGTGTCCTCACTTTCTCTTTTCCCTTGCCGCCGAAGGCGGCGAAAAAACTTGTACATCGCGTTTATTAGGAAAAACATAATGCCAAGCAGCAACTTATCTAGCAGTAAAAAAAATATGCCCATGCAAAAGTCTGATCGCTATTGCGGTGCAGCACTGATCCTTTTGACTCTGGGCATCTTCTTCTTGAGTGTAATGGTCTTTAGCTTCAATCCGCAAAGTCCCCTGGGCATACTCTCCGCCTGTATTGGGGTGCTGCTCACGCTTGGGAGTATTCTCTGTTTTGTCCTTTACAACCGTGCGTTGAAGCAAGAGGCCCAACAGGAGAAATCCAACACATAAAGGGTTGTTAATGGTTTCCGGAAACCATTAACAACTTTTTATGTATCAGGAGCAACAACGGCGAAATTAAGATTGTTGGTTTGTTCGCTGCACTGCTGCGATTTTTACCGAGGTCGGCTTGTTGACCGCCATTCCTTTATAGACTGCCTGTACGGATGCTATGCTGGTCGCCAGCAGTAGCGCCACAAAGACAATCTCGCAGCACGCGAACCCAACATGCACAAGGTCTGGCTGCCAGGGATCGATAGGCTTGAGGAAAACGCCACCACCGCACAATAGCACGGCAACAACCAGGGCCAGGCAGATACCAAAGCGATGCTTTATCATATACCAGGCAACCCGTTTCCCTGCTTTGCGCCGTCTTTGCAGATCCAGCAGGTCAGATTTGAGCCAGCAGGCCCCGATCAGCACCATCAGCGCCGCCTCGATAAAATAGAGCATAGACAACGACCCATCAGTACATAATGAGCAAAACATGGTAAAGGATGCAATGATAATGGCCGCCCAGACGGCCGGTGCCAACCTGAGAGCAAATACCTTACGCCCAAACATACGCTTACTCCTTCCTCCCAACCTTCCACGAAAACCACATACGGTTGTATAGATATCTCACGCTCATTATAAAGGATAATTTGCTCGTTTCCAAATCGAAAAGGCGTGATGATACTTTTTTACCACAATATGCTATATAATGATGTATATATATAAAGATGAGCAGAATACGCGTATTCTGCTCATCTTTATATATATACATCATTATAAGTAACGCTGTCAATTCACAGGGATGAATTGCCAGTGCTGGTTCGCCCCGCCGTTGTTGGTCCATTGGATCACGATGCCACCATCCGCTGTCGATTGGCCCGACACATCCGCTACCAGCCCGCTGTTGCGGTTCGTCAACATAAAGTCACCGCCGCCGGTACTGGTAAGTTGCCATTGCTGGTTTGCCCCACCATTGCCGGTCGCTTGATCAAGTTGCTGACCGGTCGTGGTAGACGCGTTTGGCACATCAAGAACTTTGCCACTGTTACGATTGACGAACGTGGCATAGCCTTTGCCCGCGTTGACGTACTGCCATTGCTGGCTCGTGCCGCCATTACCGGTGTACTGCACCACGAACGCGCCCTCCGCTGTAGAGCCATTCGTGATATCCATAAGCTTGCCACTGTTGCGGTTCTCAATTTTATAGTAGGCATTGGGCGTGAGTCCCGACACCGGCACGAGCTGCCATTGCTGGCTCACAGCTTTAGTACCTCTACTATACCTCGCTTGAATCACAGCCGCGTTGTCCGCCTTCGAGGAATGCGCTACGTCTACCAACAGTCCATCATTATGATTGACGATAGTGTAGTAGCCGTTGCCCGCGTTGGCAAAGCTCCATTGCTGATTCACTCCACCATTGTCGGCGCTTTGATCGAGCTGTTGCCCCACCTCTTTTGACGAATGGGGGACATCGAGCACCTTGCCACTGTTGTGATTGATCAGCTTATCATAGCCATTGCCGCTTGTGACAAGCTGCCACTGCTGGCTTTTTGCGGCTGTGTCCGTAGACTGGACGATTGACGCACCGTCAGCGCTAGAGCCACCCGCAACGTCGAGCACCTTGCCGCTGTTGCGGTTCACGATCTCATAATAACCACCGTTATAGGTTGGCTGATTGGAGGTCACGCTCAAGTTGTCGAATTGCGCGTTCTGCCAACCATTGACGCCCAGTCCAACCTGGCCCGCGTTGTACGTGCTATCCGTGACCGTACCCACGGTGGTATGGTCGATCTGCGCGCTGATGGTGCTGCCCTGGAAGCTCAACGAGAGATTATGCCAGGCGTTAGTACCCAGCGCCGCCACCGTTCCAGACGTGAGCGTGGTCTCCTGACCGCTCGTGTTGTTCTTCAGGATGCTCCAATCGCCACCTTCGCCGACGCGTAGATAATAGGCATCGATATTGGCCGGATTGAAGCCTGCCTGCGTGGAGACACGACCCATCAGGTCCACATGCCCTGGCTGTTCAAGCATGGCATCGCTGCTGACGGTGTAGTTGGTCCACGACAGATCACCGATGATCGTGTAAGGATTGCTGGGACTATCCCAGTTGATGGGGGCCGCGGGACTCATCTGGCGCACACAATGGCCACTTCGACCACTGCCGCACGATACAATCTCGAAGGAGCCATTCTGGTCCGACAGGTAGCGAGCTTCCTGACCCGTGGAATAGCTATCGAAATTGTCGGCGTAGGGCAGTCCAAGGGTTGCAGGCGGTGGGCTTGCAACACGTCCTTTGCCCTGGCCGGTCGTGGTCGTGATGCTGTAGACGTAGCCAGGCTGCAACGTGAGCGAGTAGGCTCCATGCCGTGGCTTGATGTCCTGCTGGTGCACGAAGTAGTCGTTGGGATTAGACGAGTTCAAGTTAGTGCTCCAGACGTGCAGCACTTTGGGGTTGAGACCACCTGTAAGCTGGAAACTCGCGGTCTGGCTGGCGGTGGCATCCACCGTTTCGATGATAGTGCTGAAATCTGAGCTGTTCGGCGATTTCAGCGTGACATAACTGCCGTTGGCGCGGTCGCCGCCCAGGTAGCTGCTAGCCCCATCGATATATTGCCAGCCCGGTTGAGTGAACTGGGTTGTCTGAGCAGTGACCCAGGTCTGCTTGCCCACGCTATAATTGCCGGACCAGGGCTGGTTGGCGACCATCAGTCCGACCGTGTTGTAGGGCAGGTTGGGATAGATGGCAGCAATCAGCGGCCAGTTGATGTAGGCGGTCATCTTGCCGTCGAGATAGCCACGATTAAGCGCCCGTGCCATTGCGGTCGCGCCGCTGTTCTCATCCTGCGAACCATTCTCGCTGGCCCACAACTGCTTACCCAGGTTTTGCGCGTTGGTGGTGCTAGGGCACGTGGTTGCGCTGCCGCCATCGCCGCCAGTGCAGGGATAGTGCGATCCCACGATATCAATGGAATTGCTAAAAGCAGGATCGGTTGCCATCGCATCGGCTACATCCCAACCCGAATCGGCTCCGACGATTTTGGTCGAAAGATGGTTGGTCTGCAAAGCGTTATGAAACTGTTCGTAAAATTGCTTATTATAGCCGCGCTCATTCCACCCACCGATATAGTCGATGGTAAGGTTGTGATAGGTCTTCGCACCCTTGATCCAGTTGACATAATAATTCACCATGTCCTGTGACCAGAAGCGATTGTTGGTATCGTAGACGGGCGCGCCGGTTGTGCCGATCCAGCCGGGTGCTCCCCAGGCCAGACCATACAGCTTGATGTGGGGATTGCGCGCCTTGGCCTGCTCCATCAGCCACCACTCGTAGCCACGATTGAAGTTCTGGTCGTTGGCTGTGTGCATGTAGCTGGGTTCAGCGCCATCGGTCGAGTTGGTGTCGCCACCGACCTCAACCTTGAGGATCTGTAAATTGGCTCCATAGCCAGGTTTGAAGAGATAATCGAGGATCTGGCTGCGGTAGGGTTCGGGGTAATCGATGAGCAAGCGAGAATTGCCGCCGCCACCGCTAATGGCCCCAATGCCATCAAAAGTTCTGCCGCTACCCTTGCCATCAATGGTGATGGCCGTGTTCGTAGCCGTTGCTACGTTTGTATGTGCCGCTGCCGCGTGTGTAGGCGTGGTGCCAAGCATGAACATGCTCACCACCAGCAATCCCATCACGAGCCAGTGCGCGTAATGCCTACGCCTCATGCGTACTCCCTCCTTGGATCTTGGATCACAAATACTCTTTTCGCATCGATACGAATAGCCAAATGGCACAAAGTATATGTACTACTATATTTATATACGCATATTGCCAAAAAAGCAATTGATATTGCACGAATGTGCACGAATAAATGCGCACACGATGCATAAAGGGTTGTTAATGGTTTCGCGAAACCATTAACAACCCTTTATGCATCGTGCACGTCGACAACTGCCTCATTAGTAGCGACGTCAGTGTCTATACTAAAATAGAGAGTGCAATTTTACGTCGTTGCTATTGTCGAGAAAGGAACATCATGTCCCAGGTTCAATTTGGTTGGATGATCCCTACTGGTAGTCAGGACCTGGCACGGGCGGACTTCGTGAGCAAGGTTAAGCAGGGCCTTGACCTTATCGCGAACCGCTTCGATTCGGCCTGGCTCCCTGACCATCTACAATTTGGTGATCGACCGTTTCTGGAAGGCTGGACGGCTCTAACCTACTTCGCCGCCCAGCGTCCCGAACTCAAATATGGGCATATCGTACTGTGCCAGTTGTTTCGCAATCCCGCGCTGCTGGCAAAAATGAGCGCGAGCTTTCAATATCTAAGCCAGGGCAACTTTATCCTGGGCATCGGAGCGGGCTGGGAGGAGAACGAGTGCCGGGCTTACGATATTCCATTCCCCCCACCGGGACAGCGCGTCGAAGAACTGGAAGAGACGCTACAAATCATCAAGGCGCTCTGGCGCGAAGACCACGTGACCTTCGAGGGAAAATATCATCGTGTAACCGACGCCTTCTGCCAGCCCAAACCAGAACCTATTCCACCCATCATGGTGGCAGCCTTCCAGCCGCGTATGATGCGCCTGGCCGCCCGCCACGCCGATTGGTGGAATATCGGCGCGAGCGACCTGGCGAAGACCAGAGAGCAGGTAGAGATGCTCGATAAAGCCTGCGAGGCGGTCGGACGCGACCCGGCAAGCCTACGCCGCACTGCCATGGTTGGCTGCTATTGCGCCGAAAGCGAACAGGAGGTCAAGCGACTCACCGCGATGCACAAGGGACCCTTCGGTCTGGGCTTCGTGGGCACACCAGAGCAGGTCGCAGAGCAGATGCAGCCCTACGTACAACTGGGCATCAACTACTTCATGATCTCCGCCGGTGGCTTCCCCGACTTCACCAGTCTGCACACATTGAGCAACAAAGTGCTGCC
>DATAYF010000633.1:0-31970 GCA_036272735.1 Ktedonobacteraceae bacterium
CGGCGCAAGGCAGAAAAGGAGCGCCGGCTTTCGGCTCACCGCAAGAGTTTGCACGGCCAAAGGGTCCATGAGATCGTCGCGGTGGGCACCACCATCATCCTCGAAAAGATTTCCTACCGGGCGTGGCAGAAACAGTACGGCAAAAGCGTGGGTCTTCGCGCCCCAGGGATGTTTGTCGAACACCTCAGACGCACCGGGGCCACGGACGGGCGGCACCCTGATCGAAGTCCCCACGGGCCGAGCCAAACTCTCGCAGTTCTGCCATGGCTGTGGGAAGTGCGTGAAAAAGCCGCTCTCGCAACGCTGGCATCACTGCGCCTGTGGCGTCGGCCCCGTCCAGCGGGACCTGTATTCCGCCTTTCTGGCTTCCACCCTGGATCAAGACCATCTCATTCCCTCGTGTGCTCGGGCAGTCATTGCCTGGGAAGATGCGGAGGCGCGCCTGCGGGCCGCTAACGCTCGGGTAGCACAACGGGCGAAAGAGGGGCAGTCGTTGCCCCGAAGCTTTGGCGTTCCCAGAGCCAGAGCCCGTCGGCCTCAACATCTCGAGCGAAACGACACAAGAGCCAGCTCTCCTCGCTCGTCGAGGACGGCTAGAAGCGTGGAAGCGCCGCTCAGAACCCCCGCTGCTTCAGCACGGGGAGCCGTCAGTACCAACAGTGCCACACACCACTCACAAACAATACCACGTGCAGGAATTGCCGCTATGACCCGCTCCATTTCAATGGATTGCGCGTCATGAGCAGCTATACGGGCCCGTTACGCACCTGCATTCGTGCGCTGAAGTATCAGGGGCAGAAACGGTTAGCCGGGCCGCTGGGCACACTTTTAGCACAGGCCTACGCTACCTACCAGCTACAAGCCGACCTGATCGTGCCGGTTCCGCTACATACCGAGCGCATCAAGCAGCGTGGTTACTCACAGTTGCTCGCCAAAGTGTGCGCAACGCAGCTACACGTGCCACTGGAAACGTCGCTGCTCACACGCGTACGACCAACGGCTGCGCAAGTCAACCTGAAACCCAGCGAACGCCAACGCAACGTGGCGAATGCTTTCCGTTGCACATCTCCAAGCAGCATACAGATGGTCAAGGGCAAGCGTATTGTGTTGATCGACGACGTTTGCACAACGGGCGCGACGCTGGGAGCCTGTGCCGCGCCACTCTTCGCGGCGGGAGCACAGAGCGTATGGGGGTTGGTACTGGCGCGCCCATTGTAGTGACCTTCATCTTCAGGCATGCAACTAAAATGTGGCAGAGACGTAAAATATGTAACTAGAAGAAATTTTCATCTCATCTTATTAGGAATGCTGTTACTCTTCGTGCTCGCTATCACTCAGGAGAGAAGTCCCCATGATTTGGAGCATCCTTGGCTCACTAAGCGGCCTTATCACCCTCGTCCTCTTCGCGGGCTTGCTCATCTTTCTGCTACGCCAGGCCCAGGGAAGCAACAATCAAGCCAGATCCTCAGGCAAAAATCGAGCGCCCATGTTTACGAGCCACAAGTCAACGGTGACCTTCGCCGATGTAGCAGGCGTGGAAGAGACCAAACAAGAGCTACAGGAAATTGTCGAATTTCTGAAATACCCCGACAAGTTTATGGCGCTGGGGGCACGCATCCCCAGGGGTTTGCTGCTCATCGGGCCACCGGGAACAGGGAAAACGCTCGTTGCCCACGCCATAGCCGGAGAGGCCGGTGTACCGTTTTTCAGCATCCGCGGCTCCGAATTCGTGAAAATGTTTGTTGACAGCGGTACCAGCTGCGTTTGTGACCTCTTCGAGCAGGCGAAACGCAACAGCCCATGCATCATCTTCATTGATGAAATGGATGCCGTCGATCACCCACGTAGCACAGGACTGGCTGGCTTACACGATGAGCGAGAACAAATCTTAAACCAGATCCTGGTCGAAATGGATGGCTTCGATACCAACGTGATCGTTATTGCAGCGACCAACTGCCCCGACATGTTTGATCTGGCCCTGTTGCGTCCTGGTCGTTTTGATCGGCAGGTAGTGCTTGAGCGTCCCGATATTCGTAGCCGTGTCGCCATTCTGCAGGTACACGCCAAAGGCAAGCCATTAGCGCAGAACATCTCGCTGGATACGCTGGCACAGCGAACACCCGGATTTTCGGGTGCCGACCTGGCAAACTTGCTCAATGAAGCAGCCATCCTTGCGGCAAGACGCAACCAGCAGCAGATAGGCATGGACGAGCTAGAAGCAGCCATCGACCGCGTGGTGGCCGGACCAGCCCGCAAGAGCCGCATTATCAGCGAGCGCGAAAAAGCCATCACCGCCTATCACGAGGTGGGCCACGCGCTGGTAGCACGCATGTTACCTAACGCGGACCCGGTGCACAAGGTATCTATTGTGGCACATGGGCTGACTGGTGGCTTCACTATGCTGTTACCCACGGAGGACCGGTACCTGTGGAGCAAGCCACAATTCGAGGATACGCTTGCCTATGCATTCGGTGGTCGCGCCGCCGAACTCATCATCTTTGGAGAAGTGACCACGGGAGCCTCCAACGATATCGAACAAGCCACCAGGATAGCACGCTCGATGGTGATGGAATACGGTATGAGTAGCCTGATTGGACCGATGGCCCTGGAACGTAAAGAAGACCAGGCGTTCCCTGGGCATGATGCCGGAGAACAGCGCGATTATAGCGAACAGACTGCCCGCGAAGTAGACGAGGAAGTGCGACGCATCATTCAGGAAAGCTTCGATAAAGCATATGCCATTCTCTTGCAGAATAAACGACGCCTGATTCTGATGGGTGAACGCTTGATTCAGGAAGAGACGCTTGAAGGTCCGGTCTTCGAAGCACTCTTCAATCAAGCTGACATAGAAGAACCTATCGATGGCCCCTCCGTCTTCGCTGGTATCCCGAAAGAGCAGGCACGACTGCCATATTCGCTACCCCCACCAACCCGCGACCATCACGCTATATAGACCATGAAGCAACCTCTTAACCAGGGTCGAGCTTTACTTGTTTCGTTAACTCAGTGTACAATTGATGTATGCAAAGAAGCCCTGGTTCACCATCGCTCATCGTAGTATCCCCGCAGCAGATCGAGCAAGCATGGTATCGATCACGCTCCCGGACCATTTCTGTCACATCTCGTAGAGGTTATGCGACAATAGATGTGAGTCGTACAACTCGGGCTCTTTTTCAGTGAGGAGGTGTCTTGTTTAGTGTCTGAATTATTTCACGAAGTCGATCACAGCGTCACCGCACCTCAAGGTTTCCGTGCAGGGGCGACCGCCTGTGGTATTAAGTCGGATAGCTCGATTCCAGACCTGGCGATCCTCGTTGCGGATGTGCCCTGTGTCGCGGCGGGAACATTCACGACGAGTACGACGCGTGCCGCCCCGGTGCTGGTGTGCCAGGAACGCTTGCAACAGGGACGTGCGCAGGCGGTTATCGTCAACAGCGGCAATGCCAACTGCGCGACAGGGAAGCAGGGTTTACGTGATGCTTATCGCATGACCGAACTCGCCGCCCAGCAGCTTGGCATAGAGCCAGAACTGGTGCTCTGCTCATCCACTGGCATCATTGGTCGCCCGCTTCCTATGGAGAAGATAGCAAGCGGCGTCAAGGATTTCAAGCCGGATCGTGAGCATGGCGACGCGTTTACAGAAGCCATTATGACGACCGATACGCATCCCAAACGCATGGCCCTTGAATTCCAGATCAATGGTCGTGCAGTACGCCTTGGCGGAACCACCAAGGGATCAGGCATGATCTACCCCAACATGGCGACCATGCTCTGTTACCTCACCACGGATGCCGCTATCGATCACGCGTGGCTACAAAGCGAGTTACGCGCTGCCGTCGCCGATTCGTTCAATCTGCTGGCCGTGGATGGCGACATGTCCACCAACGACACCTGCATCCTCTTTGCCAACGGATTAGCGGGCAACGACCCTTTGAATAACCAGCATCCCGAAGCAGTGACTTTCCG
The DNA here is from genome assembly GCA_036272735.1 of Ktedonobacteraceae bacterium. Lineage (GTDB taxonomy): Bacteria > Chloroflexota > Ktedonobacteria > Ktedonobacterales > Ktedonobacteraceae > DATAYF01. Next base: position 3,967 of record DATAYF010000633.1, read on the forward strand.
CGCCGCCTTACGCCATATCACCCGCTATCTAGCACGCGAGATGGCCCGAGACGGAGAGGGAGCCACCAAGCTCATGGATGTACATGTACGCGGGGCAAGCAGCCAGTCCGACGCCGTTAAAGCGGCCAGGGCTATTACTCTTTCACCGCTATGGCAGTGTGCTTTAGCGGGTGAAGATCCCAACTGGGGACGCATCGTGGCCGCGCTAGGGGCAAGCGGTTGCGAGCTAGACCAGAATACCTACGATATTTTTATTGGTGACGTTCAGATTGTCAGTAGCGGTATAGCGGCACCGTATGACCAGGAGCAGGCGCGCGCGGCGATGAAGGGGAACGAAGTCACCGTCACGGTTGACCTGCACCTTGGCACAGCACAAGCCACGGCCTGGGGCTGTGATCTCACGCGCGGCTATATTGACGAAAACACATTGTATACACGCTAGCACGCTAGCACTCTAGCCTACCCATTTACGGGTGGCTAGTATTCTAGGAGGAGAAATGCACATGGCGACAACGGAGTTGAATCAGCGGAACTGGGTGGAACTTGAGCACAAATATTACCAGGGCACGTTCAAGCGCCAGCCAATCACCCTTGTGCGCGGAGAAGGTCCACGGGTATGGGACAGCGAAGGCAAAGTCTATCTGGATTTTGTGGCAGGCATCGCGGTGAACGTGCTCGGCCACTGTCATCCAGCGGTCATCAAAGCTGTGCAACAGCAGGCCACACAACTGGTACATACCTCCAACCTCTACTACAGCACGCCCCAGATCGAACTCGCGGAGCAGCTCGGCCTGCGCGCCCCAGGAATGCGTTCGTTCTTCTCCAACAGCGGAGCAGAAGCCAACGAGGGAGCATTCAAACTCGCACGCAAATACGGCCGCTTGCACCGCAATGGTGCCTATGAAATCATCAGCATGGATGGCAGTTTCCACGGACGCACGCTAGCCACCACTGCCGCAACAGGCCAGGCATCATATCAGGCCACATGGGCACCCATACCCGATGGCTTTAAGCAGGTGCCGTTCAACGACCTGGAAGCTGTCAAAGCTGCGACCAGCGAGAAAACGGCGGCCATTCTGGTCGAAGCGGTCCAGGGCGAAGGTGGCATCTGGGCGACCTCGAAGGAATATATGCAGGGGCTACGCCAATGGTGCGATGAGCAGAACCTCGTGTTGATCTGCGACGAGGTGCAGGCTGGCATGGGACGCACTGGTTATTTCTTTAGCTGGGAATACTACGGCATACGCCCCGACATCACCACAATGGCGAAGGGCCTGGCTGGCGGTGTGCCCATTGGTGCGATGCTCACCGGTGAACGCACGGATATCTTCGCCTATGGAGATCACGGCACCACCTTTGGTGGCAACCCCATCGCCAGCGCAGCAGGCGTTGCGACCGTGAAGACCATCGTCGAAGAAAACCTGCTGGAAAACGCGCAGAAGATGGGTGATTACTGGGGCAGCAAGCTTGAAGCACTAAGCCAGAAGTATCACTTCATCGATAGTCCACGTGGACGCGGCCTGATGCGCGCCGTGCACGTGCAGCACGAGCTAGCTTCGGCCATGGTGCAGAAAGCGTTGGAGCATGGCCTGCTCTTGAACAGCACGGCTCCCGACACTCTGCGCATGATTCCGCCCTTGATCCTGACCAAGGGAGACATCGACGAAGCCGCCGAAATCCTTGATCACACCTTCGCAGACGTAGCCGAAATGCCCGCCGCACAGGCGAAGTAGTTAAGCTGAACATCTAGAAATCGGCAGTTACCGTAGTTAACCACAATAATTGCCGATTTCTAGGGGTGCAGAACGCCTATATAAATCTATTCTGTTGGTTGCTCAGGTTGTATCTTTGCGCTCTTGTTGTTGGTAATCTGTTGAGCCAGGGCCTGTGCTTTAGTACGGAGATTACGGATTTCCGCGACTGTAGTATACACGGTTTCTAGCGTATTTTGGTTTGCTGCAATACCTGCATGTATGAGCCAGGCAGCCGCATCGCTACGTGTGGAACGAATGCCGACTTCTACGAGTGCATCAATAGCATCCAGGTCCTGATCATCAACACGGCACGTCACAACGTTACTCTTATTTTTAACCACATCCTTTAATGGCTCCATTGCAATGTTCTGGCTAATCATCTTCCGATAGAGGTTAGCGCGTACGGTTTCTAATGAACCAGCAAGTGTCTCGATAGCTCCAGCAGCGAGACCTTCACCCTCATGAAGTAGCGCAAGCAGCAAATGCTCAGTGCCAATATAGTTAGAACGCCAGACCTCACCAATTGCCATTGTGATTACGACCTGGGTGCGTGGTGTCAAAGGCCGTATTACCTCTTCCTCAGTAGGTGGCGTACCCCGCTTCACCGTGCGCTCCACGAAATCACGCACTGATTGTAAATCCACACCTTCAGCATTAAGGACATTAGCAGTGATGCCAGTGTCCTCATGCAGAAGTCCTAGCAGGATATGCTCAGTACCAATATAAGTATGATGAAAAAGAGCAGCCTCTTCGTCAGCATATACTAGAGCCTGGAGTGCCTTTTCAGTAAATTTGTCAATAAAACGCTCAAAAGAGACTTGCGGCGTGAGCATTGTTCGCACGCGCTGTTCAATTTGTGACGAGTTTCCCATAACGCCTCCTATCTAGAGAATATTACCGATTTGCATCGTTGTAAATTGTAAATAAATTACAATTTACGGAGCAAGTATAAACTCAAACAAAGGAGGTGTCAAGGGATTCTCAGGATAAAATGATAGCACCAGTCGCTTAAAATGTAATCGAGAAAGTACGAATGCCCGTTTGTATTGAAATGCACTGATGGCCGCATGCGACCATCAGTGCATTTCAATACAAATCATCATCCCTCTTCTTGTTCGTTAAGATTGTATACTCCCGCTCTTAAAATGCTGCTCCGCTCCTTGACGGCTCACCTGGCGATGCCCTTCTAGAGCTAGTTCGTATGCTGACCAATCGACGCTCAGCCCGCGTTCTGCCAACACTTCCGCCGCCAGGTCCGCCGGGAAACCTTTCTCCGCGTGCAGCGTAAACAGATGCGCGCCGGATACGACGCTATCATGCTCCGGCTCAATTTGCGCCAGAGAGCGTAGCCCCACGCTTAGCACACGCTCAAACATCGTCTCCTCTTGTGTCACAATGCGCACAAGCGAGCCAACCATACGCCGCTCGTCCGGCGTGAGCAACGAACCGTGGCCCTGCGCTAATGGCTCTAGCAACTCACCTAAAAATGGACGATCAATACCGAGCAAACGGCCCTGCCGCGCTGCTCGCCGGATCAAACGACGTACTACCGAATTGCGCCCGTCACGTCCAGGCAGTACGCCCTCTACGCCAACCAGCAAAAACGCACGCATATGATCAACGATCATGCGACGTGCTCGTGCCTCGACAGCACCACCACCTGCAACACCTACGGGAGCCAGCTCAAGCAAACGTTGCAGCGCGGGCTGAAACAGGTCAATCGCGTAGACCGACTCCGCGTTTTGTAACACCGAGGCCATACGCTCAAGGCCCATGCCGGTATCGATATTATGCAAGGGCAAAGAGCTGATTTTGCCATCGGTGTGCAGTTCGTACTCCATAAAGACCAGGCTCCAGATCTCCAGAAAACGATCACAATCACAACCCGGCCGACAGCCAGGAGAACCACAACCACGCTCAAGCCCACGATCAATATAAATTTCCGAACAGGGACCACACGGACCAGCACTACCGCCGATAGTCCACAGGTTATCTTCCGCGCCCAGAGACACGATGTGGTCGGGCTGTACACCTAACCTCGTCCATTGCTCAATCGCCACCTCATCGGGCAGAATACACAGCTCAGCATCACCCTCGAAAACCGTCGCCCACATATCTGCTGGATCGAGGCCAAATTCGTTCACCAAAAGTTCCCACGCCATGGTAATGGCTTCGCGCTTCCCATAATCATTGATGGACCACTGGCCGAGCATGTGGAAACTGGTGTTTTTGCGCTCGTTGCTACCGACCGCGTCCGCGTCATCACTACGCAAGCAGCGTTGCAGCGCGGTAAGCCTGGGATACGGCGGCTCGACCTCGCCACGCAGGTAGGGTAACAGTGGTTGCATACCCGCAATCGTAAACGATGTGCTATTACCGGGCAAGACAAGTGGACTGGCCGATAACACTTTATGATCGCGCGTGGAAAAGAACGCGAGGTAGCGCTCGGCGATCTCGGTCGAGGAGAGGTAGCGTGTACCGTTGATCGTCATCTGGATGACTCCTTTGTAAAATGTTGTAATGGTTCGTTTGTCGTGTCGCGCGATGCCGCTAAAATGCACTACCACGCAGAGCAACAAAAAGCCCGCCCTGAACTAAATCAGGGCGGGCTGAAATTTCTCTTGTAGTAGAAGGCCCGTGGTACCACCTGGCTTGGAAGCATACATATCATCTATAATGAGTAAGCTTCCCACTCATCAGACACGGAATATGTCTATATTTTTGCTAAAACGTATTCGATGCCTTGTCCCAAGGTAACGGAGGACCACCGGCAAGCATTACTGATGATAATAGTTTTATATTATCACGTTCGTTCCGCATCGCGACCAGTATGCACGGAGCAACTGGTCAGAGGGGGGCATTCCATAGCGCTTTGAGATACCGGGCTTTCACCATCCCCGGTTCGCTGCTGGCTCACAGCCACCTAATGTACTCGTCCCTCGTAGCGACATATTTTATAAGTAGGTTAAGTATAGCGTGATTGAGTTATGAAGTCAAGCATTTTTCTCTACAAACCATCATTCACCATACAATACAGACAAATTCATCAATACATTTCAATTTCGCGTCCCTATTTCCAAATAAGAACGAGAAATTGAAATGTATTGATTTATATACAACAGTTATTGAACAACGCTGGACAGCGTCACAAGTGTGCTTTGAGGATATAGCCTGCAACTTCGTAGCCTCTGCCTGGACGTTCCTTCTCGGGCAGGTCGGTCAGCCATTCCCAGGTGGACTCCTCGACGATAGTGAATTCGTTGCGCACCAGTTCTGGAAAGATACGCGGCACCAGGGGGATAGCTCGACGATGAGCCGCGTCATGATCGGTGCCATAGACATTGAAAACAAAGCCACGTATATCGCTCAAAAGGACAGCCACGCCACCCCGGTCCAGCATCGCACGCAGTAAGTGCAGGTGAGCCTTGATGATGCGCCCGCGGAAGGACTGGGCCGCATCCTGGTAGCGCCGGTGCCGTTCCTGCTCACCCAATAGCGACGAAGCAACCTTCTGAATAACGTCCAGCACGTCGAGCAGGGGATAGCTAAAGAGTTGCGAAACCACCAGCGAACTCACGACCAGGCCGAACTCGCCTGGAAGCAAGGAACCAATTTCGGGGGGATCGGGAACCGGGCAGCTATCCAGGCATTGGGCCGCCGCGTCGAAAACGGCATCGGCACCTTGCGTAGCTAATGCTTGCCAATCCTGGTGATCGACGATGCGCGACAATTTCGTGCTCACATCGCCGCTGATATCACATGCCAGCAGTTGGATGCGCTTGCGCAGCGATGGCGCAGTAATCTCGCTACCGGCACGTCGCATAGCAGCATTATCGAGGTCGGCAAGCGCGACCTCCTCGGAGAGACGCGCCAGTTCCACCAGAGGAATCTCGGTGCACGCACCAGCACCCAGCACCAGCGTTGAAGGCGAAGCTCCTGACTCGCGCTGATGCCAGGCTTGCATAGTGAGTGTGTGGCACCGTTCAAGGTGCACCGGAGAATGTTGGCGCAGCCACTCACGGCGCTGCGCCCCTTGAATGTGTAAATTCGCGTACGCTAAACTATTGATCCGAACCATGACGACTCATACTACAACTTCTAGTATTTACTGCCCGCTATAATTTGCTGCGCGCTTCTCTATAAAGGCAGCTACTCCTTCATGATGGTCAGCCGTTTGCATCGCCTGCTCCTGAAGTTCTGCTTCGAGATCGAGCGAGCTTTGCAGGTCGCTTTCCAATGAAGTATACAGCAACTTTTTCATCAGTCCATAGGTGCGCGTTGGGCCATGAGCTAACCGCTGCGCAAAGGCCGCAGTCGCCGCCTCGAACTCTGCTTCGGGCACGCACTTGTTGATCAAACCGATGCGCTCGGCCTCGATCCCCGTGATCTCATTTGCCAGCAGCGCCATCTCCATCGCCTTCGCAAAACCAATCAGACGCGGTAAAAAATAAGCGCCGCCTCCATCGGGAACCAGGCCAATTCTGGCAAATGCTTCAATGAAGCGCGCATTTTCCGTGGCAATACGCAGATCGCAGGCCAGCGCGATATTGCACGAGATGCCAGCCGCAACGCCACGCACGGCGGCAAGCGTGGGCTTCTGCATTGATTGCAGGGCCAAAATAAGCCGGTGATACTTCTTTAAATGCTCACGCACCGGCAGCGCGTCTTCACCGCTCCGAGCCGCCGAGAAAGCCGCCAGGTCTTGCCCTGAGCCAAATGCTCGACCCGCACCCGTCAACACCACGCAGCGCACCGCGTCGTCCTGCGCGGCAATTTCCACGGTCTCGGTCAACTCTTGCAGCATGGGATCGTTAAACGCGTTCAAGACTTCGGGACGATTGAGCGCAATAGTACAGACGCCATCGTCCAAACGCACAAGCACATACTGAAAATCGGTTCGCATACAAACTCCTCTTCGTTCGATCCTATTTTTTCAGTTTAGGAACGTCCAGCATTAAAACTTCGAGTGCTACCCGTATATTTACATTTTGCTCTATAGACTCGATAGTTTGCAAGATCGCCCGCACCATATGCTCGGATGTGGCCGATCCTAGCTGTGCCGCCTGCTTCTCTAAAGTAGAGCGCATATCGACATTGACGGTCAGGTCAAGGCAATTATTCGCCACCAGGATCATATCGCGCCACCACAGCAGCCACAATTCCAACAGTTCACGCGCCTTTTCGCTATCGCTACTTACTTTCTGAGCTATATCGAAGCGCTCGATTTTATTCATGGTAGGCAGCTTCGCCAGGAGCGCAAGTTGTGCCGCACGATCAGCGAGCATCTCATCGTCCTTCGCCGCTTGCACAGCCCAGCCCATGCGTCCGGCAGCTAGAGAAGCAATCAAGTCGGCCTCGTCATTTTCAACCGCCCATTGCTGAGCTAGTGCCTGCTTTATCTGGGTTGTGGTGAGCAGTTGCATGGGAACGATTTGCACGCGTGAGAGGATGGTGGGTAGGAGGAGACCAGCATCGGGCACTGTAAGCAGGACGATAACATCTTGCTCAGGCTCTTCCAACGTCTTAAGCAAGCAGTTAGCCGCCTGCAAATTCATTTCGTGAGCATTTTCAATAATAAAGATGTTGCGCCGACCCTCCATGGTGCGACGAGAGGAGGTATTTTGCAATTCGCGAACCTGGTCAATGAGGATAAACTGCTTATCAGCAGGCTTTTTCAGGATATGCACGTCAGGGTGGTTACCGTGCAGCACTTTGCGACACGCCAGGCACGTGTTGCAGGGATCGGTCGGCGCGACACGGGGATCGGCATTACCGGTGCACAATAACGTTTGCGCAAAACGTTGTGCTAATAACGTTTTGCCAATACGTTGCGGTCCGGCAAAAAGATAGGCGTGACGCACCTGTTGAGCCAGGAGTGTCCGACGTAAAATATCTATCGAGTGCTCGTGACCAACGATGTTCCAGGCGGAAGTTGTGCCCTGCTGTGTAATCATGCCGTAATGGTACCAGAAACGTGCCGCAATAGCAACAATAGTGCGGTCTTCTGCTGATCGATAGCATAAAATGTTCGCAATGGTCATGGGAGCCATTGACACACAAAAATTTATGCTATACTGTCTAGACAAAATACGTATTTGAAACAAAATACTATATCTATCGTAATCTAAGTGGGGCTTTTTGCCAGAGGTACTAGTCCGTGTTCAATAGTTCACAGTATCTCGGGGGAAAATGTGCTATGCTACAAACAAATCTTACACCTATCTCACATAAATCTTATTCCGAAGTACAACGACGCTGCGCGTCTAGCCTACAGATCAGTTCTTCGGAAAAGTAGTATAAATCTTTGTATTCTATAAGGCTGATGTAACCGATGGATAGCTCTGTCCGTTTCTACAATACGAATAGCAATCTGTGTTCACCAATAGAGGATGAGCAGCAAGGCCGTTCGACAGCGCAATTACCTGTAGATGATAACGGTTACACAGAACAAAAGCAAACCGAAGCTGGGGAAGCGAACAAAGCGGAAACACCTGCGACAGTCACCCAGGCACAGCCCGAAAAGGTGGATGTCGCGGATTTTGAAGCGCTTTTCCAGCGATACCAGGTGCCAATTACCAATTTCATCTATCATCTGATCGGCAATCGAGAACAGGCCTATGACCTTGCCCAGGACGTATTCGTAAAAGCATATAAGGCGTTACTAGGGGGAACAGTTGTACAATCGGGGGCGTTGTCGGCGTGGCTGTATCGTATAGCAGCCAACACGACAACGGATTCGTTGCGGCGCAGGCGTCTGATCGCGTGGCTTCCGCTCTCACTATTCAATGAAGATCGTGGCATCGGCTCCGGCGTGATTTCTGACGCGGGAAACGCGTCGTCCGACGGTTTTTCTGGGAACAGCGACGATGGCAACGAACCACGAACAAGTACGACCATCAGCTCAATGTACGAACGTGGTGGCTACGATGGCGGACGTTTTGAAAGCCGCGTCGCCGACCGCGAAATCGTGCAGCGAGTCTTTCAACAGCTACCTCCAAAGTATGCAACCTGTCTGTGGTTATACGAAAACGATGGCTTCTCATGCGCGGAAATTGCAGAGATTCTCAATATCAGTTCCTCTGCGGTGAAAATGCGCCTGATGAGAGCAAGGGAACGCTTTATTGGGTTGTATCGAAATGAGGTCGATGGAGATTGAACTGTAGTCAGGCGCGAGCATTACTCGCCACATATCGCGAACAAACAAACGGCCAGGCAGATACGATAGCACTCAATGAGCACCTGGAAGCATGTGCTGCATGCAGACAATTTTTGGTGCAGCAGACCAACATTGGTGAGCATATTCGTGCATTACCGTCTCTTGAGCCACCACCAGAAGTGCATGAAAGATTGATGCATGCGCTTGCAACCGAACATATCCAGTATCTGCAGCAGCATGCATCATCTGTAGCAACGGTCCCACCTCCTGCATTCCTCAAGCCCTATATAACGGAGCAGCACAGGAAGGTACAGCCAACAGACATACGCACAACCCTGGCCACAGCAGACACCGGCCCGTTACCAGTCATTCAGCATTCGCGGCGACGTACCCATACCTTACCAATGAACCACTTCGCTATCCTGGGAGTTGCGGCAGCGATACTGATGCTCATCATGATGGGAGGGCTTACCTCCATCCTCCTGTTAGCACATAATGGGCTATCGCGTGTAGGTGACACGGCCAATATTACCGGCTCCAGCATCAATAACTTTGTGCAGGTTTCGACAACAAACTACACGACGCAAACGCCCTATAACCACGTGGCGAGCGCCATCGCCAATCGTAACGCTATTTACTATACCGCTCACGGTAATAATAATACTGGCTGGATGTTAGAAGAGTTTGATACCCAAACCAACTTTAGCATTCCATTATTGGCGCATGAGAGTGCGACGCCGCTTATTTTGCTGGGCAGCAACCAAAACTGGCTGCTCTGGTTGCAATTGGATAATCTAAAATCAGTCACCGGCAAACATGGCGCTCACCAGGCGCGTACCTGGACGCTGCACGCGCTCGACCTGCATTCATCACAACAAACGATGAGCTTAGCAACACCAACCACGCTGTTACAGAACACGTTTGATCAGAAGGCAACACCGGACTGGCTCAATGACCCGATCCAGGGCATATGGTTTACCCAAAACAAGCTGCTGGTTGCTTCTCTTGATGAGAATGGTAGCTCTCACCTGTGGCAATTTCAGCTTGAGGCGCAGAGCATAGCAGTGCCTAAACAGATAGCCAGCGCCAACAATGGGCACATCATCACCTCTCCAACGGCAAACAGCAATGACTCGGCTGTGTACTGGTCCGAAGAGTGGCGCGCAAAAGACGGAGTGCTACACAGCGACATCTGGACACAACAGACTGATCCTGCTGCACCAATCAGCGGCAAATGGAGCAACCAGACAACTACCAACACGTATCCACTGCGCTCGGACGGTATGTCGTTTCATCCGCAAATGGTAAATGATACGCTCTTCTTCTTGAGCACTGACCCGGCAGCGGCCACGGACAACAATGCAGCGACCAGCACACCCACAGCGACAACGCCGCCGGGTACAGCAACGGTTATGCCAACCGTCACGCCGCAGGCAACCAGCACAGCAACACCACCAGTAACGACAACGGTTGATCCAACGGTGCTTACCACAACGCCAGACACACGCTTGCAAGGCTCGCTGATGGCGCTTACAAGCGATATGGCCCAGGCAACCGCTATGGACAACACGGGACTAGATAGCATCCCACAGGGAGGTAGTCGTTTCGTGCTCTGGCAAAACAGCACCAAGGGTATGGAGATGTATGACGCCGTTACAAAATCGCCTGTTGTGGTCAAAGATATTGTGCAAAACGCCACGTTCCTGACCGTCAACGCGGAGACCACCGTCTGGGTTGTGCCAACAGCTAATGCCGCGACCAACGCACCTGGCATCAACGGTCCAACAGTGACCTTCAGCGCCTTCAACTGGCCCACGAAAACACCACAGGTACACTAAGAGATTAGGCGATACATAAAGAAGTGTTAATGGTTTGCACAAACCATTAACACTTCTTTATGTATTATGCTGAACGCTTTTCAGAAGTGTCCCACTACTTCGTTCGACGCAACTTCGTTATTGTTATTCTTCTTGATCCATAGCGGGTTCATGCTTGCTCAGCATTGCTAGTATTTCCTGGTGCTGTACCTCAATATGCTGATGCTGCTCCTGGAGTTGCTGGACGATTTGTAATATAAGCGCATCCTGGTGCTCTAGATGTTCCATGATATGCCTGACCTCTTCTTCACCCTTGCAGTCGGTCTGGTAATCGTTCTGGGCAGTAAGACGATCCTTTTCGGATTGCCTGTTTTGTGACATCATAATTAGTGGCGTAGCGAATGCTGCTTGTGCACTCATTGCCAGATTCAACAAAATAAACGGATAGCGGTCCCATTGGAAAGCCCAACCGATTATGTTTAAGATAATCCAAAAAACCATGATCGTGGCCTGGGTAATAATAAAACCCCAGCTTCCCATCCTGCTCGCCACGCCATCCGCCACCTTCTGCCCAAAGGTTAAGCGGTCATCGGCTACTTTGTTCACATCGACGATAGGAGCATGTTGCTCGTGCTTGAATTGAGGAAAGTTCTTGTACATTTCCGCGAGCAGATGCTTGAGATGCTCAGTATTCCTGGGATTTTGCTGAGCGGTGGTCGTTATACTTTGTGGTGTGGTCTCCATACGGGGGCACCCTCCCTGGTTATTTTTATTAGCCTATTACAATAGATGACCATGCATGGTTATCTGATATACATAAACGAACGAAGTGAGGTTTTTTATATCTTCCAGCTATTTGGGGCAACATATAAAGGAGTGTTAATGGTTTCCGGAAACCATTAACACTCCTTTATATGTTATCAGGGTTTTTACGGCCACAACATAGAAGGTCATGTATGGGGCCGGGCCCATACATGACCTTCTATGTTAGTTATTAAGAGCGTCAGATACCCCATGACTGAAGTCAGGGGCTTGTGTCTGGCCTCCACCGCAACTCGTGGTTGCCCACGCTTCAGCTTCAACGACCGACACATCACCGAGCCTGCGCAAGGGAGAGGGCCGTCTGACAAACGGCCCGTCCAGTCCCACAGCGGCAGACGAACTGCTTGCGAGAAAGGAGCGTTCTGATCGACCGGGCATGTTTTCCCCAGGCATGGCATGCTTGCCTGGAACCCGGCCACTCAGTTGTCAAGGGACCTCTGGGGCGAACCGTCTCTCTCGGGCGAGCCCGAGTGCCTCAGCCCCTCTCTCCCTCTTCTTTCTGAGGAGAACAAAGCGGAAATGTCTCACCACCCAGGCGCCCAAACAAGGACTCGGCATTTCTCCCCCTGGCTAGAAGACAGGGGACTCCTGCCTCGGTATGTTGAAACGATTACAGGAAACTAGCAGCCGAGTTGTTTAGCAATGATCATACGTTGTACTTCGCTCGTGCCCTCGCCGATCTCATTAATTTTGACGCTACGCCAGTAACGGGAGACGGGGTACTCGTCCATAAAGCCGTAGCCACCGTGAATCTGCACGGCCTGGTCCGCCGCTCGTTTGGCAGTCTCGGAGGCGAAAAGCTTCGCCATGGATGCCTCCCTGGTGTACGACCTCCCCTGCATATGCAGCCACGCGGCCTTGTAATACATCAGGCGGGCAAGCTCAATCTCTGTCGCCATATCGGCCAGCTTGAACTGAATGGCCTGAAAACTGCTGATAGGTTTCCCAAATTGCTGGCGCTCTTTGGCATAGTTTAGCGCTTCATCCAGACAAGCCTGGGCCAGACCGACAGAGAGCGCGGCAATCGCCACGCGGCCCGCGTCCAGGATCTGCATAAACTGTTTAAATCCATCTCCGCGCCGACCTAAAATGCTGCCTTCGGGGATGATGCAGTCTTCAAAGCTCAACGGTCGCGTATCCGAAGCCTTCCAACCCATCTTTTTATAGCATTGTCCGATGGTATAACCGGGCGTCCCTTTAGGAACAATAATATTGGTAATTTCGCTGCGACCATCTGGGCGTGTACCGGTGATGGCGGTAATCGTGACGCCAGCGGTCATATCTGTGCCCGCGTTGGTAATAAAGGCTTTGGAGCCATTGATGTGCCAATTTCCATCCACAAGCACCGCACGCGTTCTTGGAGAACCAGAATCGGACCCGGCCTCTGGCTCCGTCAGGCCAAATGACCAGAGCCGCTCGCCACGTGCTAACGGTGACAAATACTGTTCCTTTTGTGCGCGTGAACCAAACAGGTAGAAGGGGGTCGCGCCCAGCGAGGTGTGCGCCTCCATGGTAATGCCAACCGAGACATCACCGCGTGAAATCTCTTCGATAGCGATACAGTAGGAGAGGAAATCAGCTCCGGCCCCACCGTATTCTTCTGGAAAAGGCAGTCCAAGCAGGCCCAGTTCGCCCATTTTGCGGATCAGCGTATAGGGGAACTCGCCTGTGGCGTCCATATGTTCAGCCAATGGCTTAATTTCTTGTTCAGCAAATTCTCTGCACGTGTCACGAATAGCCAATTGCTCATCGTTGAGTGAAAAGTCCATCAGTGGCTTTCCCTTTCTGCTCTCATCTCAGGTTGATGTATGTGTAGCGGACGGATCGTGGATGATCCGTCAACTTGTTCTTATTATACGCGATAGAGATAGTGATGTGGAGGAGATTAGCAGGGCGCAGGACGCTGTGACATAGAAACATCAAATTATTGCCGATTTTATCATTCCAGCAGGAGAAGCCAATAACCCATAAAGGTTTATTACTGGTTTCGCGAAACCAGTAATAAACCTTTATGGGTTACAAATGCCAGGCAGCAGCTTTTTTATTTAACCGCCTGGCTGCTCTCGGCCTCGGTATTTGCGCCGATGCCCTGGTGCAACATGGGCACTTTGTCCAGAGCTTCCCAGGGAGCGTCGATATCTGTACGACCGAAGTGTCCGAAGGCAGCGGTTGGCTGGTAGATCGGACGGCGCAGGTTCAGAGACTGAATGATGCCAGCCGGGCGCAGGTCGAAATGTTCGTTGATCAAGCGATTCATTTCTTCGTCCGAGATGCGCCCGGTGCCGAAGGTCTCGACGTGCAGGGACAGAGGACGAGCAACGCCAATCGCGTACGAGATCTGCAACTCAAGGCGATCAGCCAGACCAGCGGCGACCAGGTTTTTCGCGATGTAGCGAGCGGCATACGCGGCGGAGCGGTCTACTTTGGTCGGATCTTTGCCGCTGAAAGCGCCGCCACCGTGACGTGCCATGCCACCATAGGTGTCGACGATAATCTTACGGCCGGTCAGACCAGCGTCGCCCATCGGACCGCCGGTTACGAAGCGGCCCGTTGGGTTAACCAGGATTTTGGTATTTTTATCCAGCAGGTATTCGGGGATCACCGGCTTAATGATATGTTCGATCACGTCGCTGCGGATCTGTTGAGGATCGATATAATCGGCGTGCTGCGTGGAAATAACCACCGTATCCACACGCACAGGGCGGCCATACTCGTACTGTATCGTGACCTGGCTCTTGCCATCTGGCCGTAAATAGGTCATCGGGCCATTGCCGCCCCAGGAGCGACGGCGCACCTGCGAGAGCTGGTGGGCCAACTTATGAGCCAGACTAATGGGCAAAGGCATGTATTCGGGCGTCTCGTTGCAAGCAAAACCGATCATCATGCCCTGGTCGCCAGCGCCGATGGCCTCCAATTCATCATCGAGCGAACGATTCACGCCCATATCGATGTCGGGCGATTGCTTGCCGATAGAGGTCACTACGCCACAGGTACGGTAGTCGAAGCCATAGTCAGCATTGATGTAGCCAACCTGCTCGATGGTTTTACGCACAACCGCTGGCATATCGATCCAGGCGCTAGTAGTAATTTCACCAGCGACGAGCACCAGGCCAGTTGTCGTGGCCGTTTCACAGGCGACACGAGCCACAGGATCTTGCACGAGGATCGCATCTAAAATAGCATCGGAGATCTGGTCACAAAGTTTATCGGGATGACCCTCGGTGACCGATTCGCTGGTAAAAAATGTCTTTGGGCTGTTCATGAAGTTGGTCATGAAACGCGCACCTTCCTCTCTACACGGTGTAATACATTGTTGTGTTGTTGTCTATGCATGACAGTGTTTTCTTCTCGTCAGGGTATTTAGCGGATGGGTTGGGATGCAAAATACAGGGCCGAACAGGGCATAAAAAAAACCCCTGTGGGGGTCTGGCTTGTATTGCTCATTCCCCTCATCTTGCGGATAGTCCGCCGGAATTGGCACCCTTCTTGCACAAAGGCAAGCGGGTTGTCGGGCTTCATAGGGCCGTTTCCCTCCACCTCTCTTGATGAGATCGATACTGCTCGCATATTTGGTTGTATGAGTACCGTATTGTCAAATTTTTTGTAAGACATGGTTATTGTACTCTATGAACGTTCAGCTTGTCAAATGTGAGGAATGAAAAGGGTTAGGCGAGAGCTTTCACGAAAAGCGCGGAAGAGTCGAAAAACTGGCTCTTCTGCGCTTTTCATACTCAGCAATATGATGCCTGACTGAGAGCCTAATTGCTCTTAAAATTCGCCTGAAGATTATCCTCGGTGATACTGCCCGCGCGGGCAGCCAGGATGAGGTGATAGAACAGGCCATTATTCGTCTCGAAGTTGCCACTACCTGTAGTTGAGCCAAGCGCGACCGTAGGGACATTGACGGATGAATCGCCTGACTGAAGATTGGCAAAGCTCTCAAGATTCAGATTGAGGGTGCTCTGATAATCCTGCATTCCAGGGCTGCTGGCCTCGTGAACGATGTTCAAGGTTTGCGAGAGGTTGGAGGGTAAGAGGAAGGCACTCTGGCTTTTTGCACTCTGAATATAGCCTCCACCCGTGTCGATGGTATAGGTTTCATCGCTGTGCCGTGTGCTTTTGCTGGCATGCGGACCAAGTAAACTTTCATCAGTAGTTACTTCCTGGAAGCCGTGAGCAAGCTGCCAGTTATCCGGGTTGGTGTAAACCTGATCGTTGGAAAAATTCAACGACGATTTAACGGTTGCGGTAAACGTTCCGTGAGCAGTCTGGATTTTTCCCGCGAGTTCATACTGCTGGGTTGCAGTGGTATCGATCTGGCTATTACCGCTAGTGCTAGTGTCGCTAAGCAACGGCGTTGTGGTCGTCTGAGCCAAAGTGGGGAAGTGCAAGGTGTCCTGCGTCAGTGAACCAGAGGTTGCATGGCCGCGATCTTCCTTGAGGAAGAGTGAGCCAGAGAGCAGCCAGTAATCCTGATTGTTGAGTACATTGATAGTAATCGTGTGTTGGCCGCCGAGTAACCCAGCAAAAGGAGTAAGATCCAGACGATAAGAAGGCATATTCAGGGTATTAATGGCGCTAATGGGCCGCCACAGGTAGGGATTCACCCCTCCAGTATAGACAAAAGGAAACGGCCAGGCCACGCCAGCGGGCTTGCCGTCAATGGAAACTTCCAGTTCGCGAAAAGCAGGGTTGCTCGCCCACCAGAACTCATCATTAATTTGGGCAATAGAGTAGAGATCGAGATAGGCTCCCGTAATTGTATGCGACAGCTTCAAGGTCGTCGTGAATGTATTGTTGGGATGAACTGTGGCCATCGTGGGCGAACTGGTCAGAGCCACGATCGAATCGGCCTGATTCTGATTCCAGGCAGTGGCTGCGCTGGCGCGATCATGATCATTGCGCGGGTAGAGTGAGAGGCTCAGCGAAATGACAGGAATGCCCGTATAAACTGAGGTCACATAGTTATTAATCAAGGTGGTAAAGGTTTGGGAGCCAGTTAGAAGTGGGAGATAGGCCGTCACATCCTTTTGCACGGTCCAGGCAATTCCAGACTGAGTTGGCTCCGGGGTGACGCCGGTAAAAATTGGCGTGTTGGCTGCCCAGATGAGCAAAAGGCGATCAAATTGCCGCCCTTTCTGGCTGCCCGTAATCGTCAGGATGGCTTTCTGCCAATGACCGGCAGGCAGCGTTACAGTACTTTGCGCGGGTGAGGGCGCGTTGCCAAAGGGCTGATTGGTAAGAATGTGAACAATAGTAGGTCGGGTTGAGGGAATAGCAACCGGTTCGCCAAAAGCAACGGGATTTGCCGAGCCGGTACGGCTGGCATTGACGATAGGCGCAACATGATGTGGTCTGCTCCCGCCGCTTCTGCCCTGGCCAAAAGCTACTTGTGTGCTCCCAGACAGAATAGCTCCAAGCAAAAGGATTGGAACGAAAATGAGCGCGAGCCGGTGGAAAAATGTTGAGGTTTTCAAACTGTTTCTCCTGATTCAGACATAAAAATACAGAGGAGTAACTATACATTCTTATTCGTAACCAAAAAATAAATAATTATCAATGCTTTTAGTACTTTAGGGGCAAAAATTAGGCAGGGAGGAATTTCCGACAAGGAAATGAATTCGTGGCAGAAAAAAAAGTGCAGGTGAGCAGCCACAAGCTACACACCTGCATCATCACCATCTACTAGCAAGATACTCACCCGTAGGTTACGTGCCGGACTCCCAGGAATTGAGGTACTTCTCTTGTTCGGGGGTCAGGGTATCGAAACTGATGCCCATAGCATGAAGTTTGAGGCGAGCAATATCGCGATCGATCTCGGCAGGCAACGTGTAAACGCGCGGCTGCAATTCTTTGGCATGCTGAAGCATGTATTCGGAACCCAGAGCCTGGTTCGCAAAGCTCATGTCCATCACGCTGGCAGGATGACCTTCAGCGGCGGAAAGGTTCACCAGGCGACCCTCAGCCAACAGGTGCACATGGCGACCATCCGCATAGGTATACTCATCGACGAAATCACGGACGTGGCGTTTGTTGACCGCCATCTTCTCCAAAGCAGGGATATTGATTTCGTCATTGAAGTGACCCGAGTTAGCGATAATGGCCCCGTCCTTCATATGGTCCAGGTGAGCCTGGTCGATGACGTTGATGTCGCCAGTCACGGTTACCAGAATGTCGCCAAGCGCCGCAGCCTCTACGCCGGGCATCACGCGATAGCCATCCATGACCGCCTCCAGGGCGCGAACTGGATCAACCTCGGTGACGATCACATTGGCGCCCATGCCGTGAGCGCGCGAAGCCAGGCCACGACCACACCAGCCGTAGCCAAAGACGACGAACGTGCGACCAGCAATCAGCAGGTTGGTCGAGCGGATAATGGCATCCAGCGAACTCTGACCGGTGCCATAGCGATTGTCAAATAAATGCTTGGTGTCGGAGTCATTAACCGCCAGCACGGGGAAACGCAGAACCTTACCATTCTCCATGCTGCGCAGACGAATGACACCGGTGGTCGTCTCTTCCATGCCACCAATGATCGTAGCCAGCAGTTCAGTACGCGTGCTGTGGATGGTGGAGACCAGGTCACACCCATCGTCCATCGTCATCTGCGGCTGGTGGTCCAGTACCGCGTTAATGTGACGGTAATAGGTCTGTTCATCTTCGCCTTTGATGGCGTAGGTGGGAATACCATACTCGCTCACCAGCGCGGCGGCGACATCATCCTGCGTTGACAAAGGGTTGGAGGCACACAGCACCAGGTCTGCGCCACCAGCTTTCAAGGTGATCGCCAGGTTAGCCGTTTCCGTCGTAATATGCAAGCAGCCAGACATGCGCACGCCCTTCAGCGGCTGATCTTTGACGAAACGCTCGCGGATCAAGCGTAGCACGGGCATGTCTTTCGCAGCCCATTCGATGCGGCTTTTCCCGCGAGAAGCTAGCGCGAGGTCACGCACATCTCCACGAATTGAAGTTGCCATATTGTCTATTTATTCCTTCCTTTAGAGCACAATGTTTAGGGAATTATACCAGAATTCAACCAGTATATAACTCTTGTTTGGTTAGCCAGAGTGTATTGTACAACATTAGGAAACCCCAGCAGTTCGCACACGACCGTTTTAACGTTGGCCTGGACGCCAGGCGGCATCGAAATGCGAGTAAGTGACCAGCTCGCGATAACGCTGGGCAACGTCATCCAGGGTAAGGGTTTGTAGGCGACCGATACTGAAATCGGCACACGTGAAGGAGCCAATAATGTTGCCGTGCACCACAGCCCGCTTGAGATCGTCAACGGAGTACCGTCCATCCGCGCCAGGCTGCACAGTCGAAAGATAGCCAAGAAATCCACCGGCAAAGGCATCGCCTGCCCCGGTGGGATCAACAACCTCTTCAAGAGGATAGGCGGGCGCGCTAAAGTACGTACCATCCGCGCCAAAGAGTAATGCGCCATAGCTGCCAAGCTTCACCACCACATACTTGATGCCTAATTCCCAGAACTGGCGTACCGCATGAACAATGCTGGCTCGATCAGTATATTGCCGAACCTCTTCCTCGCTCATCAACAAAATATCGACGCTCGACATCACTTTGGTCAAATCATCGCGTGTAGTGTCGATCCACAGGTTCATCGTATCAAGCACCGTGAGGCGAGGTTTTGCAACCTGTTGTAAAACCTCTAATTGCAATTGTGGCTGAATATTTGCCAGAAAGACCAGCGGGCTTGCCAGATATTCAGCCGGGACCACGGGATGAAAGTCACCAAAGACACCAAGCTGCGTGTCAAGCGTATCGCGCGTATTCATATCCAGGTGATAACGCCCCCCCCAAAAGAAAGACTTCCCTTCGTGGATCTGTAAACCATCAAGGTTGACCTGGTGCTGACGCCAGAAGTCGAGGTATTGTGGCGGGAAATCACTGCCGACAATCCCGACGAGATTGACCCAGTCATACAGCGAGGCCGCCGTAGCGAAATAAGATGCAGCTCCTCCAAGCACGCGCTCACGGGTAGCAAACGGCGTTTCAATAGAGTCCAGAGCCACAGAACCGACAACTAAAATGGACACACCTATCCTCCAATATATAAAGATTTACGAGAAAAAGTCATTTGGTAGCGTAGAGACGCTTTTAAACAGGGGTGGCATCACCTAAATGTTCAATCACGCCATCCAGAAAAGCAACCGTACGATTAAACTTTTCGCGCGCCAATGCTTGCGCTGGTAACGTGTGTAACGACTGGTACAGCTCAATGAAGCGCTCCTCGATGTGGCGTAGAATGGCCGCCAGCACATCACCCGTGACAGCGCGATCAGGATAACGAGCGCCGAACTCGATCAGCGACGTAACGATGGCAAGCCCGCTTAAACGTCCAAGCTTCTCTGCATCATACAATATCTGATCTTCTAAGGCAGCAGGCTGCTCCTGCTCTTCATTTTCAACTATATGAAATTTAATGGCCTGTTCGACCTTGCCAATACGTGCTTCGGGAACCTCGTGCGCCTGCAAAAACTCTACAGCCATTTGTGCCGATTTGAGATGATGATCCTGAAAGCCATGCGCAACCGTTGAGATATCATGAAGATACGCGGCCATGACCAGCGCATCGACATCGATGGCCTGAACATTTTCATCCTCTGCCTCTAGCTCCAACGCCAACATTTTGCAGTTCGCCACCACGGCGCTCACGTAGCGAAACCCCTCGGCTCCCATCACCTTTTCTGCATACTCGGCAACGGTCTGCACGATATCAGTATCCATCAGATCATGATCCTTTTCCTGTGTTGTACCGCCTTCGGCGGCGAAAAAGGGGAACATTGGGGCACAGCCCCCACTCCCCCAGTCAAAGGGTTGCACCCTTTGCATCCCCACTTGTCATACGACGCAATGCCGCGTCATATGGCGGACGAGCGATACCTCGTTCTGTAACGATAGCGGCCACATAACGCTGTGGAGTGAGGTCAAACGCGGGGTTGGCAACATCAACATCAGCGGGGGCGATTCTCACGCCACGAAGCGTCGTCACCTCCTCTGGATCGCGTTGCTCGATGGGAATCTGCGCGCCGGAAGCAAGCGTAAGGTCAATCGTCGAACAAGGTGCGACCACGTAAAAGGGCAGTGCATGAGCGTGCGCCAGGACAGCCAGGCTATACGTACCAATTTTGTTGACCACGTCGCCATTGGCGGCAATACGATCCGCACCCACAAACACGGCCTTGATTTCTCCACGGTACATCAAGTGACCGGCCATATTATCGGTAATCAGCGTCAAGGGAACGCCTTCCTGTTGCAGTTCCCAGGCGGTCAGGCGCGCCCCCTGCAAAACTGGTCGCGTCTCATCCACGAACACGCGCAGCCGTTTGCCCGCTTTGTGCGCCACGTAGATCGGCGCTAAGCCGGAACCAACGCCAGAGGTTGCCAGCGCGCCAGCGTTGCAATGAGTCAACAAGACATCACCATCGTGGATCAGCTCTGCTCCATAGTTCCCCATGCGCAAACATGCCGCCGCGTCCTCATCAGCGATAGCAAGCGCCTCTGTTTGCACGCTCTCTAGCAGATCAGCAAGAGACGATTGTGCGCGTACCGCCTGCTGTGCGCAAGCTTGCACGCGCCGTATGGCCCAGAAAAGGTTGACCGCCGTTGGTCGTGTGCGACCCAACAACTCCGCGACCATTTGCAAATGCGCTTCTGCTGTCTCCGTGGTCAAAGAGGCACCCTGCTCATCGTACAGACGACGCAAAGCCAACGCCATGCCCAGGGCAGCAGTCACGCCAATGGCAGGTGCGCCACGCACTTTCAAGGTGCGAATAGCATCGGCGACCTGCTGTTCGTGCTCAAGGCGCAGATAAACCACCTGTTGCGGCAGTACTGACTGATCCACCATACATACGGCGGCGCGCTCTGCCGCGTTGTCACCGGCTTCCCACCATACAGTACGCACACGTGGTTGCCAGACTTGATCCGCCATGCAGTAACAATCTCCCTTTATAGGTAGAGGCAAAGCCCGTAAAAAATTGGCGCACTTCCCTTAATACGTAACGAGGGAGCACTCACACCCAGGCGTATTTAACCAAATAGTACTAACCCACAGGTAAATAATAGCTGAAGTTCCCCTCAAGTATGCTACCATGATAGACGATACATCACGCAACTGCAAGAGTGAATGGTAATTTACTTGCATGTTACTGATGGCATCGGTTGTCCGTTCCACTACACAGAAGGATTATGCGTTCGGTGCTGGTTTCTATGGCATGACCACCTATGGACCCCCAGCATGCACGTCATCCTACGATAGGCTCTTGCCACTTGAAGGAACGGACAGGATGGTAAATGTAGCTATCGAAGGGATTGTAGCGCATGGTCCGGGTGGAAACCAAGGAAAGCTCCTGGTCCTTTGAACAAATTTATGACGAATATAAAACGGCTATCTATAACTATGTCTATCACCTGGTAGGGGACCGCGAACAGGCTGACGATCTGACCCAGGATACCTTCTTGAAGGCGTTCAAAGCCCTGCCAAAGATGGATAATAGTTTAAGGTTATCGGCGTGGCTCTATCGCATCGCCACCAATACAGCCTACGACGCTTTACGTCGCCGCAAGCTGATTGCCTGGCTTCCCTGGCAAGACCTTGATCACGAACCAGCCGACATCGAAGGTGCAGACCCGCAGGAAATCTACGGGACAACAGAACTGGTACGTGCCGCACTGCGCCGTATGCCTCAGCAGTATAGGGCAGCACTTCTCTTGTATACGCAAGAGGGCTTTTCTTACAACGAGATTGCACATACCCTCAATATTGCTGAAAGCGGTGTCAAGATGTATCTTTCACGGGCACGTCAATCATTTAGGGAACATTACCGCGCCTTGGAGCAAGGGGGAAACGTCATATGAGTTGCGAGCAGGTCAGGGAATTGCTCAGCGCGTACCTTGACGATCAGCTCGCCCTCGAAGAACAGGCAGCAGTCGCCGTCCATATGCAGGCATGTGCAAATTGTTGTGCAATCTTCGAGGATTTTCGTCGTTTTGATACTCTGCTTGCTCAGTTACCACGTACCAATCCTTCTCCTCTCTTACGCCTCAAAATCTTTACTACTTCGGAATATTTGGAATTTATAGGGACGTTGCGATCACAAGACGATATGCATTATGAGACTTTTTGAGAAAGGGTGGCATGCGATTTACGGTGCGGTCGCTGGGTGGAAAGCTGATATTTACAGCGCTTTTAACGTGCTTGCTTTGCGTACTCTTCTTCGCATTAGTATCCTGGATTTTGCTCACAGCCTACGCGGAAAATGCAGCCAGGAGTGATGCGCAACTTCAACTTACCCTCATTAAGCAAAGCTATCAAACCTATACGACCACGCTCGCCAATGACCTTAATACCATGGGCCATGCCACGAGTGTGACGACCGCGCCATCACAACAAGTAGCCATCGACCATCTGCGCAGCTTGCTGACAACGACAGCGCTAAAAGATCACCTGTCCAGACTTGAATTTGTGGCCCCAAACCACCAGGTGCTGGCGTCTGTTGCCAACACGCAAACACCGCAGCCTGTTGAGCCGGAAATTGCCACGCTGGTCGACCAGGCTACCCACGAAAAAACCGCGCTCACGCTCAGTCCACTCACGAGTACCAGCACCACGAGACTTACCCTTGGTCGTCAATGGAATCTAAGCATCGCGGTACCCATGCACGCGGCGAATGGACTCGCGGGCACCCTCGTCGCTATGCGTCCCATCGACGATGATCTTGTACACACCCTGCTGCAACAGGCAGGCGCGGCGCTCTGCTTCAGCTCTGGCACCCCATTACTAGCGCCAGCAAACCTGCTGCAATTTCGGGAGCAGGACCTCTGTCATCCCGGCACAAGCCATATCGTCACTGCTGGCCAACGTTACCTCGTCAGTACGGGCAATGTGCATTTATCACAACAACTAACCAATTCCCCCGATCTCGTTGTCGCGGTCATCGAACCGCTTGCGGTCCTGAATATCCATACCAGTCGCCAGATGCTGATTATCCTTGGTGTCGGCATCTTTGCTTTTGCCCTTGGTATAATTATTTATACATTTTTCGTCAGAACCTTTTTTGTGCTGCCATTGCGCCAGTTGCAAGCCCATGCACAGGCCATCATCGCAAACGATAGCGATTTAACGATAACGCAAACTGGCGATAATGAATTTCACGAACTCGTGCAGGCATTTAACCAACTCGCGGAATCGTTGGACAGCGAAAGCCTGGCGTTGACGGAACAGATGAGCAACTTACTCATCATGAGCGATATGCTGATCTCAACCCTCAACGTCGAGCAATTACTGAGTGAGTTTGTCTCGCGCATCGGCCAGATCATGCAGGTAAAGCACGTTTCTCTACTATTATATGGTCATGAAAAGCAAATACCATGGGCGATTGCCCAATGGACAGACCCGCCCATCATCGACGCGCCAGCACTTGACGCCAGAAAAGGCACGGTGACGGTGCACACCAGCCCAAGGGACGATACTGGCCTGGCTGCAACCAGCAAAATGACTGCACTACCACCTATGGCACCAGGCAAAGCGACCGGACCCAGGAAAGCGTTGCGCGCCCCCAAGATCACCAAAGAGGTTGCAGTACCAGAGGAGCAAGCGCGTTCGTGGCAAACACGACTGCCGGTACGTGACCTCGATATGATGTTAGCGCGCATGGTTGTGCAACGCAAAAAGATTGTCAGTGGAGAAAACATTGAAAAAATTTATCAAGAGCGCGGAGAAACCTGGGCAGGGCTGGCGTTAGAAGCCAATTATCGTTCTGTCATCGCCGTGCCATTGCTCTTTCAGGAACGCGCCATCGGTGCCTTTATCCTTTACACCGATGAGCCACACCAGATGACCAGTCGCGACACCTTCCTGCTGAGCACAGCATCGATCCAAACGGCGATGGCTATTCAAAACGCCTTGCTCTTTGCCGAAGTCAAGGATAAAAACGCAGCGCTCGAACGAGCCAATCAGCTCAAGTCGCAATTTCTAGCGAATGTCACGCACGAATTGCGCACGCCGCTGCACAGCATTATCAGTTACGGAGCATTAATATTAGAGGGTTTTGTCGAAGGAGAACTTACGTCTGAGCAGGAAGAACATATTCAATTCATGGTACGACGAGCTGAGGACCTTTCGATTCTGGTTGACGATATGCTGGATTTATCAAAAATCGAGGCCGACCGCATAGAGGTAAAGTTGGAACCATTAGCGTTGGCCGCTTGTTTAAATGAGGTGGTTGATCAGCTCAAACCGTTAGCCACGAACAAAGGTCTCTACCTGAACCTGAAGGCTACAGACAACCTGCCAATGGCCCTGGCCGACAGCCACCGCGTACGCCAGGTAGCAATCAACCTGGTATCGAATGCGCTCAAGTTTACCGAACATGGTGGAGTAACGATGCGCTGCAACCATCTCAGGGAGCGTGATAGGGTGCAGGTTGTGGTTGAGGATAGTGGAATAGGGATCTCGCCAGCCGCCCTCGAATATATCTTCGAGGCATTTCGCCAGGCCGACGGCAGTACGACCAGGCGTTTTGGAGGCACCGGCTTAGGCTTAACCATAGCCAGAAAGCTCATCGAGCTACAAGGGGGTGAAATTAGCGTGGAAAGCGTGGTTGGGCAAGGCTCAGCATTTTCATTTACCCTCCCCATCGCTTCTCCTCCTACCCTTACATAGCTAGAGTATATTGTCGTTTTGAACATACAGTATACGATTCGAGTGATGAAAATACTCACGAGGTTGGTTTTATGAATACGCCGATAAGCGCAACACAACAGCAGACTATTCTGGTAATTGAGAACGAGGTTTCCAATCGTATCTTGATAGAGCGGGTACTTTCCACGCGCGGTTACCGTTGCATTGCGGCATCACACGGGCGTGAGGCCCTGGAAATTCTCGATCATGAACACGCCGATCTGATTCTCACCGATCTCTCGATGCCGGTTCTCGACGGATATCGTACGACCCAACTCATTCGCGCGCGTCCCGGTATGGCTGAAGTTCCAATAGTAGCAGTGACGGCATTCGCGCTGAGCGACGAAGGCGAGGCTGCAAAACAGATCGGATGTACAGAATACTTAACGAAACCATTCAAGCCACGCCAGCTCTTAGAGGTCGTTGAACGTCTCTTGCAAAAATAAGTGAGCAGTTTATGCGTAGAAGCCACATCAGAGGCGCACTGTCTGCTTGATCTCGCCTGCGACCGTACCATATAATCTAAAAGAGAACCAACTCATTTACGACCGATCAGAAGTTCTGGTCGGTTGATTGCTTTTGCAGCAGAATGAGTACTAACAATAGGAGTGAAGGATTATGCACATTCGACTTACGACACAAACAGTTCAGACGGTCGAAGGCGACGCGCTCGTGGTGGGCGCTGCACGCAAAGCCACGAAGCAGGCGGGAAAAAGGATTCAACTCTCGCCCAGCGCAAGCGATGTGAATGAACTGCTCGGCGGTTTGATCGAGGAGCGTGCTGAGGATGGGGAATTTACAGCGGGACTGGGTGAGATGCTCACACTTCACCCGACGGGGCGGCTTACGGTGAAACGCGTGATCGTCGTCGGCTTAGGGGCAGAAACAAAGGTCACGACGCAATCAATACGCCGTGCCAGCGCCATCGCCGCGCGCCACTTACAGAGTACAGGAGCACAACAGATGACGCTGGCGCTGCAATGGGAAAGCGCAAACGTCGATCCGCAGCAGGCCATCCAGGCACAGGTCGAAGGTGCACTCCTGGGAGTGTACAACTTTAGCCAGTATCAAAGCGGCGAAAAAGCACGCAGCATGCGCGAAATCGCGGTATTCTCCGCCAACGGCAACGACTCCGCAAATGAGCACGCATTGAAAAAAGGCCAGGTGCTTGCCGAAGCGGCCAACTTTGCCCGCGACCTCATCAACGAGCAACCTAGCGTTTTGACGCCGACTGAGCTAGCCAACCGTACAAGCGCGATGGCGCAACGCGTTGGCATTGAATGCGAGGTATTTGATAAGGCCAAAATAGAGGAACTGGGCATGGGTGGCGTGCTGGCTGTGACAAGCGGCAGCGTCGAAGCGCCAAAATTCATTATTCTGCGCTATCGTGGCGCGGCAGGCAGCGACAAGCAATTAACCCTGGTTGGGAAGGGCATCACCTTTGATTCGGGTGGACTTTCCCTTAAAACCGCCGCTGGCATGGAGACGATGAAGGGCGACATGGGTGGTGCCGCGGCCGCTATCGGAGCGATGCAGGCCATTGCCACGCTCAAACCCGCCATCAATATCACCGTGCTCGTACCAACGTGCGAAAATATGCCCAGTGGTTCAGCCTACCATCCAGGCGACGTGCTGCGCATTGCTAACGGCAAAACCATTGAGATCGTGAACACCGACGCGGAGGGACGCCTGGTCCTGGCCGACGCGTTGTCGTACGCTTCCAAAGAAGGGTTGTCGCCCGTCATAGACCTGGCAACGCTGACAGGGGGAATCGTTGTCGCACTCGGAAACGTCATGACCGGTCTCTTCTGCAACGATGAGCAACTCAGCGATGAAATTATCGCCGCAGGGCATATAGCTGGCGAAAAATTCTGGCCGATGCCGCTCGATGACGATTACGACGAGATGATCAAAAGCGACATTGCTGATATCAAACAAACGGGCGGCCGTGGTGCCTCCTCCGTCACTGCCGCAAAGATCCTGCAAAATTTCGTTGGTACTGCCCGTTGGGCGCACCTCGATATTGCAGGCACGAGCTATATTGACGCGAAAAAATCCTACCAGGAAAAAGGCGCGACCGGCGTAGGAGTACGCACGCTGGCTGAACTGGCCCTCCACCTGGCGCAATAAACAAACAGAATCCTTGCATCATTACACATTTTAGTATATTGATGAGTATATATGGGGCCCGGCCACATATATACCTCATCAATATACTAAAACCAGTAGAACAGAGGATACCGTGAGCATGGACACAAAAAAGGTTCAGGTTGGAGATGCAGCCCCGGATTTCGCCCTACCCAGGCAGGGTGGCGATATCGTGGCGCTGCATGATTTTGTGGGGAAATCGTCTGTGGTATTGTATTTTTATCCAAAAGACAACACTCCCGGCTGCACCAGTGAAGCTTGCGCCTTTCGTGATAGCTACGAAATCTTCAAAGAGCAGGGGGCAGAAGTGATCGGCATTAGTTCGGACAGCGCAAAGTCGCATCAGCAATTCGCTCAACAATATCGCTTGCCGTTCATTTTGCTCAGTGATGAAAATGGAGCGGTGCGCAAACGTTACGGGGTGCCAACAACGCTTGGCTTATTGCCGGGCCGCGTCACCTACGTAATTGACCAACAGGGCATCGTGCGACACATATTTTCGTCACAGTTCACTCCTGATAAACACATCACCGAAGCGCTACGCATATTACAAGACGGAAACGCTTCATAGTGAAAATGGCGTAAGCAGAATATCAGAT
>DATAYF010000634.1:0-4715 GCA_036272735.1 Ktedonobacteraceae bacterium
CTAACGCGAGGTCGTAACGCGGATCTCCAGAGTTGCCAAGTGCCCAGTCGATGATCCCACTTACCTTGCCGTTGTGTATCAAAACGTTGTCGACGGTAAAATCGCCATGAATAAGCGCTGGCGCAACAGGAAAGGAATAGAACAGTTGACCAAACCACTGAACTATGCTATGCTTATCTCAACGTTGATGCATCAGTGAATGCATCCTATCACGCCTTTTGCGTGCTAAGCCCCTCTCGTATACCGGGAGAGGCGCGACGCTGCTGTTTCCGTCGCATGGCTGTACAAGCCAGCTCACAGCAATGTGAGTTTAGAACATGTTGCACTAGCCACATGTTTCAGAAACGGTTGATTGATCTCTAACTATGCGAGCAATTCGCTACTGCCCTCAGTTTGATAATGCATAAAATAATAATGTGCACGTTCTAGCATATCTTCCACCCATGGTTTTTGACCTGGAAGTAGGTCTGGTGGCGCTGCTTGCTTGTGAATGGTTGCTAGTGTACACCCAAATTCTCTCAATAAGCTTTGCCTGTTTGTCTGATCTGCTTCATCCATTAGCAGTGATCGCAGTGATTCTCCTGGCAGGTAGTCCATGACTAGCCAGCATGCTGGTGTGTCGGAACTATATTGTTGTACAAATTGATGTAGATGAGGAATAGGGAGTGATGTTGAGGAGAGTGCTTGCAGGACTTTATATTCTTGCGCGAGCCATGCACTATATTGTTCTCCATGAGATTGCTTGATGACAAACTTCCCTCGTGCGCAATCAATCACGGCGACATTAGAAGTCCAGCCCTGCGTAGGATAGGTGATATCGCGGATCGTGCCGAAAAAGGCATACAGCACCTGGGGAAACATTTCTGGGGTCAATGACGTGTGCTGAATCACGCTTCTTCCTCCGGTTCCCGCTTACCCCAGCCGCCACCACCGGGCGAAGCCACCTCCAGACGGTCGCCGGGCTGTGCGATAAACGTTACCTTGCCGGGCAACTTCTGTTTTTGACCGTCAGCGTAGTAGAGGTGATTTTCGCCGCGCTGGCCTGCTTCGCCACCTTGCAGACCATACGGGGCGAAGGTGCGGCGTTCGCTGAGTAGGGTCACGTTGGTGGGCACCTCGAAGGTGATTTCGCGTATCAAGCCATCGCCACCACGTGCGGCCCCTGCACCGCCCGAATCATCGCGCAATTGGTAGCGCGTGATGCGCATGGGATAGGCGTACTCGAAGGCTTCGACCGGCGTGTTCAGGGTGTTGCTCATGTGCACGTGCACGCCGGAAAGTCCATCGAGATGCGGGCGTGCCCCCATGCCGCCGCCCATCGTCTCGTAGTAGGCGAATGGCTGCTGCGTGCGTGGATCGATGCCACCCGCGCTGATATTGTTCATCGTGCCCTGGCTGGCTGCTGGAATACTGCCTGGTAGGGCCTGGGCTAGCGCGCCAAAGAGCACGTCTGTGATACGCTGCGAGGTTTCGACGTTGCCCTGGGCCACACCAGCGGGTGCGTGCGCATTGACAACCGTGCCCTCTGGTGCAATGACGGTGACAGGCTGGAAGGTGCCGTCGTTCATAGGAGCGTCGTCGGGCATGAGACAACGCACGACGTAGTAGGTTGCCGAGCGTGTGACCGAAGCCACCGTGTTGATATTGCCCTGCACCTGCGGATCGCTGCCCGTAAAGTCAGCGGTGAAGCGCGCTCCTTCGATGATCACCGTTACTGCGATTTTGACTGGTTCAGTGTTGAGACCGTAGTCGTCAAGCTGGTCACTAAAGTGATAGCGACCGTCGGCAATCGCGGTGATGGTGGCTTCGGTGATGCGCCGGGCGTAGGCAAGCATAGCCTCGGTATGGGCGGTCAGTGCTGCTAATCCCCAGCGTTCCACCATTTCTTGCAGTCGTTTCGCGGCGGTACGGTTGGCGGCGACCTGGGCGGCGAGGTCGCCCCGGCGCTCGTCGGCGGTACGTACGTTGCGTAAAATAAGCGTGAGCAGTGCCTGATTGGGCTGACCCGCCTCCCACAGCTTGAGCGGCGGAATAATTAGCCCTTCCTGATAAATTTCGCGGGCAAGTGGCATCGAGCCGGGCGACATCCCACCCACGTCGGAATGGTGGGCACGGTTTGCTGCGAAACCGATAAGCTGTGGTGTGGACCCATCCCCAGGATCAGCATACAGAGGAGCAATCAGCGTGATGTCGGGCAGGTGCGAGCCGCCAAGGTAGGGGTCGTTGAGCGCGATGATGTCGCCAGGCGAGAAGCTATCAAAGCTGGCAAGCGCAGCCGCGACCGAATCGGGCATGGCTCCAAGGTGCACCGGAATGTGGGCGGCCTGGGCAATCAAGCGTCCTTGTGCGTCGAATAGTGCACAGGAGAAGTCGCGCCGCTCCTTGATATTCGGCGAGTAACTACTCAGGGTCAGCACGGTGCCCATTTCTTCGGCAACCGCGGTGAGTGCGCTGCGAAAAATTTCCAGGCTGATCGGCGTAACTGCTGTATCAATCATATGGGTTACTCCTCTACTCGCTCGATGATCACATTTCCGATCTCGTCAACCTGGCCTCGCCAGCGCGGGGGGAGCACGGTGGTAGTATCGTACTGCGTGATGATGGCTGGTCCGCTGATCTGCATGCCTGGCGTGAGCGTCTCGCGTTGGTAGATAGCAGTCGTGTGCGTGACGGCGCTGCCCGTGCTCGTATCGGCGAAGATGGCGGGACGCTGTGCCGTGGGCGCTGCCTGAATTGTCTGGACGCTTGCTTTCCGTTGCTCCAATACAGGCTTGTCGCTGCTGCCACGCGCTTTGATGCGCACATTGACCACCTGCACGCGTTCGTTAGGATCGCTGTAGCCGAAGCGCTGTTCGTGCGTGCGATGGAAGTTTTCCACAGCAATCGTCAGCGTGTGCTCATAAGGGATAATTAGTTCGTATGCCTGACCCTGGTAGCGCAGATCAAGGTAGCGTTCAAGCATAATCTTGTCGGCGGCAATGCCCTCGTGCAGCAGGTCTTGATGGCCCTGTTGCTCTAGCTGCGCGCACATTTCGTTGACGTGTGCCTGCGCCTCTTCAGCGGGCAGCATGATGGTGCGCACATAGTCCTTGAGGGTGTCGGCGGCGAGCATACCTAGCGCCGAGAGCACGCCGGGCACGGTGGGAATGAGCACGCGGGGAATACGCAGCGTTTCCGCCAACTCGCAGGCATGCAACGGACCAGCCCCCCCAAAGGCCACGAGGATACATTCGCGAGGATCATTGCCACGCTCGACCGAGATCACGCGAATAGCCGCCTCCATGTTGGCGTTCACGATGCGAATAATGCCAAGTGCCGCCTCTTCCAGCGTGGTGTGCATCCGGTCGGCAATGGGCGCAATGACAGCATGGGCACGTGCAACATCCAGTGTCATATTGCCACTCAGGAATGCGTCGGGGAGCAGGCGACCCAGCACAACATTGGCGTCGGTGACGGTTGGT
Organism: Ktedonobacteraceae bacterium; assembly: GCA_036272735.1. Classification (GTDB taxonomy): domain Bacteria; phylum Chloroflexota; class Ktedonobacteria; order Ktedonobacterales; family Ktedonobacteraceae; genus DATAYF01. Next base: position 3,462 of record DATAYF010000634.1, read on the forward strand.
TGTGTGCCACCGTAACCATACGTCGCTGGACCAGGCTGCGCGCCCGCCGAAACGGGTCCAACGCGCAGGGCACCGCCGGTATCGAACCAGGCGATACTGCCACCGCCTGCGCCGATGGTATGAATATCGATCATTGGCAGCTTGTTGGGATAACTGCCGATCTGGCCGGTAGTGGTTTCGGTAATCGTGCCCTGGATGAGCGCCACATCGGTAGAGGTGCCTCCGATATCGATGGTGATGGCGCGAGCGAAACCAGAGGCTTGCGCTACAAAGGCGGCACCGACGACACCAGCAGCAGGGCCGGAGAGTAGCGTGCGCGCAGCTTCGTGGCGTGCGGTACGGCTAGAGATAGAGCCGCCGTTGGATTGCATGATGCGTAGCGGCGTTTGGGCAGGGATGCGCTGCTCCAGCCTGGCAAGATAACGGTCGATCAAAGGGCCGACGTAGGCATTGAGCACGACCGTGCTGGTACGTTCGTACTCGCGGAATTCGGGCAACACTTCGCAAGAGGCCGAGACGTAAAATCCGGCGGCCCGTGCTTTCTCGGCAATCATGCGCTCGTGTGTGGGATTGGTAAAGCTAAAGAGCAGCGAAATGGCGACTGCTTCAACGCCAATTTCATGTAATTCGTTGATTACAGCATCAATCGAAGCCTCATCAAGTGGGATCAGTATCTCGCCGCGTTCGTTCAGGCGTTCGATTACTTCCAGGCGTCGTTCGCGTGGCACCAGGGGCGGCACCTTTTGGACGCGCAGATCGTACAGTTTGGGGCGCGTTTGCCTGCCGATTTCAAGAATATCACGAAAGCCCTGTGTGGTAATCAGCCCGGTTGGCACACCCTTACGTTCAAGCACGGCGTTGGTGGCAACCGTTGAGCCGTGGATAAGCGCGTCTACCTGTTCCCACCCTTCAAGCTCCTCTAATCCCTGAACGATAGCCTGCGAAGGATCAGCGGGCGTGGAGAGTATTTTGTGCACGCGCAAATGACCATCGTGCAAAAGCACAAGGTCGGTAAAAGTGCCGCCAGTATCAACCCCAACCAGTCGCATAGTGGTTGCTCCTGAAGATATATAAGTTGCTCTTATTATAGAACATAAGTTGAGGGAGAGAGAGGAGGGGGACGCTGGAGGCAAGCTCCCACCTCTACATTGGGGGAAGCTAGAGGCAAGCTCTAGCCGTCCCGCATGCCTTCCGGTACTACGTTCACTTCTATGGAATGTCGCTCACTACGACCGATGGCGTAGGGAGTGGTTG
>DATAYF010000635.1:0-7642 GCA_036272735.1 Ktedonobacteraceae bacterium
CTCGATCAGCCTGGATGAATTGACGGGGGTGCAGGCGATCGAGCGCAAGCAGCCTGATTTGCCGATGCAAGCGGGCCATGTCCTGCGGCGCGAGTTTGAGTATATCCGACACGGAACGTTGTCCTGGTTCATCAATTTCGATGTCGTGACGGGCCAGGTGATTGAGCCGTCTTGGGGGCCGACACGCACCGAGGACGATGCGCTTAAACACATCCAACGGCTAATTGGAAGCGATCCGATGGCGACCAAGTGGCATCTGGTCCTCGACAACTTGAATATCCATCAATCTGAAGCGCTGGTGCGCTGGGTCGCCGAGCGAGAAGGGATAGCAGCCGAGACGCTGGGCGTCAAAGGCAAAAGCGGCGTCTTGCAGTCGATGGAAACTCGCGCCGCGTTTTTGCATGACCCGGCTCATCAGGTGGTGTTCTATTACACCCCCAAGCACGCCTCCTGGATGAACCAGGTGGAAATCTGGCTCAGTATTCTGGTTCGCAAGCTGCTCAAACAAGGCAATTTCCTCTCGCTCGATGACTTACGCGGCCAAATTCTGGCCTTCATTGCCTATTACAATCGCACGATGGCCAAACCGATCAAGTGGACGTATACCGGCATTACTTAAGCATGGAGGGATTTCTCCCCCAGTGTACCAGGCTGTTATGCGCCGCTCGTGTTTTCGCAAGCGAAATGTACTTAGTTAAGGGAAAATGAGAGATGATGAATGCCTACGTAATACTGCTACGCGGCATCAATGTCGGTGGCAAAAATATCGTGCCCATGGCGGGTTTAAAAAGCTGTCTGGAAGAACTGGGCTTTGCTAATGTCTCAACGTACATTGCCAGCGGTAACGTCATTTTAGAGTCAAATAAGCCCACCACAGAGATTAAAACCCAGATTGAAGTCGCTCTGACTAAAAGCTTTAAACTGGATAACGAACTCATCAAAGTTTTGGTGTTGAGCCATAAGCAGCTTCAAACCGTCATCAATAACAAGCCTAAAGGCTTCGGCGACCAGCCAGAAAAATACCACAGCGATGCGATCTTTCTGATGGACATTGATGCGGCCCAGGCTATGCCGGTATTTAATCCGCGCGAGGGCGTCGACAAAGTGTGGCCAGGCAATGGTGTGATCTATTCGCAACGTCTCAGCGCCGAGCGTACCAAAAGCCGATTGAGTAAAATTATGGCATCGCCCCTCTACAAATCTATGACAATCCGTAGTTGGAGCACGACAATAAAGTTATTGGATATACTGAAAGTTATAGATGCCAGTAAGGGAGCATAGACTACTATGAAAATAACGCACGTAAATCCTGACGAACTCTATAAAAGCCCCGCTTTCTCGCAAGCTGTCGTAGCTGAGGGCGGTAAAACCATCTACATTGGTGGCCAAAACGGCATTTTGCCAGACGGCACCATGGCCGGTGACACTCTAGCCGTGCAAACCGAGCAAGCCTACAAGAATATCCTGGAAATACTAAAGACTGTGGGCGCCTCGCAGCAAAATGTCGTCAAGCAAACCATTTTTGTTGTGAAAGGACAGGACATCCGAGAAGGTTACGCGGCTACCCAAAAAGTTTGGGGAGATTTCCCTACAGCGATTACCTTTGCCTTCGTTGAAAGTCTTGGCGTTCCTGGAGCATTAGTAGAGATTGAAGCTGTTGCAGTAGTAAACGTTTGATTGTTTGCTTGGCGTCACCCAAGCGACAGCGACCCCTAAAAGGTTGTACGAATAGATGTCTATATGATGTCAAGGGATAGCCGCCTCCAACTGGCATATGGGGTTCAATCATGGAGAAATTTATACCCAGGTGTACTAGTCATTTTGTTCATAATCCTTATGAAGTTGCGTTACATGAATATTTTTTATGCAATCTTCCACGTTACATGAATATTTTTTATACAATCTTTCCCATACCAGCCCAAATTTCTTGCCAGATACCACTATGAACAGCTATAATCCCACTATGCTAGAGTAATTTGCATGTTTTTTATCGCACTTATTTACTGCAAAACGGATATTTGCGCCTGATAGGCCCAGCGGAATTAAGGATATCGAGAAGCTGAAAATGAAAGAAACAAAAAATCCGGACACGGAAGATGTTCAGAAGCGGTCTCGCCTCGCCAACTATTGGCCCGATCTCTGCATCATCCTCATAACCTGTCTCGTGCTCTTGATTGGAGCCAGTTGGCAACTCTTCACGACTCCCAAATCCATGTTCCTCAACCCTACCTCCGACGTCGCCAAATATCAATGTTATACCGTCGGTTTCTGGCAGGGCATGCATGGTGTTACCTCCTCACTTACCCATAAGCAGTGCGGCTTTATGAATCAAAAGCCTGTCACTAACGTGCAGATTGGGCAATTTCTGCAACGGCACCACGCGCCTCAGCCGATCATCAACTTCGTGACCAATCAGCCCGTCAACAGCGCTTTCCACGTCCTGCCGCACGAGTATCCATACTTAACTATTTTCATCTTCTCACTGGCGCTCATCGTCCCTACGACCTTATTTCAGCTTGCCTTCGCCATCTGGATGGCGGTGCTCTTCGCAATTATGTACCTGGTCATCAAGCGTTTCCGTTCGCGTGGCGCGGCGCTGGCTTTCGCGCTCTTTATGGTAACGGGCGCGTCGGTGACTGGCCTGGCCCGTTTCGACCTCATTCCGGCGGCGGCCACCCTCTTTGCCGTTGTTTGTGCCGCGCAAAAGCGCTGGAACTGGGCCTACATCTTCCTGGCTCTGGCGACGCTGCTCAAATTCTATCCCGGCGTCCTGCTCGTGCCCTTCTTGCTCGCGCAACAGATGGAGATTGGCAAGCAGCCTAAATGGTACGCCTGGCAGCGCTGGCGCGCGCTGGTCATCTTCGTTGTGCTCTGTGTCATCGGCCTTGGTAGCTCGCTGCTCCTGAGCGTCGAGGGTACTGTTGGCCAATTCACCTTCTTTGGGCAGCGCCCAATTCAGGCCGAGTCGTTCGGGGCCTCGCTGATGTGGATTGCGACCTCGATTACACACGTTCCTATGGCCTACGCCAAGACCTTTGGTTCGCTCAACATTGTCAACCACGCCTCGCTGATGTCGAAGGTGAGCCTGCTAGAGGACGTGTTGCTCGTGGCCGGGCTGCTCTACACCTGGTGGTTGCAGTGGCGCGGCAAGCTCAATCTTGCCGCCGCTTGTTTGCTGACCCTGCTGGTCATCATTGTTACTGGCAAGGTCTTTAGCCCGCAATATCTGATCTGGGTGGCTCCGCTGGTCGCCTACGTTGGTGGCCCCCACAAGCGCTGGGTGATCTCGTGGAGCATTATTGGCCTGCTTACCACGATCATTTATCCAATTATCTACAATCAAGCTCCGCTGGTCCGGGTGCCGTACGTTCCGGCCTTCTTCCCGCTGGCCGCTCTGCGCAATTTCATCCTGCTCGGTTTCGTGCTGGCCCTTTTTGTGTACAGTACCCGCCAGCAGCAGCAACCCGCCCCCGTCGAAGCATCCCCCGTGGAAACGCCGCTTCCTGGCTCTATGGTGGCTCAGGAAGTGAATAGGTGATATATATGTATATCCCGTAAAATATGCTCTAAAGTAATTGTGGCGGGTAGTAGCATATCAGGAAGACGAAAATTCTTTCTGCAATAGAAAAGGAGTAGAAGCTCTACAGTAGTTATCTGCTCCTTTTTTGTTTGACTGTTGTTTATTGACAGGTTGCTTGCATTTTTAGTATACTAGCATGGATGGTATCGGTTCTCATGAAAGCGCAGAGAGAACACGAACAACTTGCGCATTTCTTGGGAAATGATGGCCATGATGATACATCTCAAACAAAATCCCGCACTATTTGCGTTCCTGTCACCCTTATTTTTCTCACCTGGCAGTGAAGCGAGAGGAACCTCTGGCGACGATAAGTGAAAGGGCGCTTCAAATGCCGTCTAAACCAAAATCGTTTCCGATTGTGGGGATTGGCGCTTCTGCCGGTGGGTTGGAAGCGTTCAAGGAGGTGTTGCACTTTTTGCCGTGTAATACGGGGATGGCATATGTATTGGTGCAACACCTGGCCCCCAGGCATGAAAGCCTGTTGCCCGACCTGCTGGCGCGGGTCACGCATATGGGCGTCCACGAGGCTCACGATGGGATGGTCGTTGAAACCAACCATGTTTATGTCATTGCCCCTAATATGGATATGAAGCTCTCTCATGGCATGCTCAGCCTGCTTCCCCGTACAGAGGTTGGTGGCCGGCATCTGTCCATTGACATGTTTTTGCGTTCGCTCGCTGAAAATTGGGACTCTGGGGCCATGGGCGTGATCTTGTCGGGAACTGCCGCCGATGGGACGCTTGGACTCCAAGCCATCAAAGCGGCAGGAGGAATGACCTTTGCCCAGGATCCTTCCTCGGCGCAGTTTCCTGATATGCCACACAATGCCATTGCCTCCGGATGCGTTGATTTCATCGGGTCACCTAAAGATATCGCCAGGGAACTAACCAGGATCAGCCACCATCCATATGTCCGCCAGCCACTTATGGCTGGGACGGGGGAGGAAGTGGTTCCTCAAGAGCAGCCGTTTTCCAAACAGGAGCCGGATTTCCAGCAGATACTGCGTATATTGCACTACAAAACGAACACAGATTTCACTGCGTATAAGCCCACAACCCTCAAGCGTCGCATCCAACGCCGCATGATACTTTTGCACCTCGACAATATTGCTCAGTACCTGACCTACCTGCGCGATCATCCGATCGAAGTAGAGGCTTTGTTCCAGGACATGTTGATCGGCGTGACGGGTTTCTTTCGAGACGCCGCTACCTTTAAGGTGCTTAAACACGAGATCTTTCCGCGTCTGATAGCGACAAAAGACGCAGCTTCTCCCATTCGGGTGTGGGTGCCCGGTTGTTCCAGCGGTGAGGAAGTTTACTCTCTGGCGATCTGCTTGTTGGAGTTTCTAACTGAGTCCTCTCTTCCAACTCCTCCCATACAGTTCTTTGGCACCGATCTCAATCCAAGAGCAATCGAGTGTGCCAGGGCAGGCATTTATCAAGCAAATACGGTCGGTGTACTCTCTCCACAACGCCTCGACCGCTTCTTTCTCCGCGTCAATGGGTGCTACCAGATTCACAAATCCATCCGCGATTTCTGCATCTTTGCCCGGCACCATCTGCTTAAGGACCCACCGTTCTCGCGGCTCGACCTGCTGAGTTGTCAGAATGTGCTGATTTACCTGGAATCGGTGGCGCAGAGAAAGGTTCTCCAGACGTTCCATTATGCGCTCTCGTCCCACGGCTTCCTCCTTCTGGGGCCAGCAGAAAGCATCGGAAGCGCGTCCGATCTTTTTGCGCCTGTTGGGGAACACAAGCGGCAACTGTATGAGAAAAAAGCCAGTGCCGCATTGTATTCGGTGGGGAACATTGGTAGGACGGCTGGAAACACACCGCCATTCCCAGATGAAGAGGGAAACAGCATGGCATATAAAAGGGGAAAGCAAGAGTTTGATCTTCAACAAGAGATGGATCGCCTGCTAGCCAGTTTAGCCCCAGCCAGTGTTGTGGTTGACGAGCAGATGAATATTCTCCAAATTCGTGGGGACACGAACCCCTATCTGGGACCGATGCCTGGCCGCGCGAGTCTCAACCTCTTCAAAATGGCGAAGTCAGGCCTGGACCTGGAACTGCGCACCGCCATTTCAGAAGCCAGAAAGACTGGACAACCGGTGAAAAAAGAGGGGATCCAGGTGAATACCTACGGTGTTCTCCATGACATCACTGTAAAGGTGTTTCCCGTGAGGGCGTCTGACACGGAATGCTACTTTTTGATCCTCTTTGAAGAGGCTCCTGCCCCGTCAGCCCCAGTCATGTCATCGGATGAGCAGCAAGAGAGCAAAGATCGACGCATCCGAGATATAGAGCGGGAGTTGGCATCTACCCGCAACGAGATGCGCACCTTGATCGAGGAGTTCGAGGCCGCCAACGAGGAACTAAACTCAGTCAATGAAGAGAGCCTTTCCAGTAACGAAGAGCTACAAAGCATCAATGAAGAACTGGAAACGTCCAAAGAAGAAATCCAGGCTAGCAATGAAGAGTTGCTCGTCGTGAACGAGGAACTCCAGCATCGCAATGTGCAACTGCAAGAAGCGCGTGACTATGCGGATACGATCGTGGAGACCGTCCGGGAGCCCCTGCTTGTCTTGGATGAGCACCTGCGGGTGCAACGCGCCAACCGTGCCTTCTACCAGTATTTTCAGGTGGAGCATGCCAGCACGGAGGGTCGCTGTATCTTCGAGTTAGGAGACAATCAATGGGACATTCCCTCTTTGCGAATCCTGTTGGAGGAGATGCTCCCCACCAATCTTGCCCTGGTAGATTACGAAGTACGCGACTCCTTTCCTAAAATTGGGTACCGGATCATGCTGCTCAATGCCCGGCGTATTGAGAACGTCTCGCTGATCTTGCTCGCGATAGAGGATATTACCGAACGCAAGCGAGTCGAGGCAGAAAGGCAGCAGGTATTGGAGCAACGCACGGAATTTATGGCGGTTGCCAGCCACGAACTCAAGACGCCTATCACCAGTCTGAAAGGCTATACCCAGATGCTGCACAACCGCTTTGCCAAAGCGGGCGATGAGCGCTCAGCAGATCTATTGACAAAAATGAATGCACAGGTCAACAAGCTCATCACTCTGATCGGTGTGTTGCTCGACTTGACCAGGCTGGAATCGAGCCAACTCGTCTTGCACAATGAGCAGTTTGACCTGGATGCCCTGGTGCGAGACCTCGTCGAAGAAGTGGGCTATACCACAGAACAGCACCAGATTCGCATCGAAGGAACAGTCCCAACTCCTGTCTCCGGTGACCGCGAACGTGTCGGCCGGGTGATCATTAATCTGCTCACTAACGCCATTAAATATTCTCCTCTGGCGAAGGTCATCCTGGTGAAGCTTGCCTCTGACGCTGATAACGCTATCGTCAGCGTGCAGGATTTTGGCATCGGTATCGCTCCAGAGAAACAAGTGCACGTCTTTGAGCACTTCTTTCGGATGAGTAATCTAGAGCACGATACTTCCCCTGGTCTTGGGCTTGGTCTCTTTATCTCGGCACAGATTATTAAACAACTGGGAGGACGGATGTGGGTACAAAGTTGTGTGGGCGCTGGTTCGACCTTTTCCTTTACTCTCCCGTTGCTTCCACAGTCAGAAACTGGCTCATTGCTGCAAGAAGGAGCAGAGCAGCATGGGTGAATGAGTAATGAGTGCCGGTATTCCTATATGTATGAGTATCCCAGCATAGCATAAAAGCATAGTGTTAGTGCGGGACATTAGTACAGTCCCTTTCCTGTACAAATGGACAGAAAACGATAAGCAGGAAATAAAAATCCTACATTCCTTCGTCGCGTCGGAATTCGCCTGTAATTGAGGCAGCACATCGGCCTCCACCTGGGTCCGTTTCTTCGGCGGACGACCCGGAATCGCTTTGGGGCGTACATGTCCTTCTTCTCGTTGTTGCTTCATATATCGTTTGAGCGTGGAGAGAGAGAGAGTGAAGTACCCCGTGCCTAGAAGGCAGGGGCTTCAACAGACTCCCCACGCGTGAGAATCTGTGTGACACTTCCTGCCCTAAAATACTTTTTGAGAATATTCCTGGCGGCGTTGGTATCTCTGTCGAGTTC
>DATAYF010000636.1:0-5254 GCA_036272735.1 Ktedonobacteraceae bacterium
GGCAGGCGAGGGGAGTTGGATTGGCAAATCGCAAGCAGCGAGGATCATCAGGAGTGGGAAGTACTGGTGCACCGATTATATGAGATGGGAATAAGACCTAATCCTGGCAGAGGTATAAATAGTGCTTCCTCTTTGCTTCTAAATCCATGCTCAATGACGTTACGCCAGCCATCTCTAATCTCTAAAAGTTTCCTATAAGTTTTTTTCACGCTCTTTGTCATTTTTCACCGGAAACACGGCATTGAAACGTTCTCGCCATGATCTTTCTTGAAAATCGTGTAGCGTCATATTTACTGTAGGGGTCTTTGTCCAAGAGGTCTTAGGTGCTGTCCGTATTACTCTTTTAGTCCTATGAAATACACTTCGTTTGACTGTCCCTTGTTGATACGAGTAATTTGCTCGATGTTGGCGCCCATTGCTTTATGTACAATCTTGTTGAGGGTATTTGTATTCGTTGTATGAGTGTGCTGGAACTGTTTCTGCTGATCTTGCTGATCCATCATAGTATTTCCCTTTCATTCAATATTCAATATGTAACGCTTCCATCGCGTCTTCACCATCTTGAAGCGATGATAAACTGTAGCGCCGTGTCGTTTCCAAGCGTTTATGGCCTGCAATCTCAGCGGCCAGCACCAGATCGCTTCCACGACGGACGAGGTTGGTCAAACAGGTGTGGCGCAAGACATGTGCAGAGAGTTCCAGATGCGCGTCAGTCCCAATGCGGCGAATGATCAAATCAATCGAACGGGCAGAGAGCCGTTTTCCCTTGAGATTGAGATCCCAGCCTGCCGACACTCACGCGAAGCGGACCGCTTTCGGCCAGATAGGCTTCCATTGCATCACTGAGCGTTGTAGCTGTCTCGTAGCTGATGGAGAGGTTCCAGGCTTTTTCGACATAGCCTCCGTAGTGACTGATCTCCTGGTCGCCACCGGCCACGCGATAGATGCGCTCCTCCTCCAGAGGGTGCTCTCCAACGAAGATCTGCCCAGAGCGAATGCTGGCCCCACTCAGATGCAAGAGCCCACGCTTGTCGCAACGCAGGGCACGTGAGCCTGTGGCTGCAAAGGCACGATCCTGGCCACGTGTGATCACCAGACGTAACTGGGCCCCAGTCATGGATGTGACACACGGTTTCCTGGCCAGATGAAAGGCTTCCAGCAGCGTTTCACGACGCAGGGAACCGCTCTTGAGTGGACCCGCGCAGGCAGCGACCGCTAGACCGACATCGGCTCGCATACGTGCGCGCAGCGCATCAGCCAGTATATTCGCCGCCTTACACTCACGATCGCTGCTGATCTCCAACGGCTCGGCCAGTTCCCCGACAATGGTGTTGAGATACGGTGCTATCTCTTCTTCGATTTTTTCGATCTCAGCAAGAATGGCCGGATCTGGCACAATCTCGCTACTCACTGCCCTGACTGATGCACGTTCAACATGAAGCTGTTCGCCATCCCAGCATATATCCAGTTGCCCCAGATAGTGCCCGAAGCTGCCCGCCTGAGCAACCATCACCTTTCCGACGCGCTCGCCATCTAGCAAGAGATCGTGGCTATGTGCTCCAATAATCAAAGGAACTTCTTCCTGGAGATCGACAGCTAGCTGGCGATCCCGTGTGAGGCCCATATGCGAAAGCAGGATCACTGTGTCAGCCCCGAGCTTTCGTAGTTGCGACGCCAGTTCTTGGACGAGCGGCAGCGTTGGAAGCTCAAACATACCGAAACGATCAGTATAGGCGTGAAAGAGGTTGTCTGTAATCCCAATCAATCCCAGCTTGACTGTACCTGCCTGAAGTATGGCTGTGCTCTGTACTCCTTGCGGCAGGCTCCCATCCGACTGGCGTATATTGGCCATCAAGAGCGGGTAGCGAGCGATCGCGTGATAGTCTGCTAGCACTTCGAAACCATAGCGCAGCACGCCGCCATTGCCAATGGTTGCAGCCTGACACCCTGCCACGCTGAGCAGGCGATGCATTCCAATGCCTCGCGTCAGGTTGCTGATACGGTTCACCGATTCTTCAATATCTCCGGCATCAAGATAGAGGATGGGGATGGCGGGGTTCTCTGTTCTGATCTGTTTGACCAGTGTCGCGATGCGGGCCAGTGCATCGACATGTCCGTGAAGATCGTTGCTATGGAGAAGAATACATCTTTGCATAGGTTTCAAGTGCCATCTCGCTTTTTCATGTATGTGACCAGGCGATCCTCATCAGTGGGGAATTATAGCATATTAGCCGGGACGTAGCTGTTTCGATGAGATAATCAGGCTAGAAAAGTCCTATACCCACGGGATGCGCAACGAGCTTGTTGAAGAGCTAATCTCTGAGCTGGTGAGCGAAAGCTGGACTGGCCTGGACACGGAGCGTGGAATAGGTAGCAGAGACAGAGGAAGAGAGCCCGAAAAAGGCAGAAAAAGGGTCGATTCTGACCTCCTTTGAGGGGAAACTAGAGATATCAATATTTCACAAAAGGAACACGAAGATGACGACACAACCGAAGGCAGTGCAACCGATTCCCGAGGGCTATCATAGCGTGACACCCTGGATTGTTTCCCGAGATACGGCCAAGCTGCTCGATTTCATGCACAAAGCGTTTGGAGCAGAGGAACTCTATCGGGTCTATAACGAGGACGGCACTATTGTCCATGCCGAAGCCAAAATTGGCGACTGCATCGTCATGGCGTTTGACGCGGGAAAGGAGTGGCCTGATACCCCGTGCTTCCTGCGTCTCTACGTCCCTGATGGTGATGCGGTGTACCAACAAGCCCTTGCTGCTGGAGCAACCTCGGTCACCGAGATGACCTATCTGTTCTTTGGCGACCGAGTCGACCGAGTCGGACGAGTGCGCGACCCCTTTGGCAATCTCTGGTGGATTCAGACACGCCTGGAGAACCTCGGTCCCGAGGAGATGGCAAAACGAGCCAAAGAGCCGCAGTATCGCGAGGCCATGCGCTATATTCAGGAGTCTCTTGATCAGGAACTCTCGAGTCGGGGACAACAGCGATGACGATGAGATCTTCCGCCGTTGGCTCTCATCAAGGGCCTCGTCTCTGGGCTTTTTTTGCTCATGCGCGACTGCGCCTCCCACCCGAGTCTCGGCATCATATGGCGAGATGTCAAGGGTGCGCGATCCGCTCGGTTCAAGTGGTCGGCAGGCCGAGCGAGGTGGCAAAGTCAGCCGAAACCCCGCAGAGGGTGATCCTCACCTGGCCAGAGGTGGGAGGACGGGCATTGCGAGCCAGTCGGGCAGCCCACGAGAGCCGAGAATGAGCACGCTTTGCTCGGGAAAGGATAGCCGTAGACTCGGCAGTTCTACAGGCGGAAGAGGGAGGATCGACTTCCACCTTGATACATTGCTGGCGCGTTAACTGGGTACACGCCTGTCGGTAGAACCGACGGCTCCGGTCGCGCCAGAACACTGGCGCCAGCCCGACCATGAGCGGATGCAGCAGCACACTCACCTGGCGCGGTTTGCCGGTTGCACCCCCATTCCATTGACACTGCTCACGCAGAGGACAGGGACGACAACTGCGGATGCTGACTCCATACACCACGCGCAAGCTTCCATCGGTTTCTCTGCGCTGCTCATGCGCGAAAAGCTTCTGGTCAGCGGGGCACCGCAGCGTCCCATCGGGCTGGAGAGCAAAGTCTTGTCCAGAGAAGCGACCAGCTTTCCAGGACAAGCCCACGTGAGGGGGAGCATAGCCCGCCGAGGGAGCGGCGTAGGGGGAGGCAGGCGAGATGGCAGGAGCAAAATCGGTCGTGCGCACGGGATCAGGATGAAGCTGATGCCCCAGTTCCAGGCGCAGGTTCCAGACCCATTGCGATATCACCTGCCAGCATTCCTGCCCCCAGGCCGAGTGAGAGCACCAACGATCGGGGTCAATCTCCTGATCTTCATCTGAAAGGAGTGGCTCAAAGGCCCCTCGATGCAGGTACAATCCGACGACATCACAAGCAGTGAACGCCTGCTGGGGCAGGTTGGTGAAGAAGAGTTCGTAGACGACGCCTGCACGCGTGACCCCAATGGGACTCTTCTTTTTGCCCGCAGGATGCGTTGCCACGATCACACGGCACAGCACGCCTTCGGGCCCTAGCGGGATCTGTGGACAATCGTAGAGGCTGCGCACCACCTGGCTTTCAGGACGCTGTTGGACCTGATCAGGAGGGAGGTGCAGACGCCCCTGAATGAGTGGATGATCGAGCACGCTGTATTCTTTGCCACGGGTGACAAATGCGAACCCAGCTACATCGGAGAGCACTGCCCCGTTCCCATATTGCCCGTCGAGCCGCAACAGGGTGCGTTCTTGTGGGAGCTGATAGGCAGCCAGATACCGACCAATAGTGGCACACCCCTTGCGCAGTTCCTCCCGATAGCGACCGTTGCCTCGGTTCCCGAAACTGCCGAGCCACTGAAAGCTATGCGCCTGCGAAACCGTTGTGCGCGTCCTGACCACTTACCACTTCCCCACGCTTGCGGCCCCGGTAGAAAGGCGGCACAGACCTCATCCAGCCGACGAAACGCAGGGGGAAGATCGTCCGTCTGGGGTAGCGTGCGTTGGCTCGCGGCCTCTCGCGTCCCATCAATGTCAAACACCATCCAGGTGTTTCCCACGAGGGTCCTTCAGCCCCCCGGTTTGCTTGTCGGGGGTGAGTGGACGGCCCAACAGGTCATCGAGAAAGAGTGTGCGCAGCGCTTCAATGGGTGCCTCCGTCAACGCCGCTAAAAAACGGGAGAGCGCTGAGCGGGAGGGCAACTGGTCGCGTTCAAACAACGCCATGAACGGGATCGCAAAGGGCTGGAGGCTTTCGTAAAACTCCCGCCATCGGTACGTTCTCCACTGATCGCATAGCCGAAGAGTACTGCCAGAAAATCGATCATGTCGTAGCGTCCGAAGCGTCGCCGCGCAAAGCGCACCTGTTCATTGATCTTGTTGAAAACGCCGTGCTTGCTAAGATGCGCCGTCAGCAGCACAACTTCGCCAAACCAGGGTGGCGTCGATGGCTCAGACCGAGATGTGGTCTGGACGATCACCGATCCATCAGCAATACTGTTCATATGAATCTCCTTGATGAAAATGGATTTGTACTTCCTCATCAAGGAGACACATTTTTAAGCTAGTTGGCTACTGGCTACAACCTCGTTGCTCAACTCGTGGGTTTATTCTTTCTTGTGTATGTGTATGTGTAGAAACGTTGTGTGTCTTTTCAAAAGAACGTTCATTCATTAGCGAATAGTCAGGAAGAGCAGCAAGGAG
>DATAYF010000637.1:0-12113 GCA_036272735.1 Ktedonobacteraceae bacterium
GGTGTTGTACAATAGTAACATATCACTTACTGAACAATTCGATATCTCAGGGTGCTAACGAGGGTAGCATCTTGGATCACAGGAAGCGACACCAGGAAGAAAAGTATGCAGCTTGAGACCACACAAACGCCTCAGCCGAGCGCAAATTCCGGGCCATCAGGCACGCGAGGATTACTTTTTGTGCTATCTGCCCCTTCGGGAACGGGCAAAGATACCGTCATTCGAGCGCTGAGGGAGCGAGGGGCAGAGTTCTATGTCGTTGCCTCGGTAACGACACGAGAGCCTCGGGCGGGCGAAAGCGAAGGCAACCCCTACTATTTCGTGAGTAAAGAGACCTTCGATACCATGCTTGCTCATGATGAGCTATTAGAGCATGCCAACGTGCATGGGAACTGGTATGGTCAGCCGCTCCAACCAATCAGGGATCATCTCCAGGCAGGACACGACGTGCTGCTCAAGATTGATGTCCAGGGTGCAGCGACGGTACGCCAAAAGATTCCCGACGCCATATTTATTTTTCTGGTGCCAGGCTCGCTGGAAGAACTCGTGCAACGGCTCACCAACCGTCAAACAGAGACGGAAGAACAGGTACAACGTCGTCTCCTGGATGCACAAAACGAGCTAGCGCAACGTGACCATTACGATTATGTCATAGAGAACAGACAAGGATGCCTGGAAGACGCGGTAGAGCGTCTCCGAGCGGTTATGCTTGCCGAACATTGTCGGGTCACCCCTCGTTACGTCACCATGTGAGATCAAGGAGAATACACATCTATGCAAGAAGAAATGCAGCAAGAAGAGCGTTTTCGCCAATCAGGGACCAGAGAGCGTAACCTGGCGATGGAATTAGTGCGCGTGACAGAGGCTGCAACGTTGAGCGCGGGGCGTTGGATGGGGAAAGGCAATAAAGAGATGGTCGACCAGGCCGCCGTGGATGCGATGCGCCTGGCAATTGATGGCGTCGATATGGATGGGGTGGTGGTCATCGGGGAGGGTGAAAAAGACGAGGCCCCTATGCTCTATATCGGTGAAAAAGTAGGCAATAGGACACCCCCCGAAGTAGATGTGGCTGTCGATCCTGTCGACGGGACACGGCTGCTAGCGTTAGGTGTGCCGGGCGCCCTGGCAATGATCGCAACGGCGGAGCGCGGCAGCATGTACTCGGCCCCGCCGGGGGTCTTCTATATGGAGAAGATTGCCGTGGGACCCGCCATGAAAAACGTCATCGACATTAACGCACCGGTCGCCGTCAACCTGGATCGCATTGCCCGCGTACGCGATGCGCGCATGGATGATATCACCGTAGTCATTCTGGATCGCCCGCGTCACCAGGACATTATTCGACAGGTGCGCGAAGCTGGCGCACGTATCCGACTGATTACCGATGGAGATGTCGCAGCAGCTATCCAGGCCGCCATGGAAGATTACACCGGGATCGATGTATTGATGGGGATCGGTGGAGCGCCAGAGGCCGTATTAGCGGCGGCAGCCTTGAAATGCGTGGGTGGAGAGATCCAGTGCAAAATCTGGCCACGTAGTGAAGAAGAACGCCAGAAGTTCCAGAGCGACGGTATCGATCTCAAACAGGTCTTGCGCACCGACGACCTGGTCAAAGGAAACGACGCCTCATTCGCAGCCACCGGCATTACCACCGGCGACCTGCTCGACGGCGTGCAATATTTTGGGTGGGGCGCTCGTACCTCGTCGATTATGATGCGTTCGCGCTCTGGTACGGTACGTTACATTCAAGCACGCCACAAATGGCGCTCTGGTGGACACAACGGCAAAGCACGAGCGTAGTAATAGCAGCCTGACAGCACATAGCGAAAACAAACGAGGAAGGTATCCTTCTGTGACGACTCCCCACGGCGAAAGCCATGGGCTTCTCAGGGTGGCCCCTGAAGGCTCCGTCCGAGCCCGGTGTTCGTTGCAACCACAACAGGTGGCTGGTGGGCACGGAAAAGACCTGCTGTATTGGCTGGCACACAAAACATTGGTCCATTCCTGCTTTTCCTCACGGGAACGATTTCCCGTGAAACGCCCAAACAGGCTTGCGTTGTTCGTGTGCAAGAGAACAGGTTAGAGTATAGCACAGAAGTTCTAGAGCGTCAAGCAGAAGATGATCCCATCTTCTGCCCCAAACAAGGACTCGCTTCTATCCCTGGAGCTGAAGCGCAGGGTTTTACGCTCGATTTGATAAAAGTGGGGCACCTTCCTCGCTTGCTCTTTTTCACAGCTCAGGCAATACGTGTTACCGAAATCGTTGTAAGCGCTCAATGACAGCGTCGGCGACCTGGGACGTACCGACAGCGGAAGGATCATCGGGGCGCGGCTTGAGGTCATACGTGACGTATTTTCTTTCAGCAATAACCTGGGTGAGCGCCCTTTCCAGGCGCGCTGCTGCTTCACGCTCGCCCAAATGGCGTAGCATCATGACCCCAGAGAACATCATTGCCATCGGGTTCACCTTATTTTGACCAGCATATTTTGGTGCGCTGCCGTGTACAGGCTCAAACACAGCGCATTGGCTGCCGATATTGGCCCCCGGTGCCACTCCCAGGCCACCGATCAGCCCGGCCGATAAGTCGGAGATAATGTCACCATACAGATTTGGCAATACCAGCACATCATAGAGTTCGGGTTTCTGCACAAGTTGCATACACATATTATCGACGATGCGATCCTCATATTGAATATCAGGATATTCTTTCGCTACCTCGTGAGCAGTGGAGAGAAATAGTCCATCGGAGATGCGCATAATGTTGGCTTTGTGTACCACAGTGACTTTACGACGTTGATTTGTGCGGGCATAATCGAAAGCGAATTTGACGATGCGGCGAGTAGCGGCGACAGAAATATATTTGATACTGAGTGCCGAATTGGGATCGAGCTGCTGACCAGTAGTACGAGTAATCAGATCTAGCAGCTCTTCTTGTTCGGGCGTGCCACGCTGAAACTCGATCCCGGCGTAAAGGTCTTCAGTATTTTCGCGTACAATAATCAGATCAATGTTTTCGTAGCGGGAACGTAAGCCATGATACGTTTTGGCCGGTCGTAAGTTTGCATAGAGATCGAGCTTTTTGCGTAGAGTAACGTTCGCGCTACGCTGTCCTTTACCCACAGGTGTCGTAATAGGACCTTTCAGGCCGATGTGCGTTCGCTTAATGGATGCAACAACCTCATCCGGTAGGACTGTGCCATCCTTCTCTAGCGTTTCTGCTCCCGCCTGAAGCACATCCCATTCAAAGCCGACACCAGTTGCTTCAAGAACACGGCGAGTAGCTTCTGTAATTTCCGGTCCTGTCCCATCACCTGGAACGAGCGTCACTGCATGCGGCATGTAATCATCCCCCTGGTAGCAGAACTAAGCATAGGTCTATAGAAGTTGACGGTAACTATCTAACAATTATAGCATATGCGCCACCAATAGTTCTGCTTTTTCAGAGCATTTAACCATTTTTCGCGTATCCCTATGGCAGACGCCCAACACGCTTAAGAAGCAGAGGTGCTTGTTTTGGAAGAACGCGACCGCGTGGTGCGCGCTGTGGCTTTCCTGGTAGTCTTTGCACCCGTCCCACGCTTCACCGTAGCAGGCTTCTTGCTCGTTTTGGCAGTCGTACGGCGCGGGGTTTTTACCTTCGTTGTGCTGGCTCTGGTCGCCTTCCCGCGTGCAGCTTTCGGCTTTTCCAGGTCAATGCTGGCCTCTGCTACCGCCACTTTACGGCGTGTGGTGCGAGCGGGCTTCTTGTCAGCGCTCTCACGCTGAGGAACAATCACCTCGTTGTAACAAACGGCAGGCTGCCCCTGCTTGGGAATGACCATCAATCCATTGCAATTTGGACACAGTTCAGGAGCCGGCGTTTCCCATACCGCAAAGTTACAAGTAGGATAATGGGAACACCCATAAAAAATGCGCTTTTTCTGGCGCGTTTTGCGCTCCACCAGATCGCCACCACAATTGGGGCACAGCGCCCCCGTCTTGTTGACAAAAGAACGCCGATAACGGCACTCAGGAAAACCAGAGCAGGAGATGAAGCGACCAAAACGGCCGTTACGAATGACCAGGTTGCGCCCACATTCTGGACATTGCTCATCCATCTCTTCAACGGGTTTCTGCACACGGTTCATCTCCGCTTCAGCGCGCTGCATCGTGCCCTTAAATTCTTCATAGAACACATGCAGAAACTCAATCCACGAACGATGGCCTTCCTCTACCTCGTCGAGTTTGTGCTCCATATCCGCGGTGAAACCGGTGTCGACGATATCAGGAAAATGCTTATTCATGACCTCGTTGATGGTTTCACCAAGCCAGGTAGGCACAAAACGCCGCTGCTCTTGATCAACATAGCCACGATCTTGAATAGTGCTAATCGTCGGGACGTATGTACTTGGACGACCAATGCCCTCTTCTTCAAGCTCTTTAATCAAACTAGCCTCGGTAAAACGCGGAGGCGGCTGTGTAAAATGTTGCTCTGGCTTTAAATCGTGCAGATCGAGCCGTTCGTCTACCTGCATCACCGGCAGCATTTTCTCATCCTCTTCGTGCGGCCAGACAGCATAAAAGCCAGGAAACTTCAGGTTAGAGCCATTGGCGCGAAACACATACGAGCTGGCAACAATGTCCGCTCGCACCATATCAAAAACTGCCGGGGTCATAAAGCTAGCGACAAAACGACGCCAGACCAGGCTGTACAGCTTGAATTGATCAGCGGTCAGGTGCGACTTCACCGCCTGAGGCGTCAGCGCCACATCGGTAGGGCGAATAGCTTCATGGGCATCCTGTGTGGTTGCCTTCGACTTGCTCGTACGCCCATTACCTACGTAAGGCTGACCATATTCCTGCCCGATGTACGATTTGACTTTCGTCTGCGCCTCGTCAGAGATACGCGTCGAATCCGTACGCATGTACGTAATGAGTCCCTGATGACCAAGTTTCCCTAGTTCCATGCCCTCGTACAATTGCTGTGCCAGGCTCATCGTCTTTTTCGGCTTGAAGTACAAACGAGACGAGGCATCTTGCTGCATCGTACTGGTCGTATAGGGCACTGGAGGCTGGCGACGTTGCTCGCGTTCTTCGTATTTCAATACACTGTACGTCGCCCCTTTTAATTGGGCCAGTACAGCGTCGGCTTCTGCCTGAGAAGAAATTTTGATGCGGCCCCGTTTCGCCGTTTTCGACTCCTGCTCCCCGTTGCGGGCAGACTTGATTTCCTCACCATCAGCACCGGAATCGTCATCGTCAGTAACAAGTCCCTTTTCGTTTAAGCGAGCAATCAGCATCGCTTCGAAGCGTTCCGACTGTTTTTGCTTGCTTAAAAGCGCCGTCACGCTCCAATATTCCTCAGGCTCAAAGGCACGAATCTCCGCTTCACGGTCGCAAATCAGGCGTAGCGCCACCGATTGCACACGGCCAGCGCTCGTGCCAGACTGGATACGACGCCACAGTAACGGGCTAATCTTATACCCAACCAGCCGGTCTAAGACACGACGTGCCTGTTGAGCATTAAAGAGGTCTTCATTTATCTTGCTCGGTTTTTTAATAGCATCCTGAACCGCTTTTTTCGTAATCTCGTGGAAAACGGCGCGGTGCGGGTTCTGCAGTTCCAGAACATTTTTTAACGACCAGGCGATGAACTCTCCCTCGCGGTCAGGGTCCGGCGCGAGGAAGATCTCGTCGGCATCCTTAGAAGCAGCCTTTAATTCATCGATAAGTTTGTCTTTTTTCTCGATAACCTCATAGCGTGGTGCAAAATCTTTCCGTGTATTTACTCCCAGCCCTTTTTTGGGCAGATCGATAATGTGGCCCTTTGAAGCCAGCACCACAAAATCGCGTCCGAGAAACTTTTCAATTGTCTTCGCCTTAGCTGGCGATTCTACAATCACAAGTTTTTTTGCCATTGACCAATTACCCGACCTTTACAGACTCAAAACACCCGCTCATACTGCTCTTACAGGATAGAATAGCATACGTGACAAGTGGATATTCTGTTGGCTACTACATTCACTAGCACCAGTATATTGCACCTAGTACAACTTAATTAGGGGCAGGAAAATTTCCTAAGCAGCATATCACACGTTTGCAAGAAATGCCTCGACCATAGCCAACATTGGAAGAACTCCCTTGACCTCATCAACCGCGCATGCTATGCTGCATGCATCTTATGATAGAGGATAGAAGCGCTGATTCGGAGGAAAGACATGCGGAAGAACAGGCCATCTCAGCTCCCGATACCAGACCCACAACAAACAAGCAAGATGGATCATATGTCTACCGTGCATCAACATAATGCAAAACGGAAGCGTCGCCCACCGCGTCGGCGAAGTTCGTTGCGAGCAGGGTTAGCAGTCGTTGCCGGAAGGACAGCGGGCGCACTCAGTCGCCGCTTCCACCTGGGAGGAGGCACCAGCGTCGTTGGCGTTGTAGCCCAGCGCTTCGATCCTAATATCGTCCATCACCTGGCAACCCAGCTTGAGCACGGCAGTGTGATCATTACCGGCACGAATGGAAAAACAACAACCAGCGGATTCGCCGCTGCGATTGTGCGCGATGGCGGCCTGCGCGTGTGGCAAAATCGCGAAGGGTCCAATTTGGTGCGCGGTATCGCGAGTTCACTGGTCATTCGTGCCTTACCAAATGGCAAGCTACGCCGCTCTGGACGAGCAATCTCCATTTTAGAAGTCGATGAGGCGGCATTACCGCAAATCGTCTCCGCGGTCACGCCTCGGGTCGTTGTCTTTACGAACCTGTTCCGCGATCAACTTGACCGCTATGGCGAAGTGGATAGCGTGGTGACCCACTGGAAACGGGCGATAAAAAAGCTGCCAGCAAGCTCCATCCTGGTTCTCAATGCCGATGATCCGGCCATTGCTCGATTGGGAGAGGATTTTCCAGGGCAATCCATCTATTATGGAATAGAGGATAACAGGCTCGATGTGCATCTGCAACCCGATAGCGAAGAACGCCTCCAGGTAATCGATACACGCACCTGCTCACGTTGCGGAAGCGAATATGCCTACACATTGCGCCTCTATAGCCACATGGGACACTATACCTGCCCCAATTGCGGCGCGAAACGGCCCCAGCCGCAAGTCAGTGCCAGTGCGGTACAGATAGAGAGCTTTGACCGCTTGCGCGTACGCGTCACCACCGAAGAACAGCAGCACGATATCGTTGTGCCACTACCAGGACTCTACAACGTTTACAATGCACTGGCAGCAGCGGCAACAGCCATGGCACTGGGCATAGAATGGGAACCAATTACCAGCGGCATCGAACAGTTCAAGCCCGCCTTTGGTCGTGGAGAACGTATTCAGGTAGAGGGGCGCACGTTGCGTCTCTTGCTCGCAAAAAATCCCACGGGATTTAACGAGGTGATGCGTACCCTGTTTAATGATAATGTATCACGGCACGTACTCTTTATTTTAAATGATAACATCGCAGATGGGCGAGATATTTCCTGGATCTGGGACGTTGACTTTGAAAGAATGGTTGAGCGCACCAGCACGCTCACGATCACAGGGACACGGGCGCTCGATCTGGCGTTACGCCTGAAATACGCAGGTGTACAGGAAGAGCAGATGAACATCGTTCCACAGCATCCGTTACGAGCAGCTCAACAAAAGGTGAGCATGACCCCAATCAAGAAAAAACGGGGTGTGAGACTGTACGAAGTAGGGAAAAAAGTGGAGAATAACCGGCCTGAAAATGCGCCCACACGCGTCTATGGATTCAAGCAGGCCATCAATACAGCGCTTGCCAGTACACCAGAAGGTGAAACTCTCTTTGTAATCCCAACGTATACAGGTTTACTAGAAGTGCATCGCGAGTTAGAATCGCGAGGTTTTACAGCGCGTTACTGGGAGGGAAAAGACGCATGATCCAGCAGTATAAACACGCGCACCCTTATCCACTCACGCTGACGCTGGGGCATCTTTATCCAGATCAGTTGAATTTGTATGGTGACCGGGGCAACATCCTGACGTTGCGGCGGCGTTGTGAAATGCGCGGTATTCGTTTAAACGTCGTCGGTTTAGGCATAGGCGATGCCTTGGCCCCGGATGAATACGATATGCTATTCATTGGAGGCGGGCAAGACAAAGAGCAATCGCCAGTTGCGCAGGACCTCTACGCGATCAAAGGTATAGGATTGTGGGCCGCCATCGAGGACGATATGCCGGTCCTGGCTGTGTGTGGAGGCTTCCAGTTATTGGCGCACTATTATCGCCCGGCAGAAGGTCCAGATATGCGCGGGTTGGGGGTATTCGACGCCTGGACCATACATAAAGGGTCACACACCGCGCGCTGTATCGGCGATATTGCCATTGATTGGGATGGTCAAACACTGGTAGGATTCGAGAATCATGGGGGCAGGACCTACCTGGGTACGGCCAAACCACTCGGCAAGGTACTCAAGGGGCATGGCAATAATTCAGAGGATCATACAGAAGGCGCGATCTACCGTAATGCCTATGGTACCTATATGCATGGTTCATTGCTCCCAAAAAATCCACATTTTGCTGATTATCTGATCAAAGTAGCGCTACAAAGGAAGTATAACAACACGGTTTCATTTGCAGAGGACCTGGAAGGTTCAGATGGTGCCTCGCCATCAATTGCTGAGGAGACATCACCCGATGAGATTGAGTCCTTGCTGACACCTTTAGACGATAAACTAGAGTGGGAAGCACATGCCTCTATGTTAGAACGTCTAGGGTTACACCACGCGGCCGTAGCAGCATTGCAGGCGACCTAACGGTGAAACAACAGGTTTATCGACAACTAGGGAAGAGGCATTATGAGTTTTGATCGTACCTTGGCGCGCTGCTCTTTTTGTGGCCGACACGCTTCGGAAGTGCGACGGCTCGTCGCTGGCCCCGGAGCAGCATACATCTGTGATGAATGTTTACAATTATGTAACGAGATTGTGCAAGATCCAACACCGTTTTCCCCTAAGGTGCTAGAACTTGCATCACGCCCCCCTGTAGTCATTGCCAGCCCAACAGTAGCAGAAGTGAGCGGGCAAAGCGTAGCAACAAGCGAACCGACACGTACATTTCCGCTGGAACTTGAGCAGAAGCAGCAAGGCATGACGCTCATACTTCATCAAATAGTCTACTATGCGGCGCATTTCGAACTCCAATTTTTATGGATTCGTCCCCCGTTACAGGCGGGCTTTGCCTTTGTCCCACGCATTATCTTTTTCCTGAAAGATAACACCGGAGCACAATGGACGGGTGAGCGCGGAGGCATGTTGCTGGCACGGCCAGACCTGGCGAGCGGCCCCAACAACGCAGTATACCAAGGCAACGCCCGTTTTCGTCCTTTACCTTCAGCAGAGGCCCGTATGCTTACAGTTAGAGCCGCCGATCCGCTTGGTCAATTCGATGAGCCATCACCCCAACCCTGGCAGTTTGAAGTGCATTTAACCTGATAATAGAGGGGGGCCCACAATCATTGGTCTCCTCTGATGATTCATGCAGCGCTAGCAGACATCTCTCATTTCCTCCAAAGAGAAACTTTCTGGTCTACCATATTTATGACCGTAGGACTAGAAAGGCAAGTCAAAGTACATCTGCTGATGCTATGTTCGCAACATTAGCCCATTCGTTACTGGCACACTACCCTCTCGTTATTACAAAGGACATACGAAGAAAGCTCTGATCATGCAACTAACCATGCTACGCCTCTTCGATAAACGCTTATAGAAAGGGTCTGCTCATCCATGGGTATAAGTACCGCAACATTACAGACAAAAAATATACCAGACCAGACCAGACAGGAACGCTTGTTATCACTGCTCTGGCGACCTTCAGTCGTTTCAGCCATCCTCTATGGTATTTTTTTGATTTTGACCTCTGTGATCTTTCACTATCATGCATTACATTATGTCCACATAGGAAACTATTTTTCATATTCTCCCCATAGTCTATCAAAAAAATTAAACGGCGCTGGAGGATATGATGGGCAATTCTATTATTTCATAGCACGAAACCCACTAACCGCATACCATTACACAGATAATGCGCCCTATCGCTACCAGCGCATAGTCTATCCAATAATCGCATTCTTGTTGAGTTTGGGCAATGCACGTCTGCTTCCTTACACACTTCTATTGATCAACTTCGTTGCTATTGTGCTCGGTGTAGAAATCGTTGCCAGATTGCTAAAGAGACATGGATTGTCTCCCTGGTACAGCCTGGCTTTCGGACTCTATTTTGGTCAAGCAACAGCGCTGCTTTTCGACACAACCGAACCACTAACGTACCTGTTTATTTGCCTGGGATTGTTATTCATCGAGAAGAAACGCATAAACAGTGCAGCAATCTGTCTGGGGTTAGCAGTTTTATCGCGAGAGACTGCCGTGCTCTTCCCGGTTGGATTTATCATCCTCTACTTCTTTCAAAGACGCTGGCCGGATATGGTACGCCTCATTATCCTGGGGCTTTTGCCAACGATGATCTGGTACATTGCGCTGACAATCATCTTTGGGAAAACGGGCCTCACAAGTGCTCCGGCGTTTGAGCTTATTCCATTCCTCGGACTTTTTGCCTTTGAGCATAATTCAAATCGCTTCATACCACTGGTGATTTTGATGTTCATTCCAACCATAATAGGGTGGTTGCTAGCAGCGAAAGAGGCACTACAAAGGCACTGGGCAGGAGGAATATGGTTAATCTGGCTCATGCACCTGGGACTGATCTCCTGTATGGCTGTAGGCTCCTATAAAGAGCTGGCATCGGCGGGTCGCCTATCGACAGGTATAGTTTTAGCGATGTTGCTCTGTGGCTGGCAACTAAGAAATAAGCTGGTGCTTTGGGGGGCCCAAATCTACGCCCTCACGTTCCCAATCTACGTCGTAGGGGTACTCCTACTCCACTTTCCAAGTTAAGTATAGAGCTACAGGTAGGAGATGACGTGGTTGCGCAACAGCCACAGGTCTCCTACACGTCTCCGCCTGATCACTTGCAGTGTTTGCCGAGCCTCTATTATCTCTTCCAAACAGCAAACGCACTGCTCAGAACAGGTAGCCATTTATAAGAGCTGGACCTTCTAGAGACCAACCTACGGCACGTAAACGTGATACCCTCCAAACGAAAAGGTCTGTTGAAACTTCCTGGAGTGTAATAGCACATCTTGTGGAGAATGCAGCGTGAATACGTAAGCTACATGAGGAGAACTCATTACAACTGCTCTGAAGGGGAGGTAGCGATTTTGTCCCGTACGTAGGTTGTCACGTAAAACATCACAAATAATATGTTCATCACTTTGAAAAATGACACGGTCACATGTCCAGTAGTCAGAGTAGATACGAGTAATATGATTGCGCTCTAAACCGTTAACAAGTTCCGATTGTTGCTGATTTAACTTCTGTACTCCAGAAATTT
This sequence comes from Ktedonobacteraceae bacterium, assembly GCA_036272735.1. GTDB lineage: Bacteria > Chloroflexota > Ktedonobacteria > Ktedonobacterales > Ktedonobacteraceae > DATAYF01. The sequence continues at coordinate 11,386 of DATAYF010000637.1, forward strand.
GCTGGCCGAACATCGTAAATGTTCCGTAGAAGTAGATCATAAAGATAAAGCTAAGAATACCCAGACCTACTACCGCCAGGACAGCGGGCCATGAGAAGCTCTGACTGTTCCTATATTTAGAGAGGAGAGAGTAAGGAAGCGCGATCAGGGATGGTGTGATAATCAGCAGGCCAACAAGATAACGTGCCGATGTTACGGGAACTACAGCAGGCGCAGGACTCATCATATACGACAAAAGCGTCAACACCGCGCCGCCTAAAAGGAAGAGGCGGGCCATATACCGCACCTGCATGGTCCTTTTTTCAGTGGCATCGTTGGCATTTGAAATGGAACGGTTTTTAAAAAGGGAGTAGGCGGTGAGAACCAACGCGATGCCCAGGAATATCACAAAGATCGTTCCCCAAACCCCTTGAAAAAGAGCGTGAGAAGAAAGTTGTTCGCGCCATTTTCCAGGATCGCTCGAAAAGGGATACAGGTGTACGGCCCCTGTCATCGTTGGAATACTTATAAGTATAGTACCTAAGATACTATTGAAATGCGAATAGGTTGTTGCCCCCTGCGATACGCCACCAGCACTATGCAGACGGAGAAGCGTGATTATAGCATTTTGACTGGGATTATGGATATCGTAAATGAGCAAAGGCAGCAGGCCAACAATTGTTCCTACTATCAACAAGAGGGGCTTCATTGACCATAATTCTCTGAAGCAGGAAATCAAGATAAGCAGC
>DATAYF010000638.1:0-21480 GCA_036272735.1 Ktedonobacteraceae bacterium
AGATGCTATTGACCCTCCAGGTGCGGCCATGTAAATCAACAGTGACGACGGTTGCGACACTTTCATCAGCATCTTGCAATGCTACGGCTTCCATCACTTCTTGGATGTCGGATGTCTTTTTCATCGGTGTCCCTTCGTGTATAGAGTATACCAGAAGACCACAGCCGCCGATTAATATGGGGTGGGGCTACCAGGAGCAGGTGGAGTCAGGTCTAGTCACGGCGCGGCCCGATAGGAAGCAAGCGGCGATATGGGAGAGGCGGCTTGAATATCTCCCTACAGGATACACACCGTATCCGGTAGTAGAGGCGGTGGAAGATGCCAAGCCGCAATTGGCGTAGCATAATGGGTACAGCGGGATGTGTCAACCTTGACGGGACAAATAGAGCAAGATGGGAGAGTATAGCCTACAATAAGTCCTAATCTCTCAAACTGGTATATACCAGTGTGTGAACCACAGGTACCAATATGACTTCACACGCGCGAACGCCGATTGCAAGCCAGATCACGAGCAAGCGAGCAATAAAATACCCCCTCCTCATGTACCCATGACAGGCCATTAGAGGGGGATTTATGGTGATATTCAGGCCATTTAGTCAGGATAAAGCCACAGTTTAGCACCTATATCTTGATGTATTGGCTGCTTCCTGTGCCCGGCTTGATATGGGCATAGCGCGTAGTGGTCACGAGGGACGAATGCCCTAGCGACTCCTTAACGACGTGGATAGGCGCGCCATTGTCGAGCGCATGAGAGGCGTTAGAGTGTCTTAGCCAGTGAGGAGAGACGTTGCCATCGATGCCCGCCCGTTTCGCAGCGTCCAGGGTTAGCCGCTCTACCTGGCGCGTATCCATCGGGACCGTTCCATTCTTGCCCTTGCGTGATCGGAACACATAACGGTCCTTCCCCTGGTAATGCCCCTCTAGTTCTAGAAGCTCCTGATACATTCCCTGGCTGATCGGAACATACCTTTGCTTCTCTCCCTTGCCCCATAATGAGAGTATCGCGCCCGTCTCAACTTCTCGGACATCTTCCCACTTCAAAGCAACTATCTCACTGACACGTAAACCAGCGTGATAGAGCAGTCGGAAGAGAGCATGATCACGTCTATTGGTAGTCCTGTCAATCAGCCTGATAACTTCTGCTTCTGATAGTATCCTCTGTGCCAATTCGTCCCGTGCCTTGGGTGCACTGAGCGCTTGCCCTAGATTGATCTGCATATACCCAAACTTGACAGCGAATGAAAAGAGAGACTTGATAGCATTGATAGCTAGCGCATTGCTTCCATCACTCCCTGTAAGCGTGTCCACATAGGCCACCACGTCGTCAAGGGTAAGCGCATAGAACGGCTTGCCCGCGCTTGCCCGAGGGCATAGGCATAGCGCGTATAGGCCCGGCGTGTGTGCTCTGAACGCTTGCTCATCGGCTATATACGGATGAGCTTATCACTCTCGTCTGGCTCCTGGACTATGGTTATAGCAGTTTCAGTATCCATCTTGATATCCTCTTCTGAATGTCTGATTATTTGGGTATGATTGGCTGCTCTCGTGCTCGTGCTCTACGGCTAGATGAGCGGTGCAATCAATTGTATAATGCAAGAGAACTATTCGATGCATTGGTGCGAGAGGAGAGAGCACGATGAGAAAAGGCGCGGCAATCTTGCTGCTAAACATGTTGGCTTCCGAGCTTGGTTATACCATCGAGTGGCCCACCCCTGCCGAGGGTGAGCGCGCGGACGCTTTTCGCCTCGACAATTACGAGGGCGATACCTATGAATGTAACGGACCAGAAAGGTTCGAGCAAGCAGTAAAATGGCTACGCGCAAAAGTGTGAGCTGGGGATACCCCCGATCCCGCCAGGGGTGCAGCCCCTGGACCTTGCTTATGGGAATGTGTACATCTACACGTGGCTGTGCATACGTGATATGATCTAGGGTCGTGTGATTTGGTATGTTATGACGATGAAATCTCGCGGCGTCTCCATTTGTTACAGAGAACAAAGAGCGTTTTTTGTTGTTGGCTTGGCTTTCCGCAAAAAACGCGGCTTCGTACGAATTTAGGAGAAAACGTATTATGGCAAATCATCCTTTAAAGCTTGGATATAAGGCTTCGGCCGAGCAGTTCGGCCCACGTCAATTGTTAGATTTCGCGGTCGAGGCCGAAGAACAGGGCTTCGATAGCGTCTGGATTAGCGATCATTTTCAGCCCTGGCGGCACACCAATGGGCATGCGCCATTTGCCCTGGCCTGGTTGGGGGCGGTTGGCGAACGCACGAAGCGGATCGTGCTGGGAACGAGCGTGTTGACCCCGACATTTCGCTATCAACCGGCCGTGGTCGCTCAGGCGTTCGGTACATTAGGTTCGCTCTATCCCGGCCGCATCATCCTGGGTGTTGGTTCGGGCGAATCGTTGAACGAAGTGGCTGTCTCCGGTGTCGAGTGGCCTGAGGCCAAAGAACGGCTGGCGCGTTTGCGCGAGGCGGTGGCGATGATTAAACAGCTCTGGCGCGATGAACTGGTGACCTTCGATGGGCAGTATTACCACACGCTCGACGCCACGATTTATGATCGCCCCGATCAGCCGGTTCCTATCTATATCAGTGCTGGTGGTCCGGTTGCTGCCAGGTTCGCCGGTCGCGAGGGTGATGGTTTTATCTGCACCTCTGGGAAAGGCGATGAACTGTATCGCGATAAGCTGCTTCCGGCCGTTGAAGAAGGCGCGAAGCAGGCTGGTCGCGATCCCTCGACCATCGAGCGCACCATCGAGGTCAAGGTGTCGTTCGATACCGATTATAATCGAGCCATGCAGGATACGCGTATCTGGTCAGCTCTGGCGCTCCCGGCTGAGGATAAGGCTGGTGTGCACGATGCTCGCGAGATGGAGCGGCGGGCTGAAAAAGTTGCCGATCAAGCGTACAAACGTTGGCTGGTCTCTAGCGATCCTGAAGAGCATATCGAGCAGATTCGCCCCTATATCGAGCTAGGCTTTACCCATTTGATCTTCCACGCGCCTGGCGATGATCAGTCCCGCTTCATGAAGCTGTACGCCAAGGAAATTCTCCCGCGTTTGCGTCAGCGCTTCAGCTAAGACGCGCCGGGTTATGTGTTGAGTCGATGCAAGTCGATTTGTTTGAGTTGGGTCGAGCGGAAGTCCAGGTTTCGATGCATCCGTTGAGCCGGGCTGAGCGAGGCAAGCTCCCGCTCTACATGCAGGAGAGGCAGAGGCTAGCTCTGTCTCTCCTGCGACTTTACCCTCACATCCTCCATTTCTTTGCCTTGTGCCCTGCAATAGTATCCTCTGTGTGCTCTCGTGCTGTGTTTCGTGGCATTGTGACTGCCCGTTTCTGCATGCTATGCTGTTCAGGTTAGTTATGACCGATACGGTAGGAGTATGTTGTCGAGATAGAATGCTTTTGTGAGAAAGGGAGTTCTATGCGAACTGCTAGCGCGCGACGCATTATTGAGCAGGCACAGCACTATATCCCAGGTGGTGTGAGCAGTGCCAATCGAGCTGTTGAGCCGAACCTTGTGTTTACCCACGCGCAGGGGGCGTATATGTTTGATGCCGAAGGACGCCGCTACATTGATTATCACGCCGCCTTTGGACCCCCGTTGCTGGGTCACTCCCATGCCGAGGTGGACCAGTGCGTCGTTGACGCGATTGGTTGCGGAGGTTTTGCCGCGTTGGGAGCCAATGACCTTGAAGCCCGATTGGCGGAGAAAATTTGCCAGTATGTTCCTTGCGCGGAGAAAGTCGTCTTTTGCAATTCTGGTTCTGAAGCGACCTACATGGCGTTACGGGTGGCAAGGGCGGCGACAGGGCGCGAGAAGATCATCAAATTCCAGGGTTGCTATCATGGTTGGCACGATGCTGTGTTGCTGAACTTTATCAGTGCGTCCGAAAAAATGGGGCAGAAGGACCCGCATTCCGCAGGAATGCTGCCACAAGCCATCGACAACACTTTCGTTTTGCCTTTTAACGACCTTGCCGCCGTGGCAGAGACCTTACGTCACCATGGTCACGAGGTCGCTGCCATCATCCTTGAACCCATTCAACATAACATCGGCTGCATTCTTCCGCAACCTGGCTTCCTTGCAGGCTTGCGTGCGTTGACGCGCCAGTACGGTGTGGTGTTGATCTTTGACGAGGTGATTACTGGCTTTCGCCACGACCTGGGCGGATACCAGCAGGTCGCGGGCGTTACACCTGACTTGACAACGATGGCGAAAGCGGTAGCGAATGGCTATCCGCTGGCGCTTTTAGCCGGACGTGCCGATCTGCTGGAGCATTGTCGGCCTGGCGGAGACGTTTTCATGGCAGGCACCTTCAATGCACACCCTGTCGGCGTAGCTGCTGCCCTGGCGACCCTTGGGATTCTGGCGCGACCTGGCACGTACGCCTATCTTTTTGCCCTGGGTGAGCGTATGCGCGCGGGGTTGCGTGCTTTGTTGCAAAAACATGAAGTGCATGCGACGGTAGCCGGTTTTGGTTCGGTCTTTGTGACGTACTTTATGCAGCCGCCCATTACCAGCTACACGGACCTGTTGCGCAACGATGCCGCGTTGTTTGTGACCTATCGTCGCAAGCTGATTGCTCGTGGGGTGTATAAACTGCCGGTGAACCTCAAACGCAGCTATATCGGTATGTCGCATACGGTTACTGATATTGATGAGACACTTGCCGCCGTTGACGAAGTGCTTAAAGAGCTTGTACAGGTGAGGGAGTGATATGTTGCTTGCTGGTATTATTCTTGCTCTGATTCTCGGTGGTGAACTGTGCGGCTACGTGTTTTTGCTGCCTGATCCCTCGTGGCAAGAGCGATCTCCCAATTTATTGCTGCGCTATATGGGGAGCCTGGCCTATGGCATCTCGTACCTGCTTTCACTTGCGCGTGCGCCGTTGGGGCTGGTGCCGTATCTCGTCAAGCTGTTTATCTTTTTCGGGCTGCGAATGCGCTATGAAGCACGGCACACCAGTTACTTACGCGAACTGCTTAATATGTTCGGTGACGCGCTCAACCTGGTTCTGAGCGTGCTTATCGTCTGGTGGTTGGTTGGCCCGCCGCGTTGGCAATGGTGGTGGGTGCTATGGTATCTGCCTGTTCTTGCGGAGTGCGTGCGTTTGGCTGCCGAGCGCATCCCGACCATTTTTAGTGCGGCCTGGCAGTTGATGCCGCATCGAGTGCTGGCCCGTCATCTACAGGAGCGTGCGCGGTCGCATTGGGCCTGGTGGCTGCTCTGGCACGGTTTCGCGCGATATTGCCGTTATTACACATTGAGTGATCGCGCCAGGGCCGCCTACGTGCTACAGGTGTTGAAGCAGCAGGCAGCGGGCGACCCAGCGGTAGTGCATGTGTTGTCTTACGTACATGCATTTCGCATAGTCGAACAAAAATATGCGCTACGTGGCGGAATTGTGCGTGATGTTGCGCGTGGAGAAATTTTCATTCATGCCATTTGGACCGCCGACCCCTGGCTACTGATCGGCATGGCGCTGCGCCGTTCTGCTTGGGTGTTTGATCCGCGCTGTGTGCGCCGCCCATTCTACTATATGAGCGGTGCAAATCGTCTGACCTCGCTGTTTATACTGCGGCATGCGCACTATAGTTGGCCGTATGCTATCTTCCAGTTCGGGCACGAGATCCGCGTGGCGCGCCTGCATTGTTTCTACGTGCTGTTACGCTGGTTTGGTTTCGATGTAGAGCGCAAAATATCGGCTGATGGCTCTTTTCATAACGACCAGGCTATCTTCTGGCTCAAGCGCCATTTTGAAGATCCTACGTTGACTATGCCACATTCTCTGTATACCGATGAAGAGGTGATGTTGGAACTGCTGTCGCAGGATGTGGATGCTACGTTACCTTCTGCCCTGGATATTGCTGTGGCGTACACCTATCCTCTTTGTTACGTCGAAGAAGTGTTGCTGCCGCACTTACGTCGGACTGTTGCTGTGCTTGCAAGCAGTGATACGCTATAGAATGAATAAAATAAAGGTAGCGTATGAAAAGGGGGCGTATGAACTTCCTAGATACATTCGCATCTGCTGGGCGTGCACCTTCTTTTTTTATGCTCAAATAACCTGTTCTGACAGAATGGATGTGACCTGACTGCGGATCATCGCGCGTCTGAGAGATATATAAATAGAATACCAATCATATAACGAAATGCCTTCCTAAAAATATTATGAGGAGTTTTATCACATGGATCAAGCTCGGCAGTTACAGCGTTATGCACAATTCCTTGGTGATGAATATATCGCTCAGATTTTCCACATGGCCCAGGCGCTTGCCGGTATGCATGTTCTGCATTTGAACACCACTGCGCAAGGTGGGGGCGTCGCCACACTGCTTCAGACCTTGCTTCCATTGATGAACGAGTTGGGGGTCGAGCATAGCTGGCGCGTGGTTCAACTGGACGAGGGCGCGAATAAAGCGACGACCCATCTTGTCGACCTTTTGCAGGGAAATGAACCGGGTGAGCTTTCTACTGAAGAGCAACACGCCATTATAGATGTGCTGAAGCGTGCTCCTGTCGAGCAGTTTATTGACGAAAATCATCCTGATACCGTTTGCGTGCATGATTTCCAACTGGCCCCCCTGGCAACGCTGTTTACGAGCGTACAACCGGCTATGTGGTTTTGCCACATTGATACCGCGCACCCGAACGTCCAGGCCAAAAGCTATATCGAGCAGTTTCTAGGCCCTTATCGCGTGTATATGTTCAATTCGCAGCAATCCATTTTCCCTGAATTGCCTTCCGAAAAAACGCAGGTGGTCACGCCTAGTATCGATGCTTTTAGCAAGAAGCAGCAATACCTGTCGCCAGAGGATGGTCGTGCAGCTCTACAACGGTGTGGAATTGACACCAATCGTCCACTGATTACGCAAGTTTCGCGTTTTGATCGCTGGAAAAATCCCTGGCAGGTGATCGATATCTATCGTGCCGTCAAACGGCAGATGCCCACTGTTCAGGTGGCGCTGGTAGGAGCTATGGAGGCCGCCGACGACGTCAGGGCGCGTGAAGTGCTAAAAGATGTGCACCACTACGCGGGTGATGATCCCGACATCCACCTGCTGTCCGATCCCCAGCTTATTCAGCACGACGAGGTCAACGCGTTTCAGCGTTACTCGAATGTAATATTACAGCGTTCGACGCACGAGGGATTTGGTTTAACTGTGACCGAGGCGATGTGGAAGTATCAGCCGGTGGTGGGTACGTCGGCGACCGGTTTGCGTCGGCAGATTGTGCACGAGCAGAATGGGTATATCGCCGACGATACCGACACGAGCGCCATGTACACACTCAAGTTGCTGCACGACCGCACTCTGCATGAACGTTTAGGCAAACAGGCACACCAGTGTGTGCAGGACAACTTCTTGTTTCCGATGATGGTGCGCGAATATCTGGTGGCACTGTTCAAGACGCTTGGACATACACTACCGGATGAAACAACGGATATAGTGCCGTCGTTAGAGAAGCATTAGATAGATTTTGCTTCAAAACAAGTTGAGCGCAGAAAATGGAAATACTCCCATTTCTGCGCTCAACTTGTTTTGAAGTATTGCTACTTATGGGCCGCGATAAAGCCCTGAATGCGCTGCCAGGCATCCGCCGATTCTTCGGCATACGTCTCCTGTCTGCGATCAAAGAAACTGTGCGGGGCACCTTCGTACACGACGACGGTGTTTTCCACACCCTGCTGGTTCAACGTCTGCTCCAACTCTTTCACCTGGTCGACCGGAATGCCCTGATCGGCTCCCCCGAATAGTCCAAGCACGGGATAGGAAACTTTGTTGGCCTGTTGTAATACCGTGTCGCCACCGCCAAAGGCCCGGCTCAGGCCAGCGTAGAAGGCGATGACGCCGGACAGGCCCAGATCCTTGTGCATGGCAGTGTAAAGCGACATGCTGCCACCCATGCAGAAGCCCACGATAAAGGTGGCCGTGTGCTCGCCGCCATGGGTGCGCAGGTAATTTAAAGATGCCTGCACGTCCTGTGCGAAACTGTCCAGTTGCATCTGCTGCACATGCGGCATAAACTCGAACGAGTCGTCGCGTGCCGTCAGACCAGCCGTGCGGCCAAAGTAGTCGAGAGCGAGCGCGGTAACGCCCATTTCGGCGAAGCGTAAGGCCAGTTCTTTATAGAATTGATGCAGTCCTCGTACATCTGGAAAAATGATGACCTGGGCGCTACTGGCTTGCTCAGGCCGGGCGAAATACGCGGCGAAACGGTTGCCATCCGCCGCTGAGAGCACGAGATCCTCTCCATGGGCCTTGCCGTTTGCACCATTGGGAATAGGGGGGCGTGCATTATCATCGTAGCACATGTTTGTAGTCTACTCCTTACTGTACTGTGTTCATTAAAAATGTTGTAACCGTTTGCGCAACCTGTTAATGGTATGCGTGCAAAGAGTGGCAGATTTTCTGCCACAAAGGGTATACGAACGTCGGCGCGTTGTTGTTCCACGGTTGAGATTGAGTGGCTGCTTGCAGGGCGGGCAACGACGCCATACATGGAGATGGTGTCAACGGCATCCCATCTGGAGAGACGTATCTACACCTCTGTCTCCCCGATACTCGTTCCCTAATGCAGTGCGCTGACCGTAATATTCTGCCAACTAGCTGTTCCGGCAAAGTCTCGTAAAGCCACCATCCCAGTAGGGAACGAGTTGTACGGATCCTTAAAGCTAAGGCTTGCGGCCGGTTTGCTTCCCTTAGGGGCCAATGTGGCCTGCAATTGATTGCCGGTGACCCGCACGGTGATGCGGTACCACGCGTTGGAATGGATGCCTCCAGGCACTGTTGCACTGGCTAGCGGCTCATAGGCGTAGTCCTCGCGGGCAATGGTGAAAGTTCCTACATGCGTGTCATAGAAGACCAGGTAGCCACGGTAGGAGTCGGCTCCGCTTGCTGGTTGAGAAACCCGTACGGCAACTCCGGGTACGCTACCCGCTGATGTTCCATTGACGAGGGCGTCCATCTGGTAGTTTCTCCAGGCCGTAGAACCAGTAACGGCTTTGTTTCCACCGTTGCCGCCTGAGGTTTCCTGGAGTGTGTTCCCGTTCACCGACCAGCTTCCTCCATACATAATCCACCCGGCCTGTCCTGTAGTACTAAACGTGCTGTGGTAAGGTAGAACTCCGATATCCGACACCGCCGTCGCCTCACCACACGCCGTCTGTCCGGGAACGCTGGTAGGAGCCGTATAGCGCACCATGCCACCGGGGCCAACAGGCAGGAGATCGGGGCTATAGTTGGCGTTGCAAGATGAAGAGGTGGTTGAGACCTGCCAGGGCGCTGGCGACCACGACCAGGAGCCGGTGCCACCGTGTGTGTTAACAAAGACACTCTGGTAGTCCCCCGCTGCCGGTTGATTGTCGACCACGTCGTAGACCCGCTGTGCGGCCAGGATGAGCTCTCCCTGAGGGCTGCCATTCGGCACCCAGGTAATAAATGGACTATGACCGAGATAATAGCCGTCGTTCGTCTCCACCCGAGAACCCAGATCAGTCGGATTTCCCCAATTCTTTCCGTCGCGGGAGAACTTAAGGTGCACTGCACAATTCGCCCGTCCGCACACTTCATAGGACATAACATAGGAGGCGTAATTACCAATCCTTGCTACTGTAGTCATGCCAGGGCGATCGGCAGCGACAGCACTGGCTACTATGTGGGTAACCGATCCCCAGGTTTTTCCCCCGTCGTTGGAAACCATTTGAGAAAGCATCTGGCTATGAGCGGGAGAGTCCCGCTCGTCGGAGAACTCCATCACGAGTTGACCTTCCGAGTCGAGGGACAAGAACGGCTCCCAGATGCCTTTGCCACCTGGCCCCCCCTTCTGGAGGACGCCTGCCGCCTTCCAGGTTTTACCGTAGTCGAACGATCGCCACATCTGAAACTCGGTATAGGATCCATCGGCGGGAACTGTATTGCCCGCGAGCATGATAGTTCCTGCTGGGTATGAACCTAGTTCCTTTGGAAACTCAAAAAGAAAGGGTTGCCACATATGTGATGCGGGGTGGCCCGTTCCGGTCAGTTGATCTGGAACGGTGGTGAGCGTATGCCAGCTACCACCGTTATTGTCGCTGGCTCGAATAATGTATGCGGCGGGTGAGCCATCATTGGTCCAGTGCTCAAAGGTGGCCAGCAATCGGCCGTTGTTCGAGCCAGCGTGGTGCAGCTCGATGGTCCGAGCATAAGCGTTGGATTCGTTCGCCGAGGTAGGGGTATAGAGCAATTGCCCGTTGCTGTTGGCGTAGCTGACACTATCGGAAGTAAGGACCAGGCCACAAATTATAGCGATGATACTGACGGCAATTTTAAGATATTTCACTATTTTTCCTCCTTGCTTGGTGAACGGCGTATGCGTGTTTGGTGCATAAACTATTGCGCCTCTGGTGTTCGCGTGGTTTAGGTATGGTAGGTAATAACCAGAGGTTATCACCTACCATACCTAAACGAGGGGATGAAGAAAAAATGTGTACGCCTGGTGAGCTAGGGCTGGCTATAGAGTCGGACATAATCAAAGTAGGCAGGGACATCGTTGAAGGACCCACCAGAGAAGGCAAACAGACCAATTTTGACAGGGAAGTTCGCAGCCGCAGCGCTAAGATTCCATGCCTGGCCTTTTACCCAATGTTGGCCGTCCAGGCTACTATAGGGTGTGTACACATTGCCATGGCGATAAATGCGCAACCAGTCGGTCACAGTCGGATTAGAGGCGGTGCTTCCGTTCAAGGTTGGTTTGGGATTGCTGATATTATCCCATGCCTCGCCTTCGTTTGGACACTGATTACGCGTATAGGTTTTTATGGCGATGTTGCTGGTTGACGATGGTTGCACATCACAGGTTGCGTCACCAGAAGGAAGTGGTAACAGATTTTCGTAGCCTGAAAGTATCTTGCTCAATGAGTTGCCGTGGAAGGGACCGACCTTGATGTAGTGGTCATCGTCGCTGTACACGAGTAGGCCCGCTTGTTGGTAATTGTTGTTTGGATCGAAGGTGATCTTCGTCTCCATAACGTAGTCGCCGGTTGGTGGTTTCTCCAGCAGCAGATTAGTCGCGTTGTTGCTGTTGCGGTAGAGATCACCATTGACGATAAGCTTGAGTTGCCCATTGACGATAGCGTGCTTTGTGGCATCTTCACGTATCCATGACCACTGGGGGCCAAGCGACCCATTGAACTCGTCGGAGTAAGCCGACAGCAATTTGCCCAGCGGCGGTGTGCGCTGTGGAGGAGCTACGTGAGTGCTGAGCGTGGCAGTTGTGATGTTATCGAAGTCGGCATGAGCATTTTCGGTAATAAATCCCACACTACTATTACCATGATCGTACACGGCAGAAAGAGAGCGTTCCTGTTCTGCTAATGGGTCGCGGTTGCGGTCCGTTAGCGTAATGCGGAAGATGGGTTTACCCGGATGGCTCACGTCTTCGTCTATGCTCAGGTGATACCATTCTGTGGGATCGAAAGTAGCCGGAAGGGGAGTGGTTTGCTCACCGCCGACGACCTGTCCATTCTGGTATGGTACGGTGATGAGATCCTTTTTCGCCGGATCAATAAAGGCGGCGATGTAGGTTCCACGCGTATTACGTGTTTGGCGATAAGATGCCAGGCAGCCATAGTGCCCGTTGGCTCCAGCTTGTTCAAGCCGCAGGTCACACTCAGCACGATAACCAGCGGGTGTTGTGGCTTTACTGACGAGCAGGCTTTGCCCTTGTGTCGAGGTTTGCTCGGCATACCCCCCGGTGGTACAGGTTCCGGGATTAACGCCCCAGGTTCCAGTGATTGCACGCCAGTTGGTGCTGAGGTCATTGCCGTTGCCTGCTGCCGCACAACCTGTTTGTGCATTGAAGTTGTCACCGAAAATGGGCGTGGTGACAGGGGCAGCATGTGTGAGCGAAGGCCCCGCCCCATCGTTAACGACGGGCCAACCATCTGCTGTCCAGTCGATACGATCCATTAACAACTGGCGATAGACGATGTGGACGCCTGCTGGCAATCCATTGACCCAACCATTGTTAGCATCGATACCGTGGTAGATAATCCAGTCCTGACCTGAGAGATCGGTGATAATGGCGTTGTGTCCGATGCCATGCCACTGATTGCCGTTTTGCTTGAGGGTTGGGTAGCCACCGCCCTCGGCACCAAAGTTATCGCCGGCAGGGTCATCTGATGGACGTTTCGTTGGTGCGGGTTGTGCTGCGGGCCGCTCCATAGGGAACCCATGCTGGTCGATGAATGGTCCGAGAGGTGATTTTGCACGATTGACTACCACGCTATAGCCGCTATTTGGGCCACTACAACAGTCCGCCGAAGAGGAGAAGTTGTAGTAATACGCCTGACCATTTACATCGTGACGGATGACGTAGGTACCTTCATAGCGGTCCCAGTGACCGACTTGAATGGCGGGACCCGTCACATGCAGACCATCAGGGGTCATCTTCTGAACCAACGTGCCGCCAAAATAACTGCCATAGTACATATATTTTTGATTGTCGTGATCGGTGAATTCGGCGGGATCGATAGTCGCGTAGTAGCAGTTCGGGTCGGTATTAAAAGCGCAGGGGCGTGGTGGAACAATCGGGCCATGTGCATAGCTTCCACCGGCGGAATCGCCTACATCGGTCCACGGTCCCGCAGGACTATCGGCAGTGGCGACACCAATAGCGCTCCCACTCGTCGTGCCGTACTTCGGCAGTGGATTGGTATTTGACGCAGTGTAGTACATGTAATACTTGTGATTGTAATATTGTAGGTCAGGAGCCCAGAGGCCTGCTGTGGATTGAACCCAGGCAGGCCTGGCTGGAAACGAGTCACCTACAAATGTCCAATGAACAAGGTCGGTTGAACGATAAATGGGGAGGATGTGGAATGAGCCATCTTGCCATGAGTCAGATGTGGCGATGGTGTAGTAATAGCCATCGAGCGCCTTGATAATGGCTGGATCAGGTGTGGTCTGCGCAATGATTGGGTTGGAATACGTAGCAGCAGCGGTGGGTACTGCTTTGTGGGATGGGAATGAACCATTTTGAGCATGCGTTATCGCCCTGGCGCTAGCTGGTGCTGAAAATAGCACCAGCATTGCCAGCAGGGTCATCATGACGTATGCAACGTGTTTGAATGGCAACGGTCTTACTGCGAGAAATAGCTTTGGCATAAGAAATTCCTTTCCTTTTATCCTTGGCCGAGAAGCAAAAAGACCAATCAGTCTTTCAAACCAGAACCAGCGAAACCTTGTACGATCTGGCGTTGGAAGAAGAGAAATGCGATCAGGGTTGGCAGGCCACCCAGGACAGCGGAGGCCATGATCTGCGCGTAATGGACACCGTAGGAGGTCTGGACGGTAGCCAGGCCGACCGGCAGCGTCATATTCCAGGTGCTGGTAACTGCGATAAAGGGCCAGACGAAGTTGTTCCAGGCGGCGACAAAGATGAAAACGGCCACCGCGGCAATCGCAGGTCTAGAGAGCGGAAGCCAGATTTGCCAGTAGATGCGCCACGGGCTGGCACCGTCCATCAGCGCCGCCTCTTCTAATTCATGGGGCAAGCCGTCAAAGAACTGTTTGAAGATAAAGACGGCAATCGGCGAAGCAATTTGTGGCAGGATGATAGCCCAGTAGCTGTCGATCATGCCGAAGGATTGCATTTCGGCGAATAGTGGGATGATGAGAATCGGTGCCGGAACCATGATGCCAGCCAGCATGATCCAGAATATGATACCGCGACCGCGAAACTCGATGCGCGAGAAGGCGAAGGCGGCCATACTGGCTAAAAGTACGACGAGTACGGTAATCAGAACTGTTGTCACGATACTGTTAAAGTACCAACGTGGCAGGTCACCGGCTTGAATAACCTCGGAGAACGCTTTGAAGGTAAAGTGCGTGGGTATCCAGGAAACTGGAACAGTCGTGGTCTGGCTCTCGGGCTTAAATGCTGTATCGATGGCCCAAAGCATGGGAATAATCCACAATATTCCTACAATTGTGAGGATGACATAGATAATGCCTTTGCCCGCTTTGCCACGTACGGGTGTCGTGGTGCGTGCAGGTGGTGGGGTATTTTCGTAGGGAATACTTTGTGTAGCCATTAACCATTCCTCCTCTGGCGCAAGGCCACCCCAAACTGGACGAGTGAGACCAGTAAGATGACGATAAAAAAGAGATAGGACATAGCGGACGCGTAGCCCACACGGAAGTTGGTAAAACCGGAGTCATAAATGTACTCGATGGCCGAGCGCGTCGAAAAGTTTGGGCCACCACTGGTGAGCAGGTACGACTGACCAAAAAGTTGCAGCGATGCAACGACCTGCAAAATAAGGATCAAAACCGTCTGCCTGCTCAGGAGTGGAATAGTGATATGGCGCACTTGTGACCACCAACCGGCACCGTCGAGTGCTGAAGCTTCGTACATATCTTTGGAAATCTGTTGGAGGCCAGCCAGGTAGAGCAGGAAATTGAAACCGAAAGTCCACCAGACCGAGATAATAATGATCGAAATCATCGCTACGGGAATCTGTGACAGCCAGTTGACGCTCGGCAGACCTACCGAGGTCAGTACGCTGTTGATCAGGCCAAAGCCGGGCTGGTAGAGCCAGTTCCAGATCAGGACCATTACCGTGATCGAGAGCGTGTAAGGGGCGAAGAAGGCAATACGATAGATCCATTGGAAGCGGCGAATGCTGTTCACCATAATGGCGATGATCAGCGACAGGATAATCAAGATCGGAGTACTGATTACGGTAAAGATGATCGTATTCCAGACTGCGCCCCAGAAGTTTGGATCGCGCAGCACTTCAACGTAGTTTGCCAGGCCGATAAATTGGTTGACACCACTACCGACGAGGCTTGCATTGAAAAAACTCAAGCGTAAACCGAGCAGGATCGGTACGAGCAAGAACAGGACATAGACAAGCAAGAGGGGCAGAATAAAGGCCCAACCGGTAAGCTCGCGGTGCCAACGAAAAGGTCGTCGAGTTTGCTCCTGGCTAGATACGCTTGCCGATGCGTCAACTCGTGCTGTTTGTTGCTGCAACGATGTATCAGACATAGCAACATCCTTCCTTGGTAAAAGTAACAACGTTGTTTATTGTCCCCAGGTACATCCTTTAGCTTAGACTGCGCTGGGCAGTGGTACTGGCTGGTTAAGTAGCGCCTGAATGGAGTTGCGAAACTCTTGGAGTGCCGCTGAGGCTGATTTTTCTCCGCTCAAAGCTACCGAGAAGACGTTCTGGGCGACGATCTCGAACTGTGAACCGGCACCGCTAAACCAGGCGGCAGGATCGAGCACGGCCTCACCAGCATCGGAAGCATAGTTTGATTGTGGTTTCAGTGCTTTATATGCCGTGCTTTGCGTCACAGGGAGATACGCTGGTACGTGCCCACCTTTGGCCCAGGTCAGGCTGTTCTTCAAGAGCGAAGTCGCGAAAAGATAGGCCAGGGCTTTCTTCGCGGGATCGCTCGTTGAGCCACGTGGGAAGATCAGCGAATGGGAGTCTGCCCATGTTTGCATGCCGCCAAAAATGTTGGGAAATGGCACCATATTAAACGGTAGCACACCCTGGAATGTTGTGACTTCCCATTCGCCATCCCAGAAGAAGCCTGCTTTGCCGCTATTGAAAAGAGCAACGGAGCCAGCATAATCGATGTTAGGATTGGCAACTTTGCTATGGAGCGTGAGATCAGTCATAAAGTTGAGGGCTTGCTCTGCATGCGCTTCGTTAAGCACATAACTCTTGCCATCAGCAGACAATACGTCGCCACCAAGCTGGCTGTAGAGGGCGTTAAAAAGCCGCCAGACGGTCACATCTTGTACAGCAAGCGATAACCCATAGGCTCCAGTAACCTTTTGTGCGCGTTTGAATGCATCGATCATGTCGGCAGGGCCCTGCAAGGGCTTGAGATTACCGCTGGCATCGAGCAGACCAGCTTTCTTGCAAACGTCGGTGTTGTAGTACATGACGAAAGGATGCGTATCCAGTGGAAGTGCATAATTGTTCTCTTTGTACTGGGCACGCTTCCAGACAGCGGGCAAGAAGTCTTGTTCACCAACGCCATTGCTGGAGAGGGCAGAGAGGTCAATAGGGTCGAGCAGATTAGCAGCGGCATAGGTTGTCATACGCGAGAGGTGCATGATTGCGACGTTGGGTGGTGCTCCGCCAACCGTTGACATAGCGACTTTGGTGTAGTAAGGAGCGCCCCAGGAAAGAGTGACCGCGCGTAAATCCTTATCTGGATGTTGCTGCTGAAAAGCTTGCTCCATTTCGACCATGCGCGCACCATCACCACCACCAAATAAGTTCCAGAAAGTAACCGTGTTGGCGCTACCATCAAAGGGTGAACTCGCGCAAGCAGCAAGGGTGCTGGCCGCCAGTCCTCCGAGGCCAAGGGCCGTTGAACCCTTGAGGAACTGACGACGATTGAGAAACATCGACAAGCGTTGATCCATCGTGTCCTCCTTTGGACCGAAAATAAAAGCTATCGTTCTCTTGCCTTTTTTGTTGCAACGTTGTAAGCTGGTACAACGTTGAAGCAATCGTAACAGATACCAAGAGGAGTTGTCAAGGTTATATCGTGAAAAAACGAAGCAATTTGTTGATGTATCTTTGTCGTCGTCTATTGAGAATAGGGCCTGGAAAGGGACTTTAAACTTGTCTGGTTTTTATGGAAGCGCTATTGAGTATAATGATATATTAGAAAAAATATGAGAAGCGGGGCGAGCGAGTATGGTGGCAACGCTAAAAGATGTGGCGCTGCGTGCAGGAGTTTCTATTAAAACGGTCTCTAATGTCGTGAATGGTTTGGGGCGAATGTCAGATAAGACGCGTGAACGTGTGCAGGCTGCGTTGGTAGAGTTACACTATCAGCCCAATCTTCCTGCTCGTTATCTTCGGCATTCCACTGTGGGGGTGTTGGCTTTAGCGGTTCCCGATTTTAATAGTTATTTTGCTGATATCGGCGACGAGATTATCAATGCGGCCTCTGCTTTTGGCTACACCGTGCTACTTGACCATACCCGTGGAGTGCGTACCAATGAGGCGCTTGTTATCAATGGGCTGCGTCCACACTTGATAGATGGCGTAATTTTGAATGCTATGGAGTTAGAGCCAGAGGATCTCGCGGAACATGTGCAGATACCGACGGTTCTGCTGGGAGAGCGTCTTTTTAATGCACCATATGATCATGTGATGATCGATAACGTAGCCGCTGCCTGCCAGGCTACGCAACACTTAATCCAGCAAGGGTATCGACGCATCGCGGCTATCGGGTTAAAGCCCAGTGAGCAAGCGGCTGAAAGCACTTCGCGTTTTCGCCTGAGTGGATATAAAAAAGCCCTGAAAGACGCTGAGTTTGCCATTGATGAAACGTTGATCAAGCCAGCCTATTATTACAATCGAGCGGAAGGGATGCAAGCGATGCAGGAGCTTTTGGCGCTTTCAGAGCCTCCCGATGCGGTTTTTTGTTTCAATGATTTGCTGGCGCTTGGGGCGATGCATGCGGTGCATGAAGCTGGACTATTGATGCCGGGGAATGTAGGTGTCGTGGGATTTGACGATATAGAAGAGGGGCGATATGCCTATCCGACGCTCACGACGATTACGCCGGACAAAGCTCGCATAGCGGAGCTAGCAGTGGAGTATTTGGTGGGGCGGATAAGTGGGCGGCGGCGGGGGCCCGGAGAGCGGGTGGAGGTATCGTTTGCCTTGCAGGCGCGACAAAGTAGTGGGAGGAGTCGGAGCTAGCCTCTGCAGAAGCGTTGTCCAAGGAGGTGCCGCTTCGTTGGGGGAATATGCGCGAAGCTGCCATGAAGTGCAAGGTAGCCTTGTAGCTCTTCCACAGCTTGCTCTTTTATCCTTCCACTGGTTGTAAATACTTTTATGAGATGGCGGTAAATTTTGATAATTATTTGGCGTAATGCCAGCATTACTCTTTCTTTCCTCTGTGATAGGAAGCGCTTTGCAGGCCGGTCTAAAGGTTCACCTATTGAAGAAATCATTGGGAACATACGTCAAATAATTATCAAAAAACTGCGCCATCTCATAAAAGTATTTACAACCTGAGCTTAAGCTGAGTTGATGTAGTTTTTGCGCTGGATGAGTGCCCGCTCCAGTGCTCCACTTGCTTCATGAGCTTCAATCATCCTACCCACACTTTTGATTGTCATGAATAGTGACCCTCAGCCTCACATCAGTTGTTGAAGTAGTGCTGTTCGAGGTCCGGGAGAAGTCGCGGGGTGCATAGGCCGCCATCCCAAGAGTTCCTGGGTCAGTGCACTCGACCTCGGGATGTCGAGCGCCGCCAAGGCGCCGAGAAAGCCGAAGTGGGCGTCTGCCTCTTCACGGGAAATGCTGACCACCGGCAGGTTCAGGTGGCGACCGATGACGCTGGCGATGTCGCGGAATGGCACACCCTCGTCGCCGACCCCGTCAGGCCGTGACCCCACCGGGGCGACTTCCAGTGCCAGGCGGAACAGGCGCGCCGCATCGAGGCGATGGACGGCCGGCCAGCGGTTGGACCCGTCGCCGATGTAGGCAGAGGCGCCCAGCGTTTGGGCGATGGTGATCAGTCCCGGCACAAAGCCGCCCTTGTCGCCCTCGCCGTGCACGGACGGTACAAGATTGACAACCGATGATCGCACTCCAGCCAGTGCGAACGCCGCGTTCTCCGATGCCTTCCCGTTGTAGTGAGCGGTGATCACGAACGGCGAGCCTGTGCCCTCGAGCGCCGCCCCCATCGTCTCGACGGCGCACAGAGCGGTGGGAAGCGCGGCCGCGAAGTCCGAGAAGTCGTGCTGAAACGCCAGATGAATGACGCCGGAGGCCTCGGCGGCACCGAGGCGCAGGCTGTCGAGGTCATCAAGGGCACTGCGGTGCACCTCGGCCCCAGCTTCCTTCAGTCCCGCGGCACTATTGTCTGAGCGGGTAAGGCCGACGACCGTATGACCGGCACCGATGAGTTCGCGGACGACGGCGGAACCGATGTAGCCTGTGGCTCCTGTCACGAAAACACGCATAAGAAAGTCCTCCTTCTTGTGGTAAGATCAAGAGTGAGTGTGATAAAATGAGGGAGCCTCCATTTACTCAAAAACATTAACCGGTTTCGGAGGTTGTCCGCGACCGAATTGATCAGAAAGCGCACTGCGCCTCTCACAGCTTCATCTGCATTCGACACGACCCAGCGGATTGGGCGTGTCCATCAACGCGGCACGTGCTGCGGGCCAGGCGGGGTCTTCGGGGCAGAGCGCGGTGCGGAGGTAGGCCCACGTGAGCCGCTGGATCAGGGCGACTCGTTCGGGGTTCTCGTCCATCGTTTCCGTGACGTTGTACCCAGTGATTCCGCCAAGCGAGTGTTCTGCCCCGAACAGAGTAAGGAGGCTCTTGCTGCCTGGACTCAAGAAGTACGGGTCAGTAAACCAGTCCGGCCCCCGAACGGACATGGGGGACTGGTCTCGATCCCCCGCGATCACGAGGGCCGGCGTGGCCATGTCCGCGAAGCTCGGGTTCTTCATAAATGGGAAGTACTCGGCTGCGAACGGAGTCAGGTCAGCTCCGCCCTGGCCAGGCGTGGCAAGCAGCACACCCGCTTTGATCCGCGAGTCGGACAGGTCCTCTCCCGTTCCGCCCTCGGAATCGAGGACTCGCGCGCCCAGCAGCATGCTCGCCGTCTGGCCGCCCCAGGAGTGTCCAGCTGCGGCGATGCGGCTTCGATCGAGGCGCCCACTGAGGCCGGGAACGGAAGCCTCAATGAGATCGAGTTGGTCGAGGATGCGCTTCATGTCCTCGACTCGGAAACGCCAGATCAGTGGTGTACGGGGATCGTCAGGAGGAAGGCTCAGCGTCCCCGAGTCGAGATGAGTGGGCTGCATGACCACGAAGCCGTGAGCAGCCCAGAAGTCGACCAACGGGCCATAGCTGTCCAACGACAAGCTAAAGCCGTGCGAGAAAACAATAAGAGGCAATTCGCGCCCAATCGCGGGCGCAGACACTCGCACTTGTAGATCCTCACCACGGCCCGGGGCTGATAGCACTACCGGCTTCATCGAGACGACTGGAGTGGGCGTACTCATGGCCACGTCCGTCATCGCCATATCTGATTTGTTCATAGATTGTATTCCTTCTCCATGGTTTCTCCATGGTATAATAGTAGCGGAGCGTTGCTCCGATATTATTATACGGAACGCTGTTCCGTTTGTCAAGTTCGTGTTTGAGGGAGGGAATGAAGCGATGACCACCAGCGACGAGGGAGCGGTCCGGCGGTTCGTAGATTGCCTCCCGCGCATCTCGGCGTTGTTGCACGCCCACCCGCCCAGAAACACCGCTCATCCGGGACCTAGGCCGACTTGTTGATGAGCTCGTTGGTGACCCATCGTGCGACGTTTTCGGGATATGGGGCGGGCAATCCTAGGACGATGTGCTGGAAGCCGACGTCGATGGCTTCAACGATCGAGTCCCGGGTGTTGCTGGGGTGGTCGTAGGAGACCGGCAGGACGATGGATCGGGTGATCGAGGCGGGGTCGCGACCGATCTCGGCGCAGAAGCGGTCCAGGAGAGCGCCTCGACGGACGGCGTCATCGATGTCGCCGCCGGGGATGTTCCACAGGTCGGCATGCTCGGCGACCACGCGCAGCGTCGCGGTAGAGCGTCCTCCGATCAGTATCGGCGGATGAGGTCGCTGGGCGGGTTTGGGGTTGCAGAACGCTCCGGTGAGGTGGAGGTAGGTGCCGTCGAAGTCGAACGGTTCGGCCTCGGTCCACAACCGCCGGATGACCGTGCACGCTTCGGCCAGGCTCCCGACCGCGTGGGCGGAGTCGTGGAAGGGCAGGCCGTGTGCCTCGTACTCACGCCGGGCCGCAGGGAGGCTTGGTCGTGAGCCTGCGCCGATGCCAAAGTCGAGCCGCCCACCGGAGACGACGTCGACGGTCGCAGCGATCTTGGCTAGCATCGCGGGCGGTCGGAAGCGGTTGCTGGTCACGAGCAGCCCGAGGCGCAGTCGTCCGGTTTGTGCGGCGAGGGCTGAGAGCAGTGTCCAGCCTTCGAAGGTCGGTCCGTTCGGGTCGCCGAAGATCGGCATGAGGTGATCGAACAGCCACGCATGCTCGATCTCCGGGATCGTGTCCGCCTCTCGCCAGACCCGCAGAACGTCGCGATAGCTGACCTGCGATGGGGCCGTCGCGATCCCGAAACGCGGTCCGGTCGTGTGCGCACTCATGGCCACGTCCGTCATCGCCATGTCTGATTTGTTCATAGATTGTATTCCTTCTCCATGGTATAATAGTAGCGGAGCAGTGCTCCGATGCTATTATACGGAACGTCGTTCCGTTTGTCAAGCTCGTGTTTGAGGGAGGGAATGAAGCGATGACCACCAGCGACGAGGGAGTGGGGCAACCAGCCCGGCAGAAGCGGGCCGACGCGCAGCGCAACGAGCAGGCGTTGCTCGCCGCCGCCGCCGCCGTGTTCGTCACCTCCGGTGTCGAGGCGCCGGTGCGTGAC
>DATAYF010000639.1:0-5254 GCA_036272735.1 Ktedonobacteraceae bacterium
GTGTAGCGTGGTTAGGTGAGCGATTTCTGTCTCATCCTCATTGTGCTTATCCATCACTTTTTCTCCTGACCAACCAGGCCCGCTTTTTTTGCTGAACGGAAAACTTCACTGGAGCAAGCGAGCTTCGATCTGAGCAAGATAGGTAGCGGGATATTTGCGAAAGCGCCATTGCTGCCGACGAGCTTCCTCCCGCTGCTGTAATTGCCGCCGCAGATCGCGCCAGCGCTGATAATCCTTGGGTCGCAGCTCCTCCACTGAGAAAAGCTGGAGCGGCGTGGCAACGGCAGCCATCACCCGAACTGACCCACGGACCACGACGCCGGGAATGGCCCCCCGCCGACCTGTGGCGCGCCGCTCGTGAACGCGCGCGACTGGCGCCCCAATGCTCCAAGTCATTGTTGGTACGCGGTAAGCCTGCGATGTCATAACAGCGAAACAACCCTGCGGCGAAGTTGGAGGTCTTGTGGCAAAAGTGCTCAAATGCCTCCACAAGCGGCCCCAGAGCGGCAAGGCCATCTCTCATCCTCGCCAGATGGGCCAGATACTGTTCCTGGATCTGCTGACCGCTGTCCTGCGACTCATTGGCTAAGATTGTTTTGGCCTGATCCAAAAAGCGGTAGGCGTGCTCAAGTGGCGGCCACAGCGCCGCGGAGGCCTGCAAGCCTTTGGTCAGCAGCTGTTGCAACTGCTTTAAGGCAGGTGGCAATCTTTTTTTTCTTGCACTCGTTCGATGGAGTCGCTGATCTGCTTGATACGAGCATGCAAGCGCAGCCCAGACGCTTCTAGCGGGGAACGTCCATCATCCGTCAAGGAGGCACGCACGGCCAGGCAGTAGTCACGAAGCGCGTCATTTTCTGGCGTAGGATATTCTTCGAGTGCTCGTTCAATAGGGCGCACCCCGCGCAGCTGCTTCTTCAAGAGGGTTTTGGCGTGCCGATCGGCTTCGTAGAACGGTTTGATGGCGTCCTTCAAATAGTGAAATTGGCAGAGCTGATGGGGAGCGTCCGGAAACACAAAGGCCACCGCACTTCGAATCGTCTCCTCGCCATCGGAGATGAT
This sequence comes from Ktedonobacteraceae bacterium, assembly GCA_036272735.1. Taxonomy (GTDB): domain Bacteria; phylum Chloroflexota; class Ktedonobacteria; order Ktedonobacterales; family Ktedonobacteraceae; genus DATAYF01. The sequence continues at coordinate 1,060 of DATAYF010000639.1, forward strand.
CCCTTTGATTGGGACCTTGAGAGGCTTCAGAAGCTGCTTGACTTCCTGGAGCAAAGCGGTGACGTCACCCTGAGTACTGCTGAGTAACGGGCGTGCCAGCAGGATTTCTTCAGACAGACAATCGCGCACGACCCACAGAACCTCATGGCCCACATCGGGCTGTAAGCCATCCAAAGCCAGGATCACGTGACCTTGTTCCTGCAGTCGCGCCTTGATGCGCTCCTGATCGGTCATGCGTAAACTCACCAGTTCTTCATAGCGGTGCAGCAAATGAGTCACGGCTCGTTCGGAGATAGCTAGCCCACGGGCTTGCAAATGCTGATGCATCTCTGGAACACTCCGATGCTCCCGGAAGCGCCAGAAGCCAATGAGCGCAACGATATCCAGGCCAAACTCGCCATGCGGCAGGGCGAAGCGGCCCTCTTCTTCGGGGTGAGAGCGCATATGATAGCGAGGACACGTGGGGATGTGGCATTGACTGATAGCTATTCGGAGTTGGAAGATCCCCTCCAACGTCACGACCTTGCGCCGAGTGTTGTACGCGATCCACAAGAGATGGCCACACTGCGGGCAAGTCCGTTGAAGTGGCCTCAAGATAACTGTGAACTGCGCTTCGGGTTTGGGGGTTCGCCGGGCCATCGTCTTCCTCCTTGTTTCAACAAAGGCCAACTTTACCCCTTGAGCCTACACCTGCTGTCAAGTGGAGTTTTCCGTTCAGCAAAAAACTACGTCGGCAATCTTTCCTTGATGAGTTTGCCTTCGAGAGCCGCAAGATAGCGTTCAGGAGACTTACGGAAGCGATGTTGCAAGCGCCGTGCCTCATGACGCTGATTCAGTTCGCTTCGTAAAACACGCCATTGCGTGAGATCAGTGGGGCAAAGCTCTGCGCCAGAAAAGGAATGGAGGCGGGAAGCAACAGAAGCCACCACCCGAACGGCTCCGCGAACAACAAGACCGGGAGAGGCTTGTTTTCTTCCCGTCGTTCGCCGTTCATGATAACGAGCGGAGCCAAAATACTGCTCTAAGGCATTGTTCGTGCGGGGTAGATCTGCTTGATCATAGCAATGAAACAGGCCAGCCCAATAACTCCTGGTGACTTTGCGAAATGTCGAGAGCATCCTGGCGAGGGTTTCAGAGGAGGTCGGCGCTGCTCCATCTCGATGAGGAGATGTTCATAGGTCTGGCGCACCTGGGCCGCTGTTCGGTGATCGTCATTGGAGAGGATATGTGCGGCACGGTGAATCCATGTAAATCCTTGCTCCACATCGGACCAGAGGGAAGCTGTGGCGGTCAGTCCTTTGGTCAAGAAAATCTGCATGCGTTCTAACTCACGCGGCAACCCCCTTTTTCAGAGATCCGGGTGAGTGAAGCAACAATGGCAGTGATGCGCGTCTTCAGCCTGAGGCCAGGAGCCTCCAACGGCGGTTTGCCGTCATCGGTTAAGGCACTGCGAACGGCCAGGCAATAGCCACGGATGGCTTCAGCATTGGTATCTGTGCGCCCATCAAGAGCGCGTTCGATTGGGCGAACACCACGCAGCTGCTTTTTCAGTTCTTTTTTGGCATGGCGATCCGCCTCATACACCGGCTTGGCTGCTTCACGCAGGTAATGGAAGTGGCACAATTGGTGCGGAATGCCTGGGAAGACGGCTTGCACCGCCTTGCGAATAGAACGTTGCCCATCCGAGATTACTCCCATGATGGGAACATCCAGTGCCTGTTGAACCTCGCGAAGCAAATTGGCGAGTTCTGCTTCGCAGGCGCTTAACAGACTCCGTGCCAGGAGAACGTCTCCAGAGAGACAGTCACGCAGCACCCAGAGGACTTCATGACCAATATCAGGTTGAAGACCGTCAATGGCAAGAATCACCAGGCCCTGTTCTTTGAATCGTTGTCGTAATCGGCGTTGGTCTGCAAGATTGAGTGCGACCAGTTCCTCATAGCGATGGAGCAAGTGGGTCACCGTCCGTTCGGCAATCGGAACTCCTCGGTCACAGAGCACCTGGTGGATTTCAGGGATGCTCCGGTGAGAGGTGTAGCGGAGCATCCCAACGAGCGCAATCACATCCAAGCCAAACTCGCCGTGCGGTAAGGCCCACGCTCCCTCTTCCTCCGGTCGATACGAGACATGATACCGCACGCAGTTTGAGTTCCGGCAATGACGCACCTGGAGCGTCAAGCGGCACCTTTCAGCAAGAGTGGTAACCGTGCGGGTTGTATGATATGCTGCATACAATCGTTGCCCACACGCAGAGCAGACCTGCTGCATGGTTTCCAGACGTTTTTCCAGTGTCGCAGGCGGACGGCAGTGCGTTCTTGCCATGTGTACCTTCCTTTGCTGTAACCATGCTCTCTCAGAGAGGAAATGAGAGTGCTGCTTCGTCAACTATGCGGCAATCTCGACCATAAATCCGCCCGGTGCTTGGACGTAAAAGGTCCAGGCATGAGGAGTGCGCTGTGGAGGATGAACGTCAAAGCCATCGTCTTTCAACTGTTGATAGATCTCGTTGACGCGCTGCTCGCTCTCCTGGCTAAAGCCGATATGGAATGTGCGGGGATACTCGACTTGGCTGGCTTTCATCAAGCCAAGGCCCAGATAGTCATCGTCGAAGAGCGCGATGAAGGCTTTGTTGCCACCCGGCAATTTACGCAAGCCGAAATACTTTTCGAGAAAATCCGCTGCTGCCGGAACATCGGTGACGCTCAGATTAAGATGGTTCAGTTTCATGGATAGCTGTTCTCCTTGTGGGTGAAAATGGTTCGTTGCGCAACATCATGTTCATTGTAGAGGGTTGGTGTCTAAGTGGAGGGTTACACGAACCCGCAGTGCTTATCCTTCGTGAAAGAACTCGCTCATGCGGCCAATCTGCTCAATGATTTTCTGAGCACGCTGTTCCAATGTGACCAGACTCGCCAGCCAGTGATCCGCAGCGGCAATGATATATTTATCGGCATTCGCTTCTGGTGGGACGCGCAACGCTTCGCGCAGATTTTTTGTGTGACCATGATCGAATTGCTGCAACATGTGAAGAATTGCTGTGAGGCTGAAGCCGGACTTGACGAGCATGCGAATGACCCGTAATCGCCCACATTCGGCGCTCCCATAGAGACGATAGTGGTTGGTCGGATCACGTGGGACGGTGAGCAGGCCATTGCGTTCCCAATTGCGCAGTATATCAACGGAGACATTCAGATGGAGGGCCGCTTGGCGAATATGCATGGGATGTGGTGAGGCGTCCATTGTGCGTCCCGCTGCCCAACGCTCAAGAAACTCAAGCGCGGATTCGGCATAGGTGCGTTCGACACGCACCTGAGCAAGATACTGATAAGCAAACTCCATCGCCATGCCCAGATCGCCATGCGCTGCATTTTTCACCAACAGAACGAGCTGGTGCTTATCGCCTACATATGGCCAGCGAAGCGCCAGCCATGCGAGCCGTGCCTGTTCGAGGTGCAGCACACTATACTGGCGATAGCCATTCGTTCCGCGCGGAATTGGGGCCAGGAACCCGGAGGCTTCATAAAGCCGAACGGTGTTCACGTGGACACCTAGCTCTTTCGCCAGGTCGCTTGTGCGAAAAAATGGTGTTCCCATACATCCAATCCTACGACCTTCTATGAGGAAAGCTTTTTCACTGGCTGCGAGCCGAGGAAACCCTCTACATACTAACCAATGTTGCACTTCATTTCAAGAGAGACTGGTAGGCCGCTCTCAATTTGAGATCGTGCTCGATTCCCGGAGCCTCCGCCCTCTCGCGTCAGAATTCGCGCGGCTTCCACGAGCAAGCGGTCGTGATGGGAATCAGGCACACTCTCGACGGAAGCTGGTGACTTTTGTGGGAAACTCTTCCTGAAAAGATTACCGACGTAGTTTTTTTTGCGCGCCTGCCACACAGGGATGCGCCCGCACAATCGTGGCGTCCAGCATCCCATGCTCGGTGTCGGGATCGGTGGCGAGCGCGGCGAGCATCCGCTCCCAGACGCCCGCCTCACACCAGCGGACAAACCGCTTGTACACCGTGTTCCACGCGCCGTATTCGGCAGGCAGCAAGCGCCATTGCGCGCCACTATGGCTCATCCATTTCACCGCCTCGACGAAACGGCGGCACGCGTGTTCATCTCGGCCAATGTAGGCCCGCGACTCCTGGCGCAAGAACGCGGAAATCTTGGTCCAGTCGGCGTCGCTCAATCGTATA
>DATAYF010000640.1:0-3344 GCA_036272735.1 Ktedonobacteraceae bacterium
CCCTCATTTTATCACGTAAGTGCGGCTGTAGTAATAGGCGGCTTCAGTAAAGCTTCCTGTTTCGACAAGAGCAACCAGACACTGAAGTTGTGAGAAGTTCATATGGGCAACTTTCATAAGATTATGGTCAATATGATTTGCGTGCATTGTAGCAGATCCGGTATACTCCTGGCAATTGACCGTCTCGCAGAGAAATGAAACAGGAGAAAAAGCATCATGCCGATCCTCGATCTTTCCATTGACGAAGTGCTCAGTACCACTCGCGCGGTACGTCGGCGCCTGGACTTCACACGTCCAGTAGAGCCAGAGGTGATCCGAGAATGCCTGTCTCTTGCCGTGCAGGCTCCAACCCCAGGTGGGATGCAGAACTGGCATTTTCTTGTGGTCACTGATCCGGCGCTTCGGCAAGCAGTAGCCGCGCTCTATCGCAAAAGCGCCTCTTCTCCCGGTGGCCAAGAAGATATGCTCAAACAGACGATCGCCGCAGCAGCCTCTGAGAAGGAAGCCGCAGACCTGATCAGGAAAGTTGCCCCAGCGCGGTATCTGACCGCACACTTCCACGAGATTCCCGTCCTGGTTATTCCCTGTATCGAAGGACGGGCCGAGAATCTCTCTGCTGTTGAGCAGGCGGCTCACTGGGGAGGGATCTGGCCTGCGACCTGGAGCTTTATGCTGGCCGCCCGCTCACGTGGTCTGGGAACCGTTTTGACAACGCTTCATCTCGCCTTTGAGCAGGAGGCGGCGGACATCCTGGACATCCCTTACGAACACGTGATGCAAGTAGGACTCATCCCCGTCGCTTATACGCTCTTGACAACATTCAAGCCTGCGGCGCGCAAGCCACTGGATACCGTGCTGCACTGGGAGCGGTGGAGATCAGAACAGGAAGTTGGCAGAGCAACGGGCAACGAAAACCGATGAAACGGAAAAGAGAGAATGACTGATGAGCAATTTTACTTCAGAAGAACACGTCTATCTGCAAAGCCAGCGTTTGGGCAGGCTAGCAACCGTGAGCGAGAAAGGAGAACTTCATGTGGTACCCGTGACCTTTCGCTATAACCCTCATGAAGACAGTATTGATATTGGCGGACATAAGCTGGTGCAAACAAAGAAGTATCGTGATGCAGTCCGCCATGGACGTGTAGCCTTTGTCGTCGACGATGTCTTGCCATCTGGGAAAACACGGATGATTGAAGTGCGTGGGACGGTTGAAGCACTGCCGGAAGGCGGTCAAGAGATTGTAGAAACATTCTCGCCAGAGATGTTGCGCATCACCCCCACGCGTATCATTTCCTTTGGCTTGAGTAGTGACACGGTTCAGTCTGGCCAGGCCAGAGCGGATGTTTCCAGTCGCAAGGTCAATGAAAAATGAGAGAAGCCAGGGGCCGATGTCCCTGGCTTCTCTCGCAAGAATTCCAACAGAGAGGGGCTCTCGCTTCCCTCTCTTCTCCCAAACTGATCAACGAGACCGATACCGTCGAACAGCTTGAGCAGAAACCCGGAAAGCACTTATGATCGCTTGTACTAAGGCTTTGCCCTGATAGGTCCACTTGAAGGGCTTGGCCATGGTGCGATTGTAATAGGCAATGCGAACCAGGACTTTGGCTTGCAAGTCTTTTACTGAGGGAAAGGCGCCCCGTTTGAGGAGCTTGCGGACCAGAATGCCAAGCCAGATTTCAATTTGATTCATCCAGGAGCTATGTTTCGGCGTGTAATGAGCTTGTGTCCCGGTTTCTTGGAGTCAATTCATGTCAAGTTTGTTGACTCTGTTAGATCGGGGCGATGCCCCGAGCCGTATGACGAGAAAGGAGTGGAGTACTTTCACAGCCGGGATCCAGATCTGGTGGAAAGCCAGCTGGTCAAACGGCTGAAGCATCTGGGCTACCAGGTGATCGCTCCTCCGGCTGCCTAAGATGGGAACAAGCGACTGAACATCTGTTATTCCAGCCAGCACAAACTGGCTCTAGGAGGGCATTTCGTCTTTCTCGTCGGAGGTTTTCAGATGAATTTACAGGCGAGTCGAGTTTGGACTTCTCGCAGATGCTGGGCCTCTTCCCCCCCAAATATATATCCCAGGCTTAGCGCACAGCGCGTAGGAAATCAGCCAGGACATCATAGGCTGTTACGTCTGGACCTGCAGTTGGATCATCTGGCACATGCAGCGCTACCGTCAGGCCGGGCAACATGTCCGTGACAAAGTGGCCCAGCATTGAGCCGCTGCTAACGCCAGCCAGGGGATCACCCGCTGCTATTTGCTCGGGTTGCACACGGGCAAGCCCACCGTTGACGGTGCGCTCAAGACTGGCGACCAGCTTGAATGGTTGTCCGGCAGCGCGAGCCGCACGCAGCGTTTCAGGATGCAGATCGCGAATGCCGTGGCGTTGTACATCAGCGGGTTTGATCGGCACACCCATCAATACAGTAGAGATTGCACATAGTTTCAGCGCAGCATCCCAGCCATCCACGTCAAGAGTTGGATCGGTTTCAACAATGCCCAGAGCTTGAGCAACCTGTAATGCTTCAGAAAAATCCTTACCCTGTTCCATCTGTTCGATTATGACATTACAGGTTGAATTGGGCAGACCGCGAAAGCTCAACACATTCGTCGCAGGGAGTGCTTCCTGAAAGAGCGAGAAGACTGGTGCACCGCCCATTACAGTAGCCTCAAAGAGAAAACGCTTGCCACGCGCCTGTGCCAGACTATGCAATTCCTCGTAAGCATGCACCACAGCTCCTTTGTTCGCAGTAATTGCGTGCGCACCGTGTTCCAGCGCAGTACGTATGTGGTCAATGGCAGGCTGTCCGGTACTGGCATCAGTCGAGGTCAACTCAAAGAGCACATCGGCCTGCGCAAGGTTTAACCATTCATGCACATCGTGTGCAGATGAAACTGGTAGAAGCTGTCCGGCTAGCAGTGCTGCCGTATCCAGGCCGGCCGGGTCGACAATCCAGCCCATACGGCGTGTTGCTACGCCTGTCAGCCGCCATGTGATATCATAACATTCGCGTAACTCCGCCGTTTTTAGCTGCAAGTGACGAACCAATGCTTGCCCTACATTACCAAAGCCTAATATGCATACGTTGTATGATGGCATAAACGATGGTGACCTTTCAACATAGTTGCGGAGCGGAGTCCCCTGGTTTCGAACCATGGGGAGGAAGCGCCGCCTCTTTCCTTGCGTTTTTTGAACGCCTGTACTAAAATAAAAGTGGAGGCTCAGGCACTCTGGTTCACCAGAGAGAGACGGTTCGCCTCCACGGGACCTTTCCAACAGAACGGTCGGGTTCCCATCGAGAAACCGCGATGGGGGAAAACGTTCTCGGTCGAGGGATCACGCTCCTCG
>DATAYF010000641.1:0-11464 GCA_036272735.1 Ktedonobacteraceae bacterium
GGGGGTACTGGAGATTGGGATCGCACTTCTGCTTGCTTTGCGGCCAGTCTCCGCAAAAGCCTCGGCAATAGGAAGTGTGTTGGCGATAGGATTATTCCTGACAACGCTGACCTTCTTGTTTTCGACACCGGGTTGGGAACCGACTCTCGGTTTTCCCATCCTGGGGACCCTTGGGCAGTTTCTGCTCAAGGATATCGTTTTGTTGGGGGCATCCGTCTGGTCGCTGGGCGAAGCATTACGACAGGTACAGGTTCAACCACAGTTGGAAAGAGCCTGATCGCTTTCTTCCACGGCGCTCTCCTTTGCTCCAACGCGAGAGAATGATCGGTATGCTGCGCGGGATCAGCCCTCCCCGGAAAGGATCAGATGCACTCTATGAAGGAAGAGAGCAAGATGCGAGAAGCTTTATTCATCGATGTGTGTAAATTTGCGAATGAAGTTACTTCATTCGCAAATTTACACACTGGCCTACATTGGTTATTTGGGCTTGCATGGCAGTTAAGCTCATCTCTTTTCAATCGTGCGCCAATTTATGCTTGCAAAAATCGCGCCGCTCCAGAAGCGATTTCCAATGGTTACTCGCCATATTATGGTTAAAAACTTGGTCATTGCGCCATTCCTGATCGATGCAAACAGAGATGAGCTAAGATGTCGCGCCACATTATGGTTTCAACGATTCTTGAGAAAAATCGTCTTAGGCCTATCGGTGTATTCCTGACGAGAAAGTACGACGTGCCATATAACTGAGGCTGAGCTTACATTTTTTCAGCGGTCCTGCACGAAAAATAGATTTCCCTCTTCTAAAAGAGCCTCTTGCGCTGCCCTTTTCTCCATCGATTGCTTCGTTCGTCTCAAAAAAATGTCGGTGTGCAAAAAAACCTGCAACAGCCTCTTGAGCCATTTTACCTCAAGCTCAGCCTTAGTTATCTGGTACGTCGTACTTTCTCGTCAAAATGGCACTTACAAGCCTATTAATATAAATACACTGGTTTATATAGCTAGAAAAGTAAAATCCCCAATTCTACAACGCTTGCTCCACTTTCAGTTCTCTCCTCAAGACTTTTCCAACCAGCGACTTGGGAAGCTCGTTGCGAAACTCAAGAATTTTGGGAACTTTATAGGGGGTAAGTTGCTTGCGACAATAAGCCAGAATATTCTTTCGGGTCTCTTCGTCATGCTTACAGCCTTTTTTGAGGACCACAAAGGCCGCAACGGTTTCTCCCCGGTAGGCGTCAGCAACACCCTTGACCGCGGCCTCTTCAATAGCTGGATGTTGGAAGAGAACTTCTTCGACTTCACGTGGATAGACGTTGAAACCACTGGCGATAATTAGATCTTTCGCTCGCTCAATTACATAGAAGTAGCCATCCTTATCCATTCTCCCAATATCGCCAGTACGCATCCAGCCGTTCACAAAGACGGCCTTCGTCTCCTCTTCGCGCTTCCAGTAACCGCGCATGATATTTGGTCCCTTCACCGCAATCTCTCCCTCTTCTCCCACCGGCACAGGTTCGCCTGTTTCTGGATCAAGAATGGTTGCCTCAACATTAGGAAGCGGCAAGCCAATACTTCCATTGCGAGCCTTATCGGTAAGCGGATTGCAATGTGTGACCGGCGAGGCTTCGCTTAAACCATAGCCCTCGACGAGTGCGCCGCCAGTCATGGCGTTGAATTCGTTCTGCACACTAACCGGCAGCGGTGCTGCTCCACTGATACTATATTTGATCGACCGCATGAAGGTTGTATCTTTACCCAACTCACGCATGATCGCGATATAGATTGTGGGGATGCCAGGAAACATGCTCGGCTGATAACGGCGGATGGCCTTGATGACCTCTTTGGGTTCAAAGCGGGGCATCAAAACAAGCGACCCCGCCGCGTAAATACCCAGGTTCATACAGACGGTCATGCCATATGAATGGAAAAACGGCGCGACGCAGATACCACGCTCCTTGCCGTCGATACCTTTCGGCACCCACTTGGTCGTTTGCAGCGTATTGGCTAACAGGTTACGATGGGTCAGCATGGCACCCTTTGCCAATCCAGTAGTTCCACCGGTATATTGCAGCACCGCCAGGTCCTCACTCTTCACAGGCGCAGGCTTGAAAGATAGAGCCTCCTGGCGAGTGGTCTTCGCCTGCATCTCTTTCATAAGGTGTAGCGTTGCATCAGCACGCATTTCCTTAGCAGTGAGTTTGGGCTCTGGATTTTTTGCTTTTCGCTGGGAAAGTGGATAAAGGGTGCGCAGGATGGATGGCAAATAGTCCGCGACGCTGGCGATGACAATATGCTCCAATGGCGTCTTGGCACGTATATTGCGCACAATCGGATAAAACATATCAAGCATAATTAAGACACGAGCATCAGAGTCGGCAAGCTGCTGCTGCATCTCGCGCTCGGTGTAGAGCGGATTGGTGGGAACGGCTACCGCGCCAATCTTGAGGGTCGCAAAGAATGCAATAGGGTACTGTGGAATATTTGGCAGTGAAATGGCGACGCGGTCACCCGGCTTGACACCGAGGTGCAGAAGCTGAACGGCGAAACCGTTCACTTGTTGAAGAAATTGGGCATAAGTAATTTTCGCACCGTAGTAGATAAAAGCGACGTTATCTGGAAAACCTTTGACGACATCGTCGAGAATCCAGGTCAGCGGTTCATCAGGAATTTCGATGTAATCGGGAACGCCTTCTTCATAATGGCGTATCCAGGGATGGCTCTGTATATAGGTTTCCCTATCAGCCGCCTGTCTGTTCAGTGCTTCTTTGTCGAATGTCCGTCCATTGACAACTTGTGCATCATTGGTAAACATAAGCTCCTCCGTATTAGCTGATACAATACGAATAGAATGGTACCTGGAGTGGCTACTTTGCCACCCCATCACAGGACAACGCTTGGTTTCAGAGATGCCAGAACCTCATGCTTGCGTCAGTCACCTCACGCCTAAAGGTGGGGGCTTGTGTCTGGGCTCCAACGCAATTCACGAAAGCGTTGCCGCCTTCGTGAATTGGCTTCCTCGCACGACACATCAGGGGATACCGACAAGAGCCCCGTCCTCACCCAGTCCTGCCGGGTGAGCAACGTTCGCAGCGCCACATTTCTGGCACCAATCAGGTCTGCATGGAGTCGATACCGACACTCCTGGCACACAAACAGCAGCCCCTTGTTGGGGCGGTTGTCCTCAGAGGCAAAGCCACACCTGGGGCACGCCTGACTGGTCTGGCAGGCATCCACCTTGATGGCCAGACTTCCTGCAAGCAGCGCTTTGTAGGCAATGTAGCCATGCAATTCGGCAAACGCCCACGAGGAGGAATGGCGATTGGCTCGCCGCTGCTTCTTGCTGGCCTTCCTTCCTCGCTTGCCTTTGGTCCGTCCGCGAATGTGGGTCAGGTCTTCCAGGCCAATCAGGCTCTGGGGGTGGGCGTCCACGAGGCGCCGACTGATCAGGTGGTTGCGGTCTTGCTTCAGCCGTCTCTCTCGTCCGCTGATGGCGAGCAAGCGTCGCGTGGCGGAACGAGTGCCTTTCTTCTGCAACCGCTTTCTCAGGCACGCAGAGTGATCCGCTGTGACACGGACCTGTTTGCCAGGGAAAAAGGAGGTTTGCCCGGTGATGGTGGCCGTCACGGCCAGGTAGCGCTGACCGACGTCTACGCCAACGATCTGGGAATGCGTCTCGGCGGTGGGATCTGCCACCTCCAGCTCAAGGGACACCAGCAGGTAGCACTGCTTACGTGGCTTGTCATACCAGAGTTTGGCGGCTCCGATGGCCGCTCCCTGCCCAATGAAGGCCACATGTTTCTCGTAGCCGCGGTAGGAGACCACGAAGCGCCCCTGCAGGGTCAGGATGCTGACCTGCTGCTCTTTCTTGAAGGAATAGTCGCGCTGGTAGTGGTAGGTCAAGGTCGGCGAGACATACCTGGGCGGCTGATCGAGTCCCTTGTAGCGCTTCCTGGTCCAGCCGGCTTTGCGGGCCTGGGCATTCTGTCTTGCTTTGGTCCACAGGGTTTTGTAGGTGGCCCCAACCTGACGGGGAACATTACAGGCCATCTGGGCAGGCAAGCCAAACAGCAGGCGGATCTCGTCGTAGCACGCATCTTGCAGGGCGCGCCGATTGCTGGTCTTGCCGTGTGCAAAGCTGTAGCGGCTCACGTGGTTCAAGGCATCGCGATAGGCCAGTTGGGTCTCTCGCAAGGCCGCGAACTGGGTGGGAGCGGTCTGCAGTTTGAGCTTGGCTGTGATGGTCTGTTTCATGCGAACAAACGTACCACGTCCGCTGATATCTGTCAATGCCTTCCTTGTGTAAATGTGCCCCTCTCCTCCTCTCCAACAAGGAACGCCGCATTCCTCCCCATGCGTGAACGACAGGGGACTCCTGCGGCGGTTTGTTGAAGCTAGACTGTTACTTTAGATGGTACACGCTTGTGGAGGGCCATCTTAACCCCATATTTCGGACGCAGGGTCACTGCTGGTTGAAACGCTATGCGCGCATTGGGAGCCAGGTGTGCCTCCCAGTACTGAGACAGTGTCGCCACGAGTAGAATACTCTCGGTCCACGCAAATGTTTCTCCAACGCAGAGGCGAGGTCCGCCCCCAAAGGGAAAGTAGGCGAATTTGGGCCGTGTAGCCTGTGCTTCCGACGTCCAGCGTTCAGGATCGAAGCGTTCGGGATCAGGATAAAAGCGTGCATCGTGATGGACCACATACTGGCTCATCACGACTCTTGATCTTTTTGGTATATGGATCCCACGAATATCGGTATCGCAAATAGCGCGGCGGTCAATGGCCCAGACAGGTGGGCAGAGACGCATAGACTCCATGATAACCTGTTCGATATAGCTGAGTCGTGGGAGATCATCGATGGTGGCCGGTCGACCCGCCAGAACCGTATCTACCTCCTGTTGAACTTTTGCCAGCACTTCGGGATGCTGAGCTAGCAGATACCATGTCCAGGTCAGCGCGTGAGCAACGGTTTCATGACCTGCCAGGAAGAGTGTCATGATTTCGTCACGCACCTGTTGCATGCTCATGGGCCTCCCGTCTTCGTACTGTGCCATCAACAACATCGAGAGGAGATCACCCTGATCGACGCCTGCACGACGGTGCTCGTCGATGATGCGATAGGCGACCTTATCGAGATTTTCGCGCGCCTGCCGCAAACGCGCATTAATGGGGAAAGGCAACCGTTCCACCAGTTGCCCCCAGGCTGAAAGCCCTATTTTCCTGAAGGCCTCCATCGCCGTCGCCAGCCCATCGTGGAAGGTATCTGCTTCCTGCGCGACATCCGTGTTAAAGAGTGTCCTGCCCACAATGACGAGCGTTAACTGCAACATCTCCTGCGCCATATCGATCTGCTCGCGATTCTGCCAGACCTGCGCCTGCTGCTGCGCCGCATCCACCATAGCAGCGGCATAGCTCGCGATCCGCTTGCGATGAAATGCAGGCTGCACAAGCCGCCGCTGTTGCTTATGCGACGCGCCATCGTTGGTGATCAAGCCTTTCCCCAGCATGCGATCTAGCATCATGACGCCTTCGCCCTTGCGGAAATTTTCATGTTTCACGACCAGCATTTCGCGGATATCGTCAGGATGGTTGAGAATAAAGATTTCTTCTCTCCCTGCCTTTAAATGGAGAACGTCTCCATACTTATGCGCCAGCCGCACAAGGACATCCAATGGGCGAAGCAAAAGAATGACCGCAAATGCATCCTTCAATGACATGTGTGGAATTGTGCGTGTAGGGATTGCCGGGAATTGGCTCATGGTGCTATGCTCCTTCATAGTAGTTAGACACGAGTGTAACGGAAATCTTCCTGTCTGTTATAGCTCAATATTGTGTGCTCTTTTTATAGGTACGAGACAAGCTTATCTCTTCCTTCAAGCCAGATGACATGATATTATTCTACGGCTTATTTCGCCATAGAATACCCCTTATGCGCACGAAATATCATGCTAAAGGCCGCAATCGCCAGGTTGCACAACTCCTCTTGACTGAGATCGCGGCGTTCAAGCCAGGCAATACTGGTTGCTTCGACGAAACCAATCCAGCCGTTGATCGCAATAAGCTGCGCAGGATGAAGTGTTACCTCTCCCATAAGGCTCTGGAGGATGCGCTGCACATAGGTCTGGCGCACCGAATCCATAATAGCCACGACCTGAGAATCGACGCCTACTCCACCGCGTAGAAGCGCGATATACGCTTTCGCGTGACGTTCCACGTAGGAAAAGTACGCGTTCAGGCTGGTGCGCAAACGCTCCGTAGGCTCAAGTTGCTGGTCTGGTTCGGTTTCTCGGAGTAGCTGTTCCGCCGCATACTGCACAATCGCTACATAAAAGTCGTGCTTCGTTGGAAAATAGTAGTAGAGGAGTCCCTTCGAGATATCTGCGACCTCGGCGATATCATCGACGGAAACCTCTTCATATGAGCGATTGAAAAACAAATCCATGCCAACTTCAATGAGCCGTTGACGCCGTGGAACGCGTTGTCGCACCATGTTCGTGTTCTTTCCTCATCCCTTACTTACTACTTATCCGAAAACCTGAGCGCACAGCACTTGTAGCGCTAGCCACGGCAGTGGCGTTGGACTTCGGAAGAAGAACTTAGTTTTTGAAACCCATACGTTTAAGCATTCCGAAGGTCAGAGGCGCATTTGCGTAGCGCTTCTGGCGGGCGAGCTGTTGCATCCGTTGTAATATCACACGATCAGCGAAAGCTGGGAAGTGGCGCGCCAGGCCAATTTCAATGTTGCCCAGACGAGTAGTAGCAAGGTCGCGGCGAGGCTTGCCGGTGCAGGCGCGTACGACAGTCTTGATCATCGCGCTCAATGGCTCTTCACGCACGAGTCCCGAAAGCGATACACCCTCCGCTTCGGCCTGCGCATGAATGGGCGTTTTGATGTAGCCAGGATAAATGGTCGTGACCCCCACATGGCTGCCATATTCCAGACGCAACACCTCCGACCAGGCGGTAAGTGCACGCTTGCTGGCGGTATACGGAGAAGCGAAGGGCACGTTGGCGAAGGTCAGGCCGAAGGCGACGTTGATAATGCGCCCGCGCGATTCAATCAGCGCCGGTAAGGCGTAACTCGCCACACGCCAGGGACCAAGCAAATTGACAGACAGCGCCTGCATGACACTCTCGCCGGGAGGTGCGCCTGCATCCTGGAGCGGTCCAACGCCGGCAGTGTTGATCAGCACATCAAGTCCGCCAATCTGCGCCAGTACCTGCTGAACAGCACTGCGCACAGCCTCATCATCGGTAATATCTGCCACAACGATATCTGGCCTACTCACGCGATCAATTCCCATCACTCGCGCTCCACGTTCACGTAACGCCTGCGCGATCCCGCTACCAAAGGCACCCGCTGCGCCAACGACGAGAACGCGTCTCTGCAAAAGGCTTCGCCTGGTAGCCATTCCGGCCTGATGCATAGCTCCAGATGAGCCGTGTTGGCGTGCGAAATCATGTGACATAAGCATTCCTCCAGCGATTGATTGTTAAAGCTGTCCGCTGCTCACCGCTGCTTCTATGCCAACGTCCTGCCCTTGTAGAAAAGTAAGCAGCGCGTTATTAAATTCGCGTGGCTGCTCATACATACAGAAGTGATTGGTGCCAGGCAAAACAAATAAGCGCGCACCAGCCAGGCGCTCGTGAAGCTGACGACCCAATGAGAAAGGAACCAGGTCATCATCCTCGCCCCAGACAATCAACGTTGGCACGCGCACAGATGCGAGCACCTCAGCAGTATTGAGCGCGACAATTTGCCGAGAGGCCTTGAATATCATTGCTGGCCCTGCACGCAAGTAATCATAACCAATGCACCACCAGAACGATGGAATCGTTCGCACAATGGCTTTAAGCGCTGGATAAACCAGGCGATCGGCCGGAAGGCCAAAGGGAATACCAATCGAGTCCACCAGCACGAGATGTTTGACCTTCTCCGGGTGCACAGCAGCTAACGCCATGCAAACATATCCGCCCATCGAATGCCCAACCAGGTTTGCCGCTTCCAGTCCCACAGTCTGCATCCACCCATCCAACCAGGCCCCTGACTGTTCTAGGTTGAATTGTCGGTGGAATTTTCGCATCGCGCCAAAGCCTGGTAAATCGACCAGGTAGATACGATAGCGCTCGGCGAGTGCAGGAAGGTTTTTGTACCATACCCGCGTTGATTCGGAGAGACCGTGGACCAGCACAACCGGCTCACCCTTGCCCACAACTTCGTAGTGAACTGACCAGCCATTCACTTGCACGGTCTGTTTGGAGATGCGCACTCGTGTATCCTCCTTGATAAGGCAACCTTCTTGGTCTGCTGAGTAGCATTTTTTACCTGTCTCTATTTGAATATGCTTCAAAATTGACCAAAAGTCAAGATTTTTGACAAAAATGACTGATAATCAGTCATTTTTGTGGTATGCTACTAACGTCAACCGCGATCTGGTAGTGCAATGCAGCTTTATCAGGCATCGAAAAGGAGGCTATGTATGGCTAATGTGTGGTCTATAGAGGTAAACACAGGCAAGACGCAAAAGCAAATTGCCGGTTGGCTATCACCAGAAGAGTTTCGTATTCTAGAAAGCGTCTGTGAAACGTTTATCCCTTCGCTAGAACCCCCTGCCAACAGTTCAGAAGATCTCACCACGTTTTATCGACTTCATGCTGACGACATCCAGCTTGCTCTTCTCGTTGCTGATGCTATGGCGAAAGAGAGCGAAGCCAAGCGCGCAGAAATTCATCAGCTTTTCGCATTGATGGCCTCGCCCATCCTGGGCTTGCTGCTCGTCGGAAGCCCTCGTCCGTTTGTCGATTTGTCTTTTGCCAAACGTGAACGCTATCTGTTAGCTATGGCGAACAGCCCAATGAGAAAATTCCGTGAGGCATACCAGGCATTCAAACGCTTGATCGGGTTTTATTTTTTCGGCACCCCTACTCCTACAGGGGAAAATCCAGCCTGGAAGCTCATCGGCTATGAAGCTCCCGCACCTCCCTCAGCCACCTCGACACGGCCCATCAAACCTCTATCGATCACCAAAGATACGCGCCTGGAATGCGAGGTAGTTGTCATTGGTTCCGGCGCAGGAGGGGGTCTGGTCGCTGGAGAGCTAGCCATGGCAGGCAAAAATGTAATTGTCCTGGAAAAAGGAGGATACGCAAGCGATACCGACTTTAGCCTGCAAGAGATTGACGCGATGAGCAATCTCTATCTTCACGGTGGCACCCTGACCTCAAAAGATATGGGAGTAACCATCCTCGCGGGCAATACACTGGGAGGTGGAACGGTGGTGAACTGGTGTACCTCGTTTCGCACGCCCGCTGATGTGCTGAACCAGTGGGAACAGATGTCTGGCTTGAAAGATTTTACTGGCCCTGCGCTACAAGAGAGTTTTGCGGCCGTTGAGCGACGTATCCAGGTGAATACCGATAACAGCGTCCATAACCGGCAAAATCAACTGCTTTTCGATGGCGCCGCGGCCCTGGGATATCACGCGGGATCCCTCCGGCGCAATGCAACAGGTTGTGAGCAACGATGTGGTACCTGTGGCTTTGGCTGCCGCTATGGTTGCAAGCAATCCACGATGAAAACGTACTTACAGGATGCCTATGACCACGGAGCACGAATTATTGTGCATTGCGGCGCTGATAAGGTTTTGCTTGAAAACGGCTACAAAGCTGTCGGCGTCCGGGCGCTGGCGCATCATCCCGAAACAGGAGAAACCCACGAGGTCATCGTACGGGCGAAAAAGGTTATCGTGGCAGCAGGATCTATCCACACACCGGCTGTGTTACTACGCTCTGGCTTAGATAATCGTCATATTGGACGGCACCTTTTTTTGCACCCAACCGGTGTAATCAGTGGGGTCTACCCGGAGAAGGTAAATCCCTGGCAAGGGGTCATGCAATCAGCTTACAGTGACGAATTTGCGCACCTGGACGGGAACTATGGCTACAAGCTGGAGGTTCCGCCCATTCACCCAGGCATGTTGGGGATGGCGCTTCCCTGGCATTCGGCACGCGCCTACCGGAACCACGTCAGTGAGGCCGCCTATAGCGCGTCCTTTATTATTCTGGTGCGCGACAGAGGCGAAGGGCGGATAACACTCGATCACGAGGGTGAGCCGGTGATCCACTATGTAACTTCGATGTTTGATCGTCGGCATCTCTTACATGGCTTCCGCCAGGCCGCACGCATCCATTTCGCAGCGGGCGCTACCCATGTTCTATCCTTACACAGCAGACCAACGCTAATCGAGCGCCAGGCCGATGGTTCTCTGAGCGAGCAGCAATGGCGCCAATTTAATACGCAATTAGAGCGCCACGGCCTGGGACCAAATCGTTTAGTGGTCTTCTCTGCGCACCAGATGGGCACCTGTCGAATGGGGGCCGATCCCCGCCAATCAGTTGTTGATGGTACATCACAGGTGCATGGTGTGCAGGGGCTTTTTGTGTGTGATGGGAGTGTCTTCCCGGCGCCCTCTGGCACCAATCCGATGCTCAGTATTATGGGCCTTGCCCATCGTTCTGCTCAGTACATCAAAAGCATGGTTTGACGGTCCGGTGGTTCTTTTGCATCGCAGTTCACCAAAGGGGATCAGGAAACGGGCAGGAATCACGAGAAGGGGTGTCAATCCTTCCTTGTTGCGCGATACCTTTGCAGTGCGCTATCTGCAAGCAGGAGGTGATTTGTTCATCTTGTGAGAACTGTTGGGTCAAACAGAAAGCGGTGATGCGCTCGCATACATCCTTGCAGGGCGGGAACCAGCGCATCCCGTTTGTGAGGAGCCCGCAACCATGTCAGGTCTGCAAGCACTTCAGGCCTGTCCTCGCCATCGGCCAGGGCGGGAAGAATATCACACCCTGTTTTGCATATCATAATCGGCAAAGATTGAGCTGAGCTTGATAGTGGTTTCCTCCAACAATTTGCAGATGCGATTGACATGACGAGTGCGCTCCTGTTTGAGGCTACTGCGGTAACGGGTCAAATCACGCAAATCGCGTTGCGGTTGAGGGGGAATGAACGATGCTTTGAGCAAGCCATGCTGCAACAAGTCAGCGATCCATTCGGCGTCTTTGGTATCAGTTTTGCGACCAGGCACCGCTTTCATGTGCTGGGCATTGACCAACACGATCTCGAAAAGTCCCTCCATCAGATTGAAGATGGGTTTCCAATACACCCCCGTTGGCTCGAGGGCGACGTGGGTGCAGTTGACCGCTTGAAGCCAATCAATCAGACGAAGCAAATCAGGGGTCAGGATGGGGAAACGCTGGAGTTCTTTGTGAGGCTTTCCGTCCTCGCTGGAGCAGATCAGACACGCAACGACGAAACGCTTGTGGACATCAAGTTCGCAGCAACACTGATGAAGCACGTGCATTGGTGACACCTTCCTTGGTAAATCAGACAGGCCGTTTTCGTTGAAAGATCACCAACTGGGTATCTGCTCTTCTCGCTATTTTCCTCTTCGTGCTTCCTTTT
>DATAYF010000642.1:0-4063 GCA_036272735.1 Ktedonobacteraceae bacterium
GATAACGACCAACTTCGGGGTTGGGCTGTTGAGGTTGCTGCCTATAAGGGGCTTCACGCTGCTGATTCGGGTTGCGTGCAGCCTGGTTAGGATATGCGTGCTGGCTTGGCTTACCCTGCTGGTCCTGTTCGCGAAAACTGCCCAACACCAACTTGCCTTGCGGACCCTGCGGCGCTGGTGGTTGGTTATGTGATGGAGCGTGCGGCGGCTGTGGGCGTGCGCGCTCGGTTGGTTCGTCGGGATTATAATAACTTCCTGGCATAGAATATCCTTTATGAATAACGAGCTTTTTGCTTTAATTTTACTGTATATAAGCGAAATGAGCGTAGCCATGAGACAAGAAGATATACTTTCTGCCCTTTTATCTTTTGCTACAAAAAAACGCTTCAAAGAAAAGAACGAATCAGACAGCGATAAGTTGCAGATATTATTTTTTGACCCAGTCGCGTACGCTGGCCTGATCTTTGCCATAGCGGGTAGCGACAATCTCGGCCATGATTGCCAGGGCCATTTCTTCGGGAGCAGTCGCGCCGATATTCAGGCCAATCGGCCCATGAATGCGCGCGAGTTGTTCGTCGCTCAGCCCCTGTTGTTTGAGTCGCTCGGCTCTTTCCGCGCCGGTCTTCCGGCTGCCAATAGCCCCGACGTAACCGACATTGCGCGAAAGTACTATTTTGAGCGTTGGCTCATCGAATTTAGGATCGTGGGTGAGGACCGCTACAGAGGTGGACGGATTGAGATCCCATTTTGCCAATACTTCATCAGGCCAGGCCACAATCAGTTCATCGGCCATAGGAAAGCGTTCTTTGGTGGCAAAGGCGGAACGCGCGTCGATGACGACCACGCGATAGTGCAAGGTTTTGGCGAAGGTGGTTAAGGGGATGGAAATATGTCCCGCCCCAACAATAAGCAGCGTGGGTGGAGGTGGGAAACCTTCGATAAAGACCTCGAATGTTTGCTGCTCTGTGGCTGCTGCGATCACATAGCTGTGTGTATGCGCGTCGCCAGTCCACATGGCGCGCTCGGCGTCGTGTGCAACGCGTTGCTCAAGGTCCGCCAGGTCGAAGGTGCCGTGGATGGTCTGTTCGGGTAAAATCAGCAGTTTTGCCCCCACGTGGGTAGGCCCGCTCACAATCGTCGCTAATGCACAGCCCTTTTGCTGGTCTAACCTCTCTTTAAACTCTGCGTATAGTTCGCCCATGGCACTCCTCCTCATTCATACATAGCTACAAGTGGTGCGTGGTGAGCCACTGCCACCGCACCATCTTTTCCTATTAGCCGTTTACCAGTCGAGGCGTTCTACGAAAACGCGAATGGTGCCTCCGCAGGACAAGCCGATTTTTTCAAAGTTTTCGGCCTCGCTGATGCCAAACTCTAGCATTTGTGGCTGGCCGTTTTTCATAACCTCCATGGCGCTCTCGATCACAGCCGGTTCTACGCAACCACCGCTCACCGAGCCGCTGATTTCGCCTTGCTCACTCACGGCTAACTTGGCTCCCGGCAGACGCGGAGCCGAACCAGCCATACTGATCACGGTCGCAACCGCTACACGCTCGCCGTGTGCACGCCATTTTTCTACATCTTCGACGATATCACGCATTGTTTCTCTCACTTTCTTGCTTGTTTGAACTTGTTTAGCGCCGCGACGCGGGTTTCAGCCATTTTTCGGCCGCTTTACGCCGGGCCGCGCCGCTACGCGAGGGCCGACTCTCGTCGATGGAGGAGAGCAAGTGGCCCAGGTTCATGAGACTGTCCAGGTTATGCACGGGTAAGAAATTGTCGATGAACGGGAGCGCCGTTTTCATGCCGATGGTGAGCGGGCGATAATCCGCTGAGCCGAGCAATGGATTGAGCCAGATGAGCCGGTGGCAACTGTGTTGTAGGCGGTCCATTTCAATTTTGAGCATGGTTGGGTCGCCACGATCCCAACCGTCGCTGATCAGCAGGACAACGGCTCCGCGCCCCAGGACGCGTTTGCCCCAGCGGTGATTGAACAGGTGGATGGCGTCACCGATACGTGTGCCACCGGACCAGTCCTGCACCGATCTGGAGACATCGCGTACGGCATCGTCAACGTCGCGCTTTTTGAGCTGGCGCGTGACGCGGGTAAGCCGGGTGCCGAATACGAACGCTTCCACGTTCAACAGGCCATTCGAGATCGTATGAATAAAGTGTAGCAGCAGGCGCGAATACAAGCTCATCGAGCCGCTGATATCGCAGATAATCACGAGTGGGCGCGGCTTGTGCTTCGTCTTGCGCCAACTCAACTCGATCGGTTCCGCGCCGTGCTTGAGGTTGCGGCGAATGATACGGCGCATGTCGGGATAGGCCCCATTGCGTGCGGGAGCTTTGCGCCGGGTCGGGCGCATGCCCAGGTTCCAGCGCATTTCCGACATCAGGCGCTTGGCTTCTTGCACCTCGTCCCAGGTGAAATTCTCAAAATCCTTCTTGCGCAACTGCTCGAAGCCGCTGTAGGCCAGACCTTGCGGATCGCCCTTATCGTCTTCCTGGCCCTCGTCCTCGTCGTGGGTTGTTTTTTGGTTGCGCCGCTCCGTCTCACGCATCTCCTTACGCAGTTCTTTGCGTAGCTCGCGTGTGTTCATCTGCTCTTCTAAACGCTTGCGTTCGGAGGGTGGGAGGCGCATCTGGCGTTCTTCGCGTCTGACAGCCCCCTGCGCGTTTTCCTTCTTGGGTTTGTCGCGCATGTACCAATAATAGCTAAACATCTGGTCGAAGATCATCTCATACTCGTGCTTGCTTACCAGGCAACACTTCAGCGTATTGTAGAAATCTTCGGGTTTGGTAAAATCGACCAGGCTGAGCGTTTCGACGAGTTCAAGCATCTGACGCGGCCCTACGTTGATCCCTACTTCCCAGAGGAGGTGCCCAAACTCGGTGAGACGATACAGCAGCCGCTCGCCGCGTTCAATATCGAGTGGACGTAGCTCTAGCGGAGCTTTGTACTCGCCGTTGCCCTGTGGAAGTGTGTTCATGTTCTAGGACGCTCCTCGCGCTTTGTTCAACATTTTTTGCAGGTCGTTGCCACCAACGGCTGCAACATCGTCCTGGTATTTCAGCAGCGCCCCTAGCGTATCGCGTACCGGACCCTCGACAAGCTCAAGCTGATTTAAGGCGAGCAACGAGCTGATCCAATCGAGCGTCTCGGCCACACCCGGCGCTTTATAGAGATCGATGCTGCGCAGATTTTGCACGAAGTTACAGACCTGCTTCGCCAGCCTTTCGGGCGCTTCTGGCAGGCGCGCCATAACGATGGAGAACTCTTTCTCTGGCGTGGGAAAATCGATCCAGTAGTAGAGGCAGCGCCTGCGCAGGGCGTCGTGAATTTCACGCGTGCGGTTCGAGGTGATGATCACGAAAGGCGGTTCTTTGGCGGCGATGGTGCCGATTTCGGGGATCGTAATTTGGAAATCGGAAAGCAGTTCGAGCAGGTAGGCTTCGAACTCTTCATCGCTGCGGTCAAGCTCGTCGATTAAGAGAACCGGCGCGTTCGCGTTCCTGGGATCGATGGCCTGCAGGAGTGGACGTTGCATTAAAAACTCGGGGCCAAAGATCTCGTGAAGTTCGTTTTGGCGGCCAGAATCGCCATTTTTGTTGGTCTGTTCGGCTTCCAGCAGGCGGATGTAGAGCATCTGGCGCGTGTAGTTCCATTCGTACACGGCGGTGCTGATATCGATCCCTTCGTAGCATTGGAGCCGAATCAGGTTGGTGTGTAAAACCTCGGAGAGCACCTTGGCAACTTCGGTCTTGCCGACTCCTGGTTCACCTTCCAGTAACAGTGGTTTGCGCCGTTTGAGCGCCAGAAACACGGTCGTGGCAAGGCTGCGGTCCGCTATATAATTATGGGTGTACATGGCTCGTTGAACATCTTCGATAGATGCGACGTTGAGTAATGGTTCCTGTTCCAAAGAATGCCTCCAGGGAAGAATACGTGCGTAAGTATAGGTAAGTATTATACTACATTTTCTATAGTATGAGTTAGCACTCAGCTCAACTTGTTGCTAATGGCTGCGCAGCTAGATCACGAAATCGCCATCTTTTAGGA
>DATAYF010000643.1:0-3269 GCA_036272735.1 Ktedonobacteraceae bacterium
TAGACACTCCAGTGGAGTGGACGTTAAGCCCTTTGCTGGGTGAGAGAAGCCGCGCGTACACAACAGCGCTGTTGTGTACGTGCGGCTTCTCTTTGGCCCTTCCTCCTACGTATTGGGCAAGGCGGGTACCCAATTTCACTCTTTCCGCCCGTTTACTTCCCTGCCAGTTGGGCCACAACCGGCGCGAAGGCGCGCATATACTCGGCGCGGATAACAAGATATGAGACGCCCAGGCGCTCGCGCCAGAGCTGGATACGCTCGACCATTTGTTCGGTGGTTCCGAGCATGACGTACGGATTGGCAAGCACCTGCTCAACCGTGGCATCTGTCAGTTCTCTTTCGCGGATATAGTGTTCCGCGGCCTCCTGCTGATTTTGTGCCAGGGCGAAGCCGGAGATAAGAATATTCAACTCGATGGACGAAAAACGCTCGCCCGCGGCCTCGCGAATCCACCCGACTTTTTCGGTCAGGGTATCCTCAATATTTTCTGTGGCATCAACTGTGCCATTATCATTCACCTTGATGTGCAGACCAATAACATTGGCTTCGCGTGCGGCCAAGCTCAGAAGTTTTTTGCCACCACCACCCATGACGATTGGCGGGTGAGGACGCTGAATGGGTTTTGGCGTCACGTTGAGATCGGTCACGGTATAGTGTTTGCCGGTGAAATTGACGATTTCATCGCTGAAGCTTTGTTTAATAATCTTTAAGGCTTCTTCCAGGCGTTCAATGCGTAGCCCGGCACGTTCAAAGGGCACACCAACCTGGTCGTATTCCGGTCGATTCCAGCCCGCTCCAATGCCCAGTTCAAAACGTCCACCGGAGAGCATATCCAGCGCCGCCACCTCTTTCGCAAGAAGGACCGGGTGACGAAGATCGTTGTTAGAGACCAGTGTGCCAATTCTCAAGGTTTTCGTCGCGTCCGCGGCTGCCATGAGGGAGGCCAGAGGGAAAAACTTGTTGGTAAAGTGATCTGGCTGCAAGAGGGTAGAGTAGCCCAGATCTTCGGCCTCTCGTGCCCGTGTGATCCATTCTTCGCGGGTAGGGGCGCCATCTGTAATGATGCCAAAGCGAAACGGTCGTACTTGTGGCATGTATCTTCTCCTGATTCCTTTGATACGGCTCTGTTCACCGACAATTTTGTCGGCCTGTTAAAATTTTGTCATAAATCATGGCTATTTGCCGCAGTTTAGCCCAATTTACTACCTTGCTTTGGCAATGAGGCTTGACTTTAATCTCAAGCCTCATTGTCAAGTGGGGAATGAATGCCGTTTTATGGGCATTTTTTGACCACAAGTGGGGAAAACAATTCATTTTATACCCTAAAATTTAAGCGAACGGTGAGTATACAGTTGGCGACTACTGATTATCTTCAGTAGTCGCCAACTTGTCTGTATGAAATCGTAAGACTTTATTTTAATTGTAAGACTTTATTTTACGTCTACAAGTGTATACGGACAATTAAGTTGTACACTCAAGAGCTCTTTCTTATGCTCAGAATTTAATGTTCTCATGAACTTAGAGCGCTCTAAAGTTGTACACTAGGGCCTGCCCTTGAATCTCTCGAAGATACTTCGGGGAAAATAAAGTTGTACACTCGGTAATCTCCTGCTTGCTTTTACTGACAAGGAACTATTTCGAAACATCACCAAATGCTCGTATCCATTTGAAAGGAAAAGGTAAATATACTAGCTCAATCCTTTGGCACTCCGCTGTAGCGGTACTTTGTTGACGAGGGTCAAGCAGAGTTATAGAGAGCGAGAGCCTGTCCCCGCTCAAACCATTGAGGGAGGCGTTGCACGGCAGGAGGCGGGGGCCGTGAGGACCAGCCGCTCCAATATCGTCTGAGCATGATCCAGGGCTGGAGCCATGCGCGGACCGCTCGCAGGGCTGCCGGGCAGGACACGTGTGGGCGCATCTCTCGTGCCTTGCTGATTTTTTTCCTCGTTTCCGCTGTCTCAGCAGAGGCGCTGGTGGGTGCAGTCGTTGATGGCTCAGGCCGCTCAGTGACCGCTGGTGTCGCGCAAGAGGTCAGGTGACTGAGATGGAACCAGCAAAAGGAGAACGCGCAGCAGACCAATTGCCAATGCCGGCGGATCGCTTTGTCGCTTCTCACCGGAAGTGTCAGAGCTGAGAACGCCAAGGTGTGCGCAAGACCTTCAGCGACTCGCAGAACCATCGGCAGACCTATGCTACTGCATCCAGCAGTTCTTGCAAAGCTGCCAGCCGCTCATAGAATATCTGTCGTTGTTGCCCCAGCGAGATTGTTTCCCTTGTGGTAGAGCGATAACGGAACGAGTGGCGTAATTCGTCAAAGGCACGGCAGAAACGAGCTGCTGACGCAACGTTTCCGAAACCACGCATGGGATAGTACCGTTGTTTCATGCCTCGGTGGTCTTGTTCTCTGCGGCTATTCAAGGAGACGTTTGTCCGATGCGCCACCTCATTTCCCAAGGTCTGGCGTATCGCACGGGGATAGGAGCGATGCCCGTCTGTCGTGACAGACACTGGCGTATGACCAACCACGGCAATGGCTTGCCTGAAAAACGCTTTGGCTGCATCTCTATCTCGCTTCTCGGCTGCGTCGCGAATCAACCAGGTTGCCATCGTGATCAATGGCACGATAGAGATAGCACCACTTCCCATGAACCTTGAGATAGGTCGCGTCGACATACCAGGATGTTCCGGCTTGACCACGTCGCGCGGGTTCGTAGCTGATCAGCCATCAAAGGCGCAAACCGTTTTTCCCCATCCTGAACCGTCTCATGGGTGAAAATAAAGCCACGTTCCAAGAACATCTCAGCCACATCACGCAGGCTCAACGTATAACGCAGGCGCCAGAGAACGACAAGGGAAACGACATCTGTCGGACCCCCAAGATAGTTGAAGGTATGTTTGCACATTGAGCAGAAAAAGGTGGCATAGCCCAGTTCCGTTTTCTTTGCTCGCTTCCTGATGGTGGATGCGGCGCAATAGGGGCAGTTCATACGTTTCGGCTTCTCTTTCGCATTTCTTCTTTAGAGAAGAATAACAGAAGCCTGACTCTTTGCCAAGATGTTGTTTCAGTTCTGACAGAACCCGCTCTATACCAGGAAGAGATCCTGCATGAGGGCGCGGTAATCTCTTGCAGGAAGCCAGTGGATACAATGCCTTAATTCCTTATCGTCAGGAAACTTACCATCATGCCGTGCAAGGTACATGATCAAGGGAACAAGCACATTGTTGGAACTGAGATCTGCAGTCGAATGAATATGGGCAGATCCGGGAAG
>DATAYF010000644.1:0-12178 GCA_036272735.1 Ktedonobacteraceae bacterium
TAAGCTAGAACCCGCGCAATGTATCCATGTGGGAGACAGTCCAGATGCGGATGAATTACTGGCTTTGTCCGTGGGAGCCATCTCGGTATTATACGACCCACTGGAATGTTTGCCTTCTAAAGAAGGGCACCGCATTTCCGAGCTCAGCGATGTAGTAGAGTTCTTGGATAAGGAGAGTGGGCATGAAGTATGATTACGCTGCTATATTAGATGGAATGGAGATGGCTGCACGTAGGGCTGGAGCAGTAATGCTGGCATCCAAGGGAGAGAAGCAAGAAATCTGGTTCAAACCGGATGCGAATATTGTAACCAGGGGAGATATGGATGGGTACAACCACACTAAGTGGTGAAGAGCTCGAAAAAAGGACGGGAAATGAGCTCAAAATAGGCAACCTCCACCAGTTCATGTGGTTCTACCTATGGATGCAGAAAGAGCTGTAATCGAAACATTACAACAAGCCTACCCAGACTTCGATTTCTACTCTGAGGAATGGCATTGGTAAGATCCCATGCATCCAAGATGCACCACCCCGAATGAAAGTCATCCATTCGAGACTTTCAGAAGAACTGACCTGAAATTGCCACCATGTTTGTCCGGAAACAGACACATTTGCCCCCAATCCTGTACATTGGGACGCGCCTCCTGGGAAAACCGCTCCTCATCAGGTAGGGTCCTGCGTTTCAAAGCTCATGATGACAAATGCAACAGGTAAAAACGGATCATATATCCATGCAGGAATGCCATGGGTGGCCGGTCTTCCTATTGAGGTGACAGCCACCCATGGCATTGGACAGATCTCGCTCGTTCCTGATCCTTTTACCACCCCACTGGCTGGTGAGCGAGTAGGTATTCCCGTCGGGATCACTAAAGACGGCTTCCATTGCGCCCCAGGGCTGTTTGACTGGTGCCTGCGTGAAGATGACGCCGCGACCACTCATCTCCTGATAGGTGCCCTCAACGTCGCTTGAGCCAAGCACGATCCCAGTGGAACCTCCAGTGGGCTTCCGATTTGCCTGAGCGGATTGCAGAACAATGCCGGTGCGACTGCCTTTAGGCGCGACGACCAGGAAACGCATAGGCCCAAAGGCGTTGTCGATGCGTTTCTCAAACCCTGCCTTGTTGACGTAAAAGTCTAGGGCGGCGTCCTGATCGTTCACCGTGACGGTGGCCATTTCGATGGTTTCTATCGCCATCGTCGTTCTCGTATCTTGAATGCTTCAAATGATAGATGTTCCGATACATGCCAAAGAAAGCACGCCCTACTTGTTTGGAGTAGGCGCAGCTTCTTCGGAGGCGAGCGTTTCAACAAGCTGCCGCATGAGGCGCGTCCAGCCGGGGCTCATGATCTGGTAGGACAGGCGATGGAGCGGATGAGTGAAATCGAAGCCGTCATGCTCCAAGAACAGGTGCGTGCCCTGCTCTTCCGGCTCCAGGCGCCAGGTGACAGTGGATCTTAAGTCATTCTCTCCGGAGTGATCCATCCAACTGTAGCTGAGTTTACGCTCGACCTCGAAGTCGAGGACTTGACATTGGACGATGCCGCTAAAGTTGACCTTGGGCATGGGCGTCCCTTTGAAGGTGAAACAATGCCCAACTTTGAGCTGAAAATCATTCGGCATGAGCCAGCGAGCCAGCAGATCTGGGTCGGTTAACGCTCGCCAGATCCGTGAGGGCGTATGGGGTAGAAACTGATCAAGTTTGATGGCGTCAGACATTAGAGATGATCCTCCTCTTCAGCCAGTACCGCCTGCAGGCTGGCGAGCCGCTCTCGCCAGAACTGTTCATACGGTACCAGCCACTCTTGAACTTCAAGTAACGGGTCCACTTCCAGATGGTAGTAACGCTGCCGTCCCTGCTTGCGTTCGCTCACCAGCCCGACATCGCGAAGCACCTTGAGATGCTCGGAGATACTGGGGCGGCGCATCGCAAAGTGATCCGCCAGGTGTTGCACAGGTTGCTGCCCCTCGTCGCGCAACAGGCGCAGCATCTCGCGCCGTGTCGAGTTGGCCAGGGCAGCAAAGACCGTATCGATGGGGTCGATGCTCTCAACCATGGGTCCTTTTTCCCCTTCTGCATATGCCGGATCAGAGCACACACGTGCCCTTACGTTTCTTCCCAACCCAGGATAATGCGTAGGAACCATCCTACGGTTCGGATGGTTCTATCATACGTAGGAACTATCCTACCTGTCAAACAGCTAGCCAGAATGGGAGAGAAGCTTCGGTGGAAAGAGGAGAAGGAAAGAGCGCGATCTCTCGCGCTGGTCATTTCCACTCTTCTGTGCTGATGCTCCCAGATGGGGAGCGGCTTTCCCAGGAGGCGCGCGTCCCAATGTGCGCGATTGGGGGCAAATGTGTTTGTTTCTTTCAGGGCAAACATGGTGGCAAGCCAATTTCAGGTCAGTTACCTTTAAGGAGCTTTCTGTTGTCTTTTTTCTAAACTTAATGCCTATGGGGAAAAAATGTCGGGACCCCAATATGGGGCCCAGGTGGACCCATGGAAAAGGAGACACACCCAGATGGGCACCAATTGGGGAGCGACGTGGTGCCGCGCCACACGTCGTTTCATGACATCTAGCAATCATGGTGTCCACAGACGCGCTATTCATCCCGCGTTACCGCCCTTGTTGTACCTGCGTTAGCAATCAAAGGGCGTTGATACATCTCATGTGCCTAAACATGAGGTGCATCAAAATTACAGAAAGATGGTAAAGATGGCAAAATATCAGCAGTAATGGGGGATACACATTGACAAAGTTCTCTATGGGCATTTATAGTTTAGAATGGTAGCCGAGGCATTTCAAGCCCATCCAGCCCAGCAAGTTTTGAGTTATCTTCCTTCATATGGGAAGAAGCAAGCAGGAAACCTATAGGTAGGTTAATATTGGGCGTTTTACCACGGCCACAGTATAAAAAAGGAGAAAGGTATCGATGCTCTGTCCTCGGTGTAGCGCTATGATCGAAGAAGGCTCATTTGTCTGTCCTCAATGCCAATTGATGATCTCTGTCAGGCAGCGTGCATCTGCTCATCAATTGCCAGAAAGACAGGAGCGGTTATCTGCTTCTCCTGAAGTGCCGCTCTTCCCGCATGGGCCGAGACCTCGCAGTCAGCAAGGTATTATTCATTCCAATCATCTTATTTCGGACTCATCAGTGGCAACTGGTATCACATTACAAAACAAATATCAGCTCATGAAAAAACAGGGATTTCTGCAATGGAGCGCAGGTTCCCGTGAAACATGGTGGTTGGCACAAGATGTTTCTTCGTTGGAGAGACCCGTCAGTATCAATGAGGTAATGCTTTTTGATTATGAACCTGCTCGTATCGCTGCAATTTTATACACCGCCCGCCATGCATTTCAATCTCGCCTGTTCACTGCTCATTCACAGATGCCAACGCTTTTGGATGTCTTCGAGGAACGGGAACGATATTTTTTCGTATTTGAAGTGCTCGATGGTGAGTCGTTCTTGACTCGCCTACGTTCGATGAATTACCAGCGTCGAGAGCAAGAGGTGATTGAATGCTGTCTACAAATCTGTGAACTTTTAGGTTCGCTTGCGCAGCACGCATTCCTCCATGGCTGTATTTGCCCAGATTCGCTGGTCTTCAGGCCGCACGCACACCCATCATGGGCACTCACGAATTTTTCGGTGCTGGTCGCAGGAAAAGTCAGGCCATTGTTTCTTGATGCAAGCTTCATACAACGCTCTGCGTATATGGCTCCAGAGATAGCGCAAGGACTGATTGATACCCGTTCGGACCTGTATGCGCTGCTCGCGACCGCATATCATGGAGCAACGGGAATCGCTCCGCAACGAGGCAATGCAGCAGATCAACAAATGCACATTCCCCTCTCTCCACACTTTCAGGCGGTTGTGGTCAAAGGGCTTGCATATCGTGCCGATCAGCGCTATCGATCTCCTCATGAATTACAGCATGATCTGCGTGCGCTTTCAACGGCGAAAGAGACGTTATCATCCGTTCCGCCAGAGGTATTCCTACCGACACAGACAACGTCTCTTTCTCATCCGTTCGATGATCTATTTGCGATGAACCCCAAGACGCTGCATCCTCGTCCGGAGGAGCTGCCGTTTCTAGAGCCGCAGAGATATGCAGTCTTCGCATCCGGTTCATGGCTGCTCGGGATATTCCTGCTTCTGTCTTTGCTCGTGCTTTTCTCACAGGCGTATGTGCATTTACCATAGAATTAAAAAAATGAGCGAGATGAAAATCTGATATAAAAAAGGATGCATCCGTATGGTCACACTCTTGAAGAAACTGGCGATATTTCGTCGCCTCTTTCTCGCCTTTCTCCTCGCCGCACTGTTTCCTGCCATGATTATGATCGTGATGATCACTGTTTGCATCCAGGTACTCCAGGCACATGGTATTGGTTCAGAGGTCACCGGCCCGCTTCTGGTTGGCACGATCATCGCGATCGTGCTCTCTTCACTGCTCGTCATGATGCTCAGTTACTTTGTCAACCTCACGATCACACAGCCATTGCGTCAACTGGTCGCATTAACACAACGCATTCGTCAGGGAGATACCAGCGCAAGAGTGACAATCACCGGACAGGACGAAATTTCGCTGGTGGGCGCCTCAATGAATACGATGTTGAGTACCACCGAACAGCTTCTTCATGTCACGCAGGGTCAACGTGATTACTTGCAGACGCAGGTGGAAAAACTGATAGAGGAAGTCAGCGGCGTTGGCGAAGGGGATCTGCGTATCCAGTCCGAGGTGACCACCGATAGCCTGGGAGTGCTCGCTGATTGTTTCAATTTTATGGTTGAAGAACTGAGCAATTTAGTCATACGAGTAAAGGTCGTCACTCAGCAGATTGTCACCTCTACGATGAATACGTCTGAACAGATGGCCCAACTGGTGGCGATAGCACAGCAGCAAATCAAACATATGACGAACGTGACCCGGGAGATTGAGCTGACGGATAGTTCCAGTCGCTTTGTCGCAGAACGTGTCCAACAATTCGATCAGGCGGCCAGTGAGGCACGCGACACTGCTCACACCGGGCGCGGCACCGTTCAACAAACTGTGCAGGGGATGGAGCAGATTCAGACGAATGTTCGAGCAACGGCGTACCAGGTTCAGCGGCTTGATGAGCGTTCACAGCAGGTCGACGAAATCGTTACTGGTATTTCGGGGATTGCCCAGCAAACGAACCGGCTTGCGCTGGACGCGGCCATTCAGGCCGCCATGGCTGGAGAAAACGGAGCAGGCTTTGCTGCGGTCGCCGCCGACATTCGCCGCCTCGCGGAACAGACCCAAGCACAGACTGGGGGCATGACCCAGGTGGTACGCCGCATTCGTGAAGATATCGGATCGGTCGCGGCTGCCATGCACGCAACAGAACGAGAGACGGAAACGGGCGCACAGCTTATTCAGGCTACTGGGGCATTTCTTGCCACGATATTCGCACTGATTGATCAGCAGGCCGATGCGATCAACACGAGTAAACAGGTGATCCTCGACATGCTCACTTCCTTAAATCGGATGCCCCAGAGTATGCGTCAGATTTTCCAGGCCACGCAGCAGAGCAATACCAGTATACATATTGTGGCGCAGAACATGGAGCAGCTTACTGGCCTTGCTGAACAGTTGCGTCGTTCTGTCGAAGTCTTTCACGTGAAAGAGCAGGACGCCTCCCATACGCCATCGTCTGTGATTTCGGGTGCGTTCCATCGTGGAAACATTGCAAACAACCTGCCTACTTAAAAACATCCTTTTCTTGTCATGAGCGTTCTAGGAGGGAACCATGATTCGAGATGAACAAACGAAAACCCGCTCCTCTGAAGGTCGGCAGCTACCATCAGAAGCTTATACCCGGCAGGCCATGCCTGCTGTACTCGGAACCTTTGATATGACGGCCATGTATCTGGCGGTCATCTTTTTTATCGGGAATGCTCCTGCAACGGCGACGGGAGGTGTGGTTGCTCTGACCTATCTCGGGGTTGGAGGGCTCACCTTCTTTCTCCCGTGCGTCATTGCCACTGCACAACTAGGAGCGATTTTTCCCAATGAAGGCTCGCTCTACAATTGGACAACTCATGCATTAGGTGAGTTCTGGGGCTTTTTTGCTGGCGTGAGTTTCTGGCTCCCCAACGTGCTCGCGATTGTTGGTGCCGCCGATGGTTTTGTGACCTTCTTGCAAGGGCTCAATCACACCTGGTTGACTGAGCCGTGGCAGCAAGGGTTGGTAATTTTAGCCGTAATTGCGTTCAGCGCACTCTTAGGGGCACAACGACTACGAACCACCCAAAATGTGGTGAATGTCGTGATGGTTTTGACACTGGGCGTGGTCGTCGTCGTTGCTATTGCCTGCCTGGTCTGGCTTGCCCACCATGGCTCAATGACGCCATTGGATCATCGCGCAGACTGGCAAATTACCCCGCAGAATTTTTCGCTGTTCGGATTGATTGCCTTCCTGTATTTGGGGACGACGGTGCCCATGAATATGGCTGGCGAGGTGCGCAAAGGCGTATCCATCACCCGGCATCTCTTCTGGGGCACGCTCCTGGTGTTCATCGGCTATTTCGTCTCGACAGTGGCACTGCTCGTCATCCGTGGACCAGCCCTGGCACAGGCTGCCGTGCTTCCCTATGAAGTGGTGACCATGATCACATCAATCTTTGGAAAATTCCTCGGCCTCGCCTCAGCGGTGTGTATTCTCAGCTTTTATCTGATCGCGGCCCTGGTCTATAACTACGCGACGGCTCGCCTGCTCTTCAGCGCGAGTATTGATCAACGGGTTCCGCACTTTCTGGGACGCTTGAACAAAAAGCGTACTCCCGCATCGGCCATTCTCTTTCAATCGATTCTTGCGAGCATATTTGTCGTCGTCGTCTTCTTTCTCGCACCATATATCACCTTCCTGGGGAAATCAACCGATCTCGCGACGGTAGTGTACAACGCACTGCTCGCCGCCATGACGATCATCTGGGGGCTTTCGACGGTCTTCTTTTACCTTGATCTCCTGGCGCTCTATCGTCATGATCGGCGCACCTTTCACCAGCAGCGCAACTTTCCGATGTGGCTGTTGTGGGGATGCATGGTGATTGGGCCAGCAGCGTGCCTGGTTGTGGTAGTCGATACGCTTCAGAATTCATGGACACCACTCATTTCTAATGCCTCCTGGTGGTACATCATCGGAGGAATTACGGTCGTTTCCATCGTTTTTGCCGCGATTGGAAGCATGTTTGCGACTTCACAAGCAGCCTGGGAAAATTTTGGGCAGATGTCCTGAATCAGATGCCCTGAATGTTGAAAATCAGAAATAGCAACAAGATGGAGAAAAGAACGGAACGATGAGAGGAACATGGCAGGAACTGTTGCATCATACGATTACCCTTCCGCGTGCGCAACAATTTGGCACCATTCAGCAATGGCGGACCGAAAGAAATGAACAGCAGCTTGAGGCATGGAACAGCGCGTTTGGCCCGGCCAGTCTCTACGAGGCATGGGCACAACTTCCACTGATGCAAGGGCTCTACAAAAGCAACCGTACAGTGTTGCGTCGCGTGCTTGACGGACGCTCATCCTGGCACGTGGTTGAGATTGGGGGAGGAAATGGAGCACTCTGGCAACATTTTTTCTCCACGCAGGAGCAGGGCACGTTTACACTGATTGATCCGCAGCCGGAGGTCCACGCTGCTGTTGCTGCGCGCCTCCCCGAGAACATCACCTTCCACTCGATTGTGGCTCCTGTAGAGCAAGCATCCATTCCCGAAGCGGATGCATTGATCTGTAGCCTGACCCTTCATCATATCGCCGGGCTGGATAGGGCGCAACGTCGCTCCTTTGGTTTCACTGGAGATGGAAAACAGGAAGTGTTGCAGCGATTCGTACAGGCACTTGCTGATAGACAGGGAGTAGGTATCCTCAATGAAGCGGATTGTTACAACGAGATTGATCTGCCCTCGCGTGACCCGGTGCTCATCGAGCATTTCCTTGACGTGTATGTCCGTCGAGCAGCGATGGCCGTCGCAACGGCGCTAGAGACCGAAGTCGATGAGGGATTGAGGAACCGTTGGGAAGTAATTTTGCAACACTGGTGTCTTGACCAGATTGAGCATGCCCTGGTGGCACGAGCGGAGCGTGACGTGTACGAATTAGATGTCGTGCATTGGCTTACCCTCCTCAAGCAGGCAGGGGCACAGCTCCAGAACCATCAGTATACCGACGAGTGGTACCTATTTCAGCAGTATATTTTTTATAGCGACAAGGTGCTGGCTCCTTTGCTCAAGAGATACCCGTGATCTTGCTCTCTACTGCTCATTTCTAGAAGCAATACAACGGAGATCAGGACAAAAACTCCTTCCGTACAATGCTGGTCCAAGGGGAGGAGAGGGGCAGGAGATTGGCATGCATGCCAATCTCCTGCCAAGACGCGAGCGGAATGCTAGTAATTTCCGTTGCCTCCGGCTCCATGAACACCTGCCTGAAAAGAGATCAGTCGAAATGGCAGCTTCGGTGTTCCGGCTAGCCCGGTAAAGATTCCCATATTACTGGAGTAGACGGTCTTCCCGACAAAAGTCATACCTGCAGGATTGTTCATCAAACCTCCATCGGTCACCGCAGAGTTTCCATACATTGCGATCACATGACCTGTCCTGGGATCAAGTACCGTCAAATTATCCCCCAAGGTGCACGCCACCCAGAGATGTCCCTGCGCATCGATGGCGAGTCCATCTGGACCATTGAGCGGGGTCGTCGCACTTGGGCCGATCTTCGTGTCTGGGCGGTAGAGCGCATCGAAGCCGGTCGGATATTCATGCAGGTCATCATTTTTGATCTGGGCCAGGACGCGAGGATTTCCCGTAATCTGCCCGGCACCATTCACGTCAAAGGCAATGATACTATTGGTCCAGGTATTGGCAACATAGAAGGTGCGCCAATCACGGCTAAACACGATCCCATTGGGGCTCAAGCCCTCTGTTCCTGCTGCGAAAAGTTTGTCGTCGCTAATGGGGGCGCCAGAACCAGGAGGACCAATGAGCAGATGCAACTGGCCGCCGCCACGAGGGATGGCATAGATAACTCCAAGGTTTGAATCGCTGCCATACAAAGTCCCATCCTTGCCAAAGACCAGGTCTTCGGGTCCTCCGCCCTTCGGATAGGTAGCATACACACTGATCTGTGGCGTCTGGCTCGCTGGATGTTGAATGCGGAGAATTTGCCCTGCAAAGTTGGCGGCACAGTACAGGTCTCCGGTCCTGCGGTCAATCGTCAGGCCCAGCAGTGCCCCACCACTGATAAGTTCCTGTCCTGGTTTTCCACCCAGTGTGTTGAGCAAGGCACCCGTGTGGGCATCAAAGACCAGGATACGTGAATCCTGAGGATCTGCCACATTATACGTCGCGGTGTAGACCTTCCCTTCCCACGAGGTAATGCCCTCGGGAAAGCGCAACGCTGATGTTCTTGCAGAAGAAGCGAAAACCATTCCTGGCAGGTGCCACATACGTGAAAGGGTTGGCTTGTGTTGCGGAGTCTGTAAGGCAAGAGGGCGGTTGACAAACGCACTACAGAAAAGCAGTACCAGCAAGAGGGGGATTATCTGTATCCATCCAGACAGTCTTGCTAGCTTTCGTAAGAAGAGTGATAGCATATTCTACGATCTCCCAAAAAAGATAAAAAGCAAGTATTTCATAACTTCGTACGAGCCATTCGGCGATAAGAGCAGGAATAGCGCATCTTTCTTAGCGCCATAAAAGTCGTGATTATCTATGGTAGAAGCATCGTAACACAAGAGATCAAAAGATACCAGAAAGTAGGAAAGAAAGCTCTCAGGTGCTTCGACACTGGCTTCTGCCTCCGGCATGTTTAACTTGGCCTGTAGATGCACATTGATAGGCTTCAGAAAGCGTCTCCCATTGACATCTGCCATCGCCTCTAAAAAAGTCTGGACGAGCTGGATGTCCAAAAGAGCAGCTAGATCCATCAAGAATAACTCGACAAAGTCTTTGACTTGTTCGCTTATCTCATGATGAACATTGTGAGTGCCTGTGCATAAGAGAACCCTCCTGATCCTAGCTTGTCTACTTGCTTACTCAAGTCTAGTTCACGAGGGTTCTTTTGGCTACCTCATCCTTCCTTTTTGTGAAATTTGGGATGAGCCATGTTTTCTATTGATTGTTCGTGGAGTTTACTCACCCAGAATTTTGCCGAACGCCTGCACTTTTTCGCGTTGCGTCACGAGCAAGATACCCAGAATGATCGCGCCAATGATCAGCCAGGCAATCATAATGTAGGGAGCATAATTCACCGGAAATGCGGGCACCGGCACGATCGAACTGTAGATGGTTGCCGCACACAGCAAGATAGCGATGATCGGCAAAATGATATCGAAAATCAATACCCACTTGCGGCCCGTTTGCTCGCGCGACGCCCGCACAAAGTACACGATGCCGGAGCAGGCCACCAGGATATAGGCCAGTAGGATACCCAGAGAGGCCGTGGTCGCCATAAAGCCAAAGAAGGTGAAAGCCCCCAGATTTCTGCCCAGGGTCACCCCCAAAATGAGCGTGATGACGAGAGCCGTGAGAATACCCACCCAGGGCGATTTATAGCGGGCATGCGTTTTGCCGAACACACGCGGGATACCGCCGTCACGGCCCATTGCGAAGAGCATACGTGCCGTCAGGTTGAGACCAGCCAGCGAAGCGATAAATGCTCCAAGAGCCACCATCAGATCAACGATCACCGCCAGCACGGTTCCAGCATACTTGTTGGCAAGCGTATCCAGGGGGGCCTGGTCCTGTGCCCAGATAGTGGCATGATTGACACCATACCCAATCGACATGGCATAGGTGACAAAAACATAGAAAATGGTGCCCACAATGACCGCCGCAAGAATGGCACGCGGGATGGCTACACGCGGGTTGGCCGTCTCTTCGCCAAGCACCGCCGCCGCCTCAAAACCGATGAACGACGTAAAGCTATACACAGCGGCGAAAAACAGACCCGAGAAACCACCCGAAAGCATCGACGGCGCAAACGGTTTGAGTGAAACGCCTTGTGCTCCACCTTTCGCCAGAATAATCACCGACAAAATCAGTACTGCCAGCACACCAATAGCCGCCAGCACCAGTTGTGAGCGAGTAGAAATACGGATATCGAAAAAGGCAAAAGCGAATAAGGCCACCAGCAGGACGCAAAAGATGACAAACCAATCGACCGTGATATGCAGATCTGCAAACAAGCTCGCCAGGAAGCTACTGGCAATGACCAGTGTGAAGGAAATGCCGACAGCAAAAGCACCGGCATACATCCAGCCGCCGAGGAAACCAACCTGGGGTCCCAGCCCTTTAGAAATATACGTATAGATGCCACCAGCGGAGGCCATACGACGTGAAAAACGGATAATCACATACGCCAGGCAGATACTCCCCAGGCCCGCAACCACGTAGGCAAGAGGAGCGGCAGCACCAGCCGAACCAGCGGCAAAAGACGTGGAGAGCGCCACACCCATCACCAGCGAGAGTAACGCAATGGATTGCGCGATGGCATCTCCTATGCCAAGCCGCCCCTTGCGCAACGTGTTGGCATCGCCAGAGAGAGCGACCGCTTGTCCCGCCGTATCTTCAACCAGACTCATTACAAATCCCTTTCTTTACTACTTACATTCATATAAGTGCGCAGCATCAGACCTGAAGGCGTCATTTATGAATGCATATAGATATTAAAATAATGCAAACACACGCGCTGGGGCTCCATTTGGGCTTTTAACTGGTAACGCACCAATTACTAACAACACGCGTTCGGGTAGCCGCTGCAAATTCGTTAAATTTTCGATAATGAGGATCTCTCGTTCGAGCAGCAATTGATGCTGCGTCGTCTCCAATGGGTCCATGAAATCAGCGGAGGGGCCATCGAAGCCAATAATGGAGATCTGGCGATCAATCAAGGCGCGTGTCGCCTCCGCGTCAGGGTAACACCAGCCTTTCAGGTACGCGGGCGTTTTCCAATAACGGTCTCCGCCCGAGTGGATCAGCACCATGTCCCCTGGCTGAATGCGGCCCAGGTATGGCTCGATATCGGCACGCGTCAAGAGACCACGAGCGTGATCCACAAAATTGAGGACAATGGCCGGGCCCACAAATTTCTGTGGCGCGAACTCCGTCAACGTTTTTCCGCGCACGATGTGCGTTGGGGCATCGA
>DATAYF010000645.1:0-13943 GCA_036272735.1 Ktedonobacteraceae bacterium
CCGCAAATGGACGCAAACTGGTACGCCTCCAATCTCGCCTATAACGGTAGACGCATAAAGCTTTGTTAATGGTTTCCGAAACCATTGACGTCCTTGTATGTGTCCGGGACACATAAACGTTGCTTTATGGTTTTCCAGACCATAACAGACAGCTTGCTTAGCCCAATACATAAAGGGTTGTTAATGGTTTTCGGAAACCATTAACAACCCTTTATGTGTTAGCGACACCAGAGAATTATTCCTGAACTATCCTACTTGTGCGCGGAACGAACAATCATCCAGGCCGTGGGTAACAATAAAGCGGCCACCACCAGCTTAAACAGGTCGCCGGGAATAAACGGCAACATACCAGCGATAAACGCCTGGTACAAGCTGATATGCGTCAGCAGTGCCAACCACGACACACCAATGGCATAAATAATCAGCGTGCCGGGCACCATCGCAAGCGCCGATGTCCAGAAGCTACGATCCAGACCACGCTCACAGAGCCAACCTACGGCAAACGCCGCCAGTGGGAAGGCCCACAAGTAGCCAGCCGTAACTCCCAACAAATATGGGAAACCACCTGCACCGCCAGAGAACACCGGCAAGCCTGCCGCGCCAGCAGCTAAATACGCCAGCATCGCGAGCGCGCCACGTTTACTGCCCAGTGCCGCGCCAGTGAGCAATACAAACAACGTTTGCAAGGTAATCGGCACTGGCGTAAACGGCAAACGGATCTCCAGGCGCGACGTAACTGCAATCAGTGCCGCAAAACCAATTACTAACAGACCATCCCGCACGATATTCATACTACGCGATGGTCTGGCAGGCACAAGATAATCGACAAGCGTCGAACCAGGTGCAATAGCCATCAAGAAATACTCCTTTACTCGTACTACATAAAAAGGGTGCATACTGTAGTAGTAGCAACGAGTATTGTACCATCTTTTGGCTACGCCACCTCTCGCTCTCTATGCACCACTTCAGGCCAGTA
The DNA here is from genome assembly GCA_036272735.1 of Ktedonobacteraceae bacterium. Lineage (GTDB taxonomy): Bacteria > Chloroflexota > Ktedonobacteria > Ktedonobacterales > Ktedonobacteraceae > DATAYF01. The sequence continues at coordinate 977 of DATAYF010000645.1, forward strand.
ACTCCGCGCTATCGTATTTGGGATTGTTGACCAGGCGCGATACCGGGCGCGCTATCATCTCTTCGGTTGGATACGGCGTGAGTAAATGCTGAGCAACCTCGACATCCTTCATCGCCGGATCGAGCCAATCCTCCTGCGCATCTCGCGCAAGAATGGCTGGCATGCGGTTATGAATGGTGGATAGTAGCTCGTTCGGTTGGGTGGTAATAATCGTACAGGTGCGCAACGTGTACCCATCAGGGCTCTTCCACGCATCCCACAGGCCCGCGAAAGCAAACGGCTCCTGATCCTTGAGCGTGATATACATAGGCGTTTTGGCCCGATTCTCCTCTTTCCACTCGTAGAAGCCATCGGCAACAATTAAGCAACGTCGCGAGGACAATAAGCGCTTGAAACTGGGCTTCTCCGCCAATGTTTCCGCCCGCGCGTTGATCATGCGTGAACCTATACTCTCTTCTTTGGCCCACGAGGGAATCAAGCCCCAACGCAATATATCCAGGTGCGCCGAACCGTTGCGCATCACCGTTACCACATCCTGCGTCGGCGCGATGTTGTAGCGTGGTTGCGCCTGTACAGATGGCTCAACCCGAAAGGCCCGCGCAACTCTATCGATATCTAGCGTCAAAGTAAAACGACCGCACATACTGCACTCCTTCCAATAGAATAAGCAAAAGAACGTGAGATTTTCACACTGGCTTACTCATACCCATTCTTTTTTAGTACGTTCCAAACGGTCGTAAACGTTGCGTCACATAGTGCCACCCTAAAACAAGCACGTGGAATACACACATTGCAACACCAAGGGATCATTGTCAGGCCAGAACACAGAGCACAAATCACGCGCACGACGTTTCATTTATGCGCACAGCCAGGAGGTGGGAAAGAAGGGAAAATTTGTTTTTTTTATAGAGCCAGCGAATTCGTTTTTTTTATAGATGTGAATAATGGTTTTTTTTCGCGAGGTCGAGAAGGCGACTTTTTTTTGAGAGGTTGGGAAGACGCGTTTTTTTTGTGGGGCAGCATCTAGCCCGCGTCGCACCGCAAAATTGCTTTTTTTTGTAGCTGCTGATCGGCTCACTGGTAACACACGTCGCTGAGCAGTACCAGAATTGAAACCCGTTTTTTTTACTATTCCCGCGCGCCGCCGGCTTCGTCGTTGCCCCATGGACGTTCGACGAGCTACTTGTTGCTCAACGTTTAACTCGACCTGAGCACAATAATCGGACCAGTAGACCGCCAGGTCAAAATCGGCGGCACGCACAAAGCGTTCTTCGCTCAGGCACACCGTTTGCATACGCGCGATACGGTACGCCCTGTACACCTGCTGGCACGCGCCGACCAGGTACCAATCGCCCGCCTTCGACACCAGGCCATACGGCTCTAGTAGCCAGGCGTGCTGGGAACCATCATCCGCCAGGTAGCGCACGTGCAAGCAGCGCTCCTGCCACAACGCTTGTTGCGCGGTCTCTAAATTGGCCGTCACGTCGGGCGCGTGACCCCAGCACGAGGCATCGATGTAGACCCGTTGACAAGCCTGCTCAGCCTGTTCACGTGAAGGCGCGGGCAACGAGGCTGAAATCTTCAGCAGGGCATCGCCCAGCGCATCACCCAGACCCAGATCCGCCATCGGCGCACGTGAGCCAAGCAGGAAAAGCGCCTGCACCTCAGGCATCGTGAGTCCGGTCAAGCTGGTCTGGTAGCCATCCAGCAGGAAACAGCCGCCGCCAGGTCCTCGTTCGGTGTAGATGGGGATACCGGCGATACTCAAGGCTTCGAAATCGCGATAGATGGTGCGCTCTGACACTTCGAGCTGCTCCGCCAGGTCACGAGCCGTCATGCGGCCTCGCGTCTGTAGCAGCATCAGGATCGAGAGGAGCCGATCCGCACGCATAAAAATAGACCTCCAATTGCAGTAAAGGGGGCTTTTGTTATAAGACAATAAAAAGTCTTTCGAGTCGCAAGAGGAAGTATACCATTTTTTGCGCCCAAAAGCCAGTAGTGACGGGGGATAACTGAGATGTCGCGGGCTTACGTCCGCGACATCTCAGTTATGTATTTTTACAGTAATCCTTTTGACGTCAAGAACTGTTTGGCAACATCGTCTGCCGACTTATGCTGCACATCTACCTGATAGTTAAGCTGCTTCATGGTATCATCACTAATTTTTCCCGACAGCTCATTCAGTATCGACTTTATTTCGGGGTGCGCTTTTAGCGTGCTCTCACGCACAATTGGCGCGGCGTAGTAGGGCGGGAAGAGACTTTTATTGTCCTTCAGGACAACCAAGTTGTACTTAATAAGCTCTCCATCGGTTGAGTATGCATCGGTGACCTGGATCTGATTGTTAGCAACTGCCTCGTATTTCAAACCGACATCAATCTGCTTGGTCGATTGAAAGTGTAGGCCGTACTTCTTGGTGAGCGCGGGGTACCCATCATCTTGCCGGACGTAGAACTCGGGATCTGCACCAAATACCATTTGCGATGACACAGACGCTAAATCAGAGATGGTCTTCAGGTGATACTTTTCGGCGGCAGCTTTAGGAACAGCAATAGCGTACGTATTGTTGAAGCCCATAGGATCGAGCCAATCGACTTGGTACTGTTGTGCATAATCCTGCTTTACGGTCTGGTACACCTGATCGGGATTACTATTCACCGGCTTCTTCAAAATATCCACCAGGCCGGTTCCCGTGTACTCGCCGTAAGCATCAAGCTGGCCGTTTTGTAGCGAAGTCCACGCGACCAGGGTTGAGGCAAGATCTGGCTTATTCTCAACTTTTACGCCCTTCAGCTTCGCCTTCAAAAGATAGTACATCATGTCACCAATCACGATGTTTTCAGTAAAGTTCTTCGATCCGATCACGACGGTTCCGCTATCATGCGCAGGGGCACTCCCAGCACTGCTTGAAGGTCCAAACCCGCAAGCACTCACCATGACAAGCAATGCCATGAGCATAAGGCATGTAGAAGCTATCTTCTTCATCATTGTTCATCTTTCTTCTCTGAAAATAAATTACCGCGCCGCTGTTGCTCTCGATAACCTGCGCTCCAGCAGCGACAGCAGGATCTCAAACAGGATTGCCAGCAACCCAGCAGGAATGGCTCCGGCCAACATCGTTGGCACATCGATAATTTGTAAACCGCGATAGATCAGCACACCAAGGCCACCCGAACCGACAAATACCCCGATAGTCGCGATGCCAATTGCGGTCACCAACGAAACCCGCAGGCCAGTCAGGATGACAGGAAATGCTAAAGGGAACTCGATCTGGCGAAAAACCTCACCGGAGGTCATACCCATCCCCTTACCAATCTCATGGTACGCCGGGTCCACACCCTCAAGGCCTTCGTACGTATTCTGAAGGACTGGCAGAATAGCGTAGAGCGATAGTCCCACGATCAGCGTAGTATCGCCCAGGCCAAACGCCAACAGCAGAAAAGCCAGCAGAGCAATGCCGGGAATAGTCTGAATAATCTCAGCCAATCCGATCAACACAGCAGCCAGGCGGGGTCGCCGGCGCATCCAGGTTGCCAACACAAAGCCCACAATACTCCCAATTAACGTTCCAAGGATCGAGAGGTACAGATGTTGCAATGTGAGCGCAACGACATTGGATAGATTTACGCCCATCAGCCTCTTACCTCCGTCCTCAAGCCGCGCGGTGTAATGAGACGCCGCACGATGCCAAATACGAACCCGATGACCAACGCCAACAACGCAGCCGGAATGGCCCCGGCCATCAGCATTGAAGCATCGTAGCTGGAAAGGCCAGCGAAGATTAAATTACCTAAGCCGCCTGCACCAATCAACGCCGCCAGGGTCGCCCAACTCACCAAATAGGTTGCAGCAAGACGAATGCCCGTCACAATGACCGGCGCGGCCAGCGGCAACTCTACCATATACAGAATTTCCCACGAGGTCATGCCCTGACCGCGCGCTGCATCAATTACCGAGGCATCGACAGAGCGTATGCCGATGTACGTGTTACGCACAATAGGCAATAGCGAGTAAAGGAAAAGCACCGTGATCGCCGGTCGCGTACCAATGCCGAGAAATGGGATCACGAGCGCAAAAAATACCAGGCTTGGAATCGTCTGGAAGACCGATACCACAGCGATTACCGGCGCAGACCAGCGAGGGAAGCGGGTCAAAATAATACCAAGTGGTAAAGCAACCACGATTCCGAGGCCCAACGCAACTCCTGTTATGTACAGGTGTGGCCCTATATCCTGCATAATCTGTAAGCCGTACGCGCTCCAAAAATCTGCGAGTCCATTCATACGCTACTCCTCCCCCATCACGCCCGATAGGACCTTAATAGCCGAGCGCTGCGTGGCCACACCAACCAGTCGGTGCTCTTTATCGACCACCGGCAGTGCTTCGGCCTCGCCATCAGCCAGCCGTTTCAGCATCTCGTTGGGTGAGTCCGTTTCTTTCACAGCCACCAGGTTTCCATCCGTCCAGCGCGAGATATTCCACTGATCTCCATCCCCTGCCATCTCGTGGGCGCTACCCTTGAGCACGCCGTTAACATCAAGCCAACACCATAAAGGCACATTCGCTATCTGCACAATGCGCCCATGCTCAGAACTCTCCTGGCAAATGTGCGGCTCATCTATTTGCATAAATTGTCGCACCGAAGCGACCTTCGTCTTTGGAAATGTGAAAAAACGACCGATGAATGTAGCAACAAAGTCGTCCTTAGGGGCATTGAGCAACTCATCAGGCGTGCCCACCTGGTGCAATTGACCATCGCGTAGAATAGCGATACGATCACCTAAGCGCATGGCCTCGTTGATGTCGTGGGTGACAAATATCACCGTCTTTTGAAGCTTGGCCTGTAAACGTTTGAGTTCCGTCTGTAAAACCTCGCGGCTGATCGGGTCCAATGCGCCGAACGGTTCGTCCATAAGGATGACAGGAGGATCGGTTGCCAACGCACGCAGCACGCCAACGCGCTGCTGCTGACCACCTGAAAGTTGTCGCGGATAGCGAGAGGCAAATGTGTCATAGCCCATATCTACCATTTCGAGCAATTCTCGGGTTCGCTGACGCCGCCGACTCTTGTCCCATTTCAAAAGTCGAGGCACAAGCTCGATATTTTGCTCGATGGTCATATGGGGCAACAGGCCCGTCTGCTGAATGGTGTAACCGATGCCACGCCGCAGCTCAATTGGATCATAGCTGCGTACATCGCGTCCATCAACATAAATAGCGCCACTCGTTGGCTCCTCCAAGCGGTTGACCATGCGCAAGCTCGTTGTCTTGCCGCAACCAGATGGCCCAATCAATACCAGCAACTCGCCGGACTGCACTTCGAGCGACAGGTCATTGACGGCTGGTTGATTGCCTACATACGTTTTTGTAACGTTCTCGAACTTCACACCCAAGTGAATCTCCTCTCGGAGCAGGCTAATGCTCCACATATTGGTTACTAATCTTCACAAAAATAGCTGTCTCAATCCAGGCTTTGCACGACCAATACAGACAATACTTGTGAGACATCAAGGATGGATTCTGCCAAGATAAATTACTGTGTTCTGAGGTTTAGCAAAGCGGGCCGAGGGGATACACGAGGGAAGAATGCACTTTTAAGCTAAACCAATTCAGATTTAAGTATAAAAATATATCGCCTGCTTGTCAATGGGATCGAAGGTATCAAATGCAACCCTCGATTTCATTGAACTCAACGATAGAAAAAGGTGAAAATGTTTTGCATTTACTACACTTATGTACACTAATATACGTATAACTATTCGTACGTTCTCTCACGGAAAGGACCAGGCTAATCTAAGGCTACTAGTGTACATAAAATACGGTGCTCACCTGATGGCGTCTAGACAGGATTTGCTATAGTATGTTAAGAAATGCCATAGCCAAAAGAGCCTCACATATTGCATACTTATGGCAGAGGAGAAGTCTCAATGCAGGATATCGCCCCAGAGATCGTATCTATAGCAGATGCATGTCTTGGTGGTTTACGGGGTCGGGCAGCACTGCTCATTGGACCTGAAGAGCAACGCCGCCCTTATGCCGATCTGCTGCGACAAGAGAAAATAAAATCACTCTACGAGGAAGATACACCCGAACGCATTGCGTATCTGCTGCCCTATGTGCAATTACTCATCAGTCTGCCAGCAGTACAGCATACTGTATTGAATGTGTCTACAGCAGAGCAGCACACATTGCCCCTTACCGCCGCCAGCATCGCCAAAGGATGTATTGGGCGCAACAAACCTTTACTCATTCTTGATCTTGTTCCTTCCTCCTCTGTTGAAGAGCTAGCTGGCCTCCTGCCCGCCGTCTGCCTCTACACACCTGCTGATCTGCGTATCATGCTTGCGAAGGCCGAAGCCAAGGCATCTTGAAAATTTTCCGCATGTGGTACACTCGTAGAGATATGAATATCTACATGAAAGCAGATTGCGCTATCTCCTACTCGTACTAGTATATAGGTAGTATTCATTATAACGTTGCCGAGGAATTTCATGGAAGTCATTAAGATAACGCCCCGTGGCTATTGTTATGGTGTTGTAGATGCGTTACAAGCGGCGCGCGAGGCTGCCAAAAATGCCGACCTTCCCCGTCCCCTGTATATTATTGGTCAGATTATTCACAATCGCCACGCCATACAGGAACTGACCTCATTGGGCGTCATTACCCTCGATGGTCCCGACCGTGCAACTATTCTTGAACAGGTCACCGAGGGCACGGTCATCTTTACCGCCCACGGTGTCTCGCCGCTCGTACAAGAGCGGGCGAGAGAGCGTGGACTGCACGTGATCGACGCAACTTGCCCGGATGTGACCTTAACACATGATCTGGTACGCGCATTGGTTGACAAGGGGTATTACATCATATATATTGGTAAGAAGGGTCATCCTGAACCCGAAGGCGTCATGGGCGAGATTCCCGGACATGTTAGCCTCGTGGAGACCGAGTCCGACGTTGACGAGCTGCAACTGACGCCCGCACAAGAGGCGAAACTCGCCGTCTCAACTCAGACCACGCTTTCCAAGTGGGATACGCAGCGGGTCATTCAGCACATTAAAGCACGGTACCCCACTGCCGAGGTACACGTCGATATCTGCCCTGCCACACAAAATCGCCAGGAGGCCGTTGCAGCCCAGGCCAAAGGTGCAGATCTGACGGTAGTGGTCGGCGATCCACGTAGTAACAACACCAACCGTCTGGTACAGGTATCCGAGGAGTTGGCGGGCGTGCCAGCCATCCGTATCGAGGATCTTTCTCAGCTTGATCTGGCACTACTAAAAGACAAAAAACGTATCGCCGTTACCGCTGGTGCCTCGACGCCTAGCCAGTTGACACGCCAGGTGATCCAATTTCTCGAACAGTACACGCCCGAAAACGCCGAGCCACAAAGCTCATTACAATAACGCTAGCGCAGTGTCAGGCCTCGAACACATCCAGACGCGACCAGGATAGATAATAGGCAAGTAGTAGAACATAAGGGAGGCAGCCGCCAGTTTATACGTTGGCGGCTATGAAGCATGCAAAAGGAATTCTTGCAAGTATTGCATGATTGCGCCGATGGGCAATACGAACTCATCGAAAGTTTATGGTACGTTGATAGCAATACAGATCATGTGAGCACGCGTGGTCAGGCTAGCCATGACCTGGTTGCTCGTACGCAACGTATACTGGCTGCTCGCCTGGTTCTTGCCGGTCTCTCTCCCCACGAACAACATGTGTTGTACTGCGCCGTCGCTCCTCAAGCTCGCTACGGTGTCCCCTATGACAAACTACTCGCCACAGCAAAGCTCCCACCTGAAGATTTCACGCGCGCCATCAATCAGCTCAACTACCGCCTGCTGCTCCATCAAGAGGATCCGGCACGCTCAACAAAAAAAGGCAGTTCCGCCTCAGCGCGTGGTAAAGTACCGATCATATCATCCTTTGCCGAAAGCCACCTCACGCTTTATCAGGCAGGCCGTGAACTATTTGCCCGCAGCAGTGATCGTACCCAAAAAACCCTGCAAGAGATCCTTGCTTTATATAATCCGACTGAAATACAACCTTTAGTACAACGATATAGAACGAATTATAGTGGGTATCTCAGCATCAACGAGTCAGCCCAACTGGTGGCCGAAAAACTGCTCAATATGGGTGATCCGACGGAAAACATACTGGATATGGATCCCAAAGTGCAAAAACTCTTTCGCTGGTTGCGTCAGCACAATGGACACGCGGCCATTAAAGAGGCTGAAGCGTACCTAGATGTTGAACGGGCAGAATTCTACCGCGTTGTCGATTTACTGGAAGAATTCGGTATCGCTTTCACCGGTTTCACTGAGCAGCAGTTGCTCCTGTTTATTCCACATGATCTTTATGCCAATTTGAACTCGCAAAAAAATCATCAAGGACGCTTCAAGCTAACGGAAATCGCCGCGACTCCGACAGCGATCAAAGCAGCCGAGCCAATAACCCTCTTCGATCTGGCATTTATGACCAACCTGCTGTATCAACAAATCGTCGAGCCAACCCAGGCAGGTCGCTTGCCCAGGCGCATTTCCAATAAACTGCGCCCACAATTGCGTGGCACCCCACACTACACGTACGAAGGAACCGACGAATATCCCGAGCTGCTTTTATTGCTGATGGGATTCCTTGATATTGCTCAGCTCACCAAACCGCCGGTACCCGATGCCAAAGCGTGTTACACGCCCACTCAGGGACTCATGGACTGGAGCAAACTGAGCCAGCAGGAGCAAATGTGGAAGTTACTACAATATTGGCTCAAGGAGCCGCGCTGGCGTGATGTTGCCGGAGCCAACTTTCAAGAACCGTTTATTTCCTATATACGTCCACAGCCCGGACGCGAAAAAATAGTGCTGCACCTGCGTCGCTGCCAGCCGAATCGCTGGTATAGTTGCGAATCGCTCCTACGCTCACTCTGGCAAGACGAGCCTCTTGCCTTGCGTCAACCGTCGCCCTACCTACGCCGCACCGAGATGCAAGCCTTGCAGAAATCCGCCAAAGACTTTGCAAATTGGAGCACCATTGATGGCGAGGTCTATATTGGTATGCTTACGCACACGCTCTATGAACTAGGGATCATTGCGCTTGGCTATCGTGATCCCGACGCGCTCTCACCTGATACGCGCATCAATCCCGACACTTTTATGCTGACACAAGCAGGTGCTGCAATGTTTCACCAGGAAGATGACAGGCCAGCCACCGAGGATAGCGAACGAGCACGGGTACTTATCGTCCAACCCAGCTTCGAACTACTGCTGATGCAGCCCGATTTTACGGCACTGTACGAGCTACTGCCCTTCGCGCAATTAGAACAGATTGGCATGGTGAGCCGCTTGGCGTTAACGCGTAACGCGCTACTGAATGGCATGAAAAAAGGAGTAAAGTTGGATGAGGTGATGCGCGTCTTAGAAAAACACAGTCAGAAAGAACTACCACAAAACGTGGTCTACACACTTAACGACTGGTCGAAGATCTACCAGGAAGTCACCGTCTCGCAGGTGTACCTGCTCGAAGTATCCAGCGATGAGGCCGCTCAGCGCCTGTACAAGCTCGGCGAGTTCAAAAAATTTCACGTGCGCCAGCTTGCTCCTTGCATATTGGTCGTAGATAGCGATATGAACACGTCAACACTCAAACGCCTCCTGGATAAAGAGGGTATTAGTACTCAATTTAGCGGCAACTTCAATGCAAAACATGCCACCAGCAATGATTATGGTAGAGGCTACAGTTACGGGTACGACTATTTTTAGGCTGGTTAGGACGGCGTGGAACTGCGACAGGCATTGATTAGTTGTAGCGCTTGATCGCGCGCATCCAGGTCGCTTAAAGCCAACACCTGCTGAAAAATGACGTGGCGCAGAAGGTTGCAACGATAATCGTAGTCCTCCCTGGCAATATAGGTAGCGGACGCACGAACCCACTCAAGCTTACGCAACTTGAGTGCGAAAAAGGCCAGACGCAACAATTCGAAGCCACGCCGCTGCTCAGTAGTCTGCCACCGGCTATATTGTGGCAACGCGAAAATGCTCACTGGCTCCATATCTGCCTGGGACATGCCTTCATTTGCATCGGGAGTCATAGCTTATCCCTCCTCTCGCCAGCTCAGCTTATTCACTTATATCTATGTATAACACTCTATTAGCACTAAGAAGTTTCTCATTTATAAGGGGGCACGCAATTGGAGTGGAACGTGTGCCACTTGGGGGATACATTGGCAATGAGCGGCAAAATGAGTTACAATGCCAGAAACAGTCTACATTCAGAAGAGAGTTCGACACGTAAGTCATTCCTCTGGTAGCCAGATTGTACCAAATTATAGACTAAAAAGGGGAATAATATGGCAGGCGACTGTTCATTCGATATAGTATCGCAGTTTGATGAACAAGAATTGGTCAACGCTCTTGACCAGGCACGCAGAGAAATACAGACACGCTACGACCTGAAGGATACGAAAACCGAGGTCACGCATGGCAAAGACACGATCACGATTGTTACCGAGAGCACACTCTCACTGAAAAGCGTTCGTGACATTATTGAGTCCAAGGCCGTGAAGCGCGGTTTATCGCTCAAAATTTTTAATCCTGGGAAAGAAGAGGACGCATCGGGAGGACGAGTGCGCCAGGAAATCACGCTGCAAGCGGGCATTTCGCAGGAGCGGGCCAAAGAATTGGGGAAACTGGTTCGCGATGCCTTTCCTAAAGTGAAAACGCAGATCCAGGGCGACGCCATTCGCGTCATCGGAAAAAGCCGCGACGAGCTGCAAGGGGTCATCGGCATGCTCAGACAGAAGGATTATCCAATCCCACTGCAATTCGTCAACCAACGGGGTTAGCTCTTCCACCCTGGACACCGTGCATCTCAATTGGCTTCTGACAAGCTTTTAAGATAGGTGTGGGTACTTTGGTACTATAAAAAGTGTCCAGGGCGTGAATTTGTAGTACCCTACATCTGATCAGACCAAGCCTACTAGCGCGACAATGCAGCGGAGAACCGTGCTATCATTTCGATAGGCTTGTACATCTTTGTAGTGTGCTCTCATTTGGGAAAGTGAATCTTGCATGTCTGGGAACCAACAAATATTCAGTGCAGCGGTGAATGCAGCCGATCAGTATCGCTGGAATAGCCAATGGTTGGAGGCAGCCAACGAGTATGAAAAAGCGCTGACGGAGTTCCCAGAGGATGCAGTGGCACGCAGTGGTCTTGGTTTTTGCCATATGCAAACGAAGCAATGGCAGCAGGCATATAAAGACTATGAATACGTTCTGGAGCGTGATCCAGGCAATGTTATTGCTTTAAGCAAAATCGCTGAATTGTTTGGTCTCTTGAACCGGCGCGAAGACGCGTATGATGCGTATTTACACCTGGGAGACCTGTATGCGCAAGCGGGCCAGGGCGCACGGGCCGAGGCCGCCTGGTTGAAAACAGTTCAGTTGTCCCCTGGCAGCCCTGAGCCTCATGAACGGCTTGCTCGTTACTATTTCGAGAAGAAAGACATTTCTGCGATGATCCAGCAGCGCCTGGCAGCCGCTCAGGACTATCTTCTCCACAACGAGCCAGCACCGGCACGCGTGCAGTGCGAAGCAGTCCTATACGCTGATAGTACCAATATCCAGGCGCAACAATTGCTTGCATCCATGCAGGCAGGGGCAACACCTTCGGGCACGCTTCCCCAGTCAGCAAATATGGCATATTCAGCCACAACAGGTCCAGAGGCTGACGTGGCTTCTGGTCCCAATACAAATAGATCACAAACGTTTTCCGAAACGACATCAGGTAATACAAGCGGAGGGAATACTGGCATCATGGGTAACATGGGTAGCACGGGCAACTTCGGCGGAGCAAATTCAGGGCCTGCCCAGACAATGGTTGGGGGCAATGGCGGGAATGCTCCTCGTAAAAGGCTTTCTGCCAACCAGGTCACAGAAGCCCTGAAACAAGCTCAAATGTTTCAAGACCAGGGTCGTTATAATGATGCTATCGACCTCTGTGAGCAGATTCTGGATAGCGGCTTCGACCGACCAGACGCCCGTTACTTTTTAGGCTGGCTCTACCAGGAGCAGCAACGTTGGGACGAGGCCATTCGCCAGTTCCAGCTCCTTTTAAACGATCCCGATTACGCACTTTCCTGTTATTACGCGCTCGGACAGTGCTATCGCGCTCGCGGCGATCTGCGTTCCGCGACGCTGCATTTCGACGAGGCGGTTGATCGCGTCAATCTCGATGCGCTCACCCTCGAAGAATCCGATCAATTGGTGCAACTCTGCCAGGAGGCCGCCGAAGCCCATCGTATGTTGGGCGAACAGGAACAAACATTTACCGTGTATAATGCGCTGCTTGGCTTCTTACGCAGTCGCGGCTGGAATGAAAAGGTAACTCAGGTCGAGTTCATGTTGCAACAAGCGCAGCAGGCTCCCGTGCCAGCTCCGACGCCGCCACAACAACAGCCGCCGCAACAGCCCAATTCTATCTCTGATGCGTCGACGATGATGTTCAACGCGGCCAGTCCACCAGCACAACCGCAGGCTCCCCAGCAGCCACAGAATAATCCCACGACGACCAGCACGTCCGGCGAACTGCCAGATTGGCTGACTGGCATTTTGAACGAGTCGGATAAAACGCCAGCAGTTGCGCAGCAATCCACACCTCCGGCCCCGCAACCCGTTGCCGAGCCACCAAAACCATCGCAGCCACTGCCAGAGCAGCCAGCGCAGCAACCGGTTGCTCCTTCCTGGTTGACAGAAGACGCGAAACCGGCGAACGCGACCCGCACGTTATCATCAGGCGAGCAGCCAGCCGTGACCGAGCCTCCTCAGCAGGCTCCAACACCAACGCCGCCACAACAAGCTGCTCAGGTGCCGCCCGCATCGCAGCCGCCAGTCGCTCCAGTCGCTCCAGTCGCTCCAGTCGCTCCAGTCGCTCCAGTCGCTCAGACGCCCATGCAGATTCCGCAGCCCGTCGATCCGAC
>DATAYF010000646.1:0-13363 GCA_036272735.1 Ktedonobacteraceae bacterium
CCCCTTTCAGTACTATACATGTTGAAGCTTCTGTATTGTGAGGCATATTATAAGGTAGTACACGCTGTATATCTTATACAGCGGGCCGAGTGTGTGGTGGTATAGTAGAGTTTGATTGCTGGCTTTGTACACAACTTACTACTTCTCCGAAAACCTGAGCGCGCAGCACTTGTAGCGCTAGCCACGGCAGTGGCGTTGGTTTTCGGAATTAAGAACTTTATTGTGCTCCTCACTCTTCGGGGGTGTATCATGGACGAGACGGCCTCTACCGCCAATCTCGCTGGCAAAAAACGTCAATTGGTCTCTCTGGTGGGCGCGCGTTCTGTGTTTTGGATCATGTTTGGCATTAGCTTCATCAACTACCTGGATCGTTACATTCTTACGGGAGCCGCAAATGTGATCGCGAAAGAACTTGGATTCCGGCTCGATGGTATCGGTTTTATCACTTCGGCGTTTTTGATTGTCTACACGCTAGCAGTATTACCGCTTGGACTGTGGGCGGACCGTGCCAGGCGCAAGGATATTGTTGCGCTCTGCGTCGCTATTTGGAGTGTCGCAACCTCTTTGACAGCGCTGGCAGGAAGTTTTTTCACGTTATTTCTCTCGCGTATGGCTCTGGGCATCGGGGAAGCAGGCTACTACCCGGCTGGCACGGCGTTGATGAGCGATTATTTCAACCGGGAACAGCGCTCGCGCATCATGAGTTTTTGGGGTATGGCGGAACTATTTGGCATTCTTGGCGGCTACGGTATCGGTGGCGCGGTGGCGGGTTTGTACCATGGGAGTTGGCGTCTGGCCTTTCTCATCACGGGTATTCCAGGGTTGTTGCTGGCGTTCCTGGCCTGGAAGCGGATACGTGAGCCACGACGCAACGAGGCCGATGAGCAAGCGGCGACCCTGGCTCGTGAGGCAGGTGCCGAAATTTTGCCACGTGAGGTGGCGCTACCACCAGCGGCGCTACCACCAGCGGCGCTTCCCGTTGAGCAGCAAGAGCCATTCCTGCGCCGCTTATGGGCGCAATCCGTGTCGTTGCTGCACATTAAGACGTTGGTGGTGTTAACGCTGGTGCAGGTATTTGCTTTTTTCGTGCTGGGAGTGAATGTGACGTTTCTGCCAACGTATTTGCAGCAGAAAGACATTTTTGGTATGAGTTCTGGACTGGCTGGCCTATATTCTGGGGGTATTATCGTGCTCGCTGGCCTGATCGGTTCGGTGGCAGGTGGCTATGCTGCCGATTGGCTGGATCGTCGTCATGCGGGGGCGCGCGTCCTGGTGTGCGGTATCTGTTTCCTATTATCCGTCCCCACGTATGCCCTGGCGATAACGCTGCATAATATCTGGCTGTTTAGCCTCTTTTTCGTGCTCACAGCATTGTTACTACGTGCCTACAATGGCCCGTGCTCGGCTGCGACCCAGGATGTGACGCCCGCTGTTCTGCGTGCTTCGGCGATGGGTATATCGCTCTTGATTGCGCATCTATTTGGCGATGCGGCCGCACCGGCGCTTGTTGGCACGCTGGCAACTTTTTTTGATCCGACGCACGGCGGCCACTTTGCCGCGAGCATGGCTGGACAGGACCTCAGCCGTGCTCTCTTGATCACATGCGTTCCGGCATTGCTCATTGCCGGACTCATTGGTATTTTCGGAGCGCGTTGGATGGGTTCCGATGTTATAGCAGCCAAACGTGCTGACGATACGATGTCAACGATGCGAGCGGAGGCTTCGTACGTTGGAAGGGAATATTAAGAACATGAAATTACGACTGAGACATATACCTTCGCTGGCGTTCGGCATGGCGATGCTCTTCTGGTTGTGCGCTTGTAACCCCTTTGGGGGCAATACAACCGCAAAGACTGGTGTCACATCGAATAGCACGGCGACACCGACCGCGCTACAGGCGTTGCAGAATGCAACAAATGCGATGGCGCAGTTGAAAACAGTGCACTTGACGATGCACGCAGCGTCCAGTACCAAGGCGGTGAACGCGAACAATATCGCTACTTCAGCGGCACAGAGTATCTCCTCAACCATCAAAGCCGAGGGAGATCAGATTTTCCCCGACCAGGCTTCTCTGCACTTTACAATGAGCCAGGTGGGCGTGGCAAAAACAGCGAGCACCTCGGAAATTGTGACGAACAAGAAACTCTATTTGCAAGGTGCTCAAGGCCCGTGGTATGTGACCAACATGTCCACGCTGACAGGGACATCGGCGATAGTGCCGCAAATCGCGAACTATAACAACCTGCTAGTGCTGGCTCAGCGCGCTTCAATCGCCGATCATGGCAGCGTGCTTTTGAATGGACAAACCGTGCGCTATATGACGGTGACCTTCGATAAAAGCTCGCTCAAAGACCTGCTCAATGCCACCGGCCAACTAGGGAGCCTCTCGGCCCAGCAACAGCAGGATTTGAATACCTACCTCAATAAAATTGACCTTCAGCAGTCCGAACTGGATTTGTGGCTTTCGCCCACGACGTCCTACGTGCAGCGTATGGAACTGAAGATTATGATGAATATCGACACTAATTCTTTAGCCACACCGACCGCGACAACTCCGGCGAAGGTTGCTTCGGATAGCGATACCGTCATCGATTATAGCAAATTCAACACGCCGGTAACGATCACTGCGCCTGCTAATGCCATCCCTTCAAATCAGGCAAAAACCACTGCCGGATAACTCTGTTGGGCCATACTGGTCTAGTACTATGACCAGTGTGGCCCATGTTTTTCTTCTTCTATAGACAATCAGCCATCGGTCGCGTATCATGATGTAAAGGGTACTGCTTTGTGTGGACCTATGTGAAAAGCAATAAAAGACCTAGCAAGGACCTGACTCATGATCCACTTTTTTGAACTGTCCAGACTGGATGCCGGGCAGCGTGCTCGTCTGCTGCGACGTGCTGAAGTTGCTATCGATGACCTGCTTGAGTATGTGCGTCCGCTTGTTCGCGATGTGCGTGAGCGCGGCGATGAGGCAGTTATCGAGCTTACGGCACGCTTTGACCGGGTGCAACTTACCCTTGAGCATTTGCGCGTGGGGCGTGATGAGATTGAGCGCGCCCATACGTTGCTTGCGCGCGATGTGCACACGGCCATCGAAACGGCTATCCAGCATGTACGCACGTTCCACGAGCGCCAGATGCCGCACGAGCAGTGGTTTACGCAGGTTGCTCCAGGCGTTATGGCGGGTGAGCGAATCACGCCTATTTCCAGCGTGGGTCTTTATGTGCCGCGTGGCAAAGGCGCATTCCCTTCGGTGATGTATATGCTCGCGACTCCGGCCAGCATCGCGGGCGTAGAGCGTATCGTCGTCTGCACACCGCCAGCACCTGACGGCACGGTCGATCCCGCCTCGTTGGTCGCGGCTGACCTGTGCGGTGTACATGAGATTTATCGTATCGGTGGAGTGCAGGCCATCGCGGCCCTGGCCTACGGTACGCAGAGCATTGCGCGTGTCCACAAGGTGACGGGGCCAGGCAATCCCTACGTCTCCGCTGCCAAACGGTTACTCTATGGGACGTTTGATGTGGGCTTGCCCGCGGGACCAAGTGAAGGTATATTATTGGCGGATGCGAGCGCCAATCCTGAACTGGTGGCACGCGACCTCTTGATCGAGGCCGAGCATGGTCCCGATTCGTCAAGCTTGTTAGTGACCGATAGTCGTGCTCTGGCGGATGAGGTCCTCAAGCTCCTGCCGGAGAAGATTACCGCTCTACCAGAGCCGCGCCGCACGTTCTGCCAGACGGGCTTTGAAAGTGAAAAAGGTACTGGGGGAATCATCCTGACCGCGACGATGCGTGAAGCCGTGGATTTTGTCAACGAATACGCGCCAGAACACCTGGAAATCCACACTCGTGAGCCGTTTGCGCTGCTGCCTGCCATCAAAAATGCTGGCGAAATCTTGCTTGGTGCCAATACGCCTACCTGCATCGGCAACTACAGCCTGGGCACCAATGCGATCTTGCCTACAGGTGGTTTCGCACATACCTTCTCGTGTACCTCCGTGTTTGATTTCTTGAAACGGACTGGCCTTGGTTATCTCAGTGCTGAAGGGTACGCGGCACTCAGCGACACGACGCGCCGCCTCGCTGAATTCGAGGGCTTTCCCTCACATGCTAACGCGGTAACTGACCGACCTGTACCATAGCTACTGCTCATACATTGTAAGATGTGTTATAATGCCCACAATGTAGCGACCTATTTTTATGGTACAGAGAGAAAATTGTTTGTCATAGGGAATAACGCAGAGTTGGCGTGCATATATAAAGCAATGAAATTTATGCAGAATAGAGCGGTGCGAACAGATGGCGAATAACTATTCTTCTGATCCTCAACAATCATCTCCGAATAATGCTGCGGCTTCTCGACAGAGCGAGCTTGGTGGCATGCGGTACGATGGTGCTGCTGGATCGGCTGCATATTCACAACTGTCTGCCCCCAATGCTCCGGCCGCGCAGTTGCGCCTGGTCGCGGGAACGATGCTCTCGAATGCACGCTACAAGATTGAAAAGCTGATAGCGGCTGGTGGTATGGGGGCCGTTTATCGCGCGACTGATATGCGTTTTAAGCGCTATTGTGCCGTGAAAGAGATGCTTGATCAGTTTCGCACTGAGAGCGAGCGCGCTCAAGCTGTGGAATGGTTTGCACGTGAGGCAGCGCTATTGCTTGAACTCAATCATGCCTGCATTCCACGTGTGCGCGACTTTTTCGTCGAAAATGGACGTAACTATCTCGTGATGGATTTCATCGAGGGACGCACCCTGTCCGAGGTTATGGAACACGATGGTACGATCCCTGGCGTGAATGGTGCGCGCGGCGTAACTGAGGCACGTGCCCGTAGTTGGGGTCAGCAACTCTGTAACGTTCTGAGCTATCTGCATCGTCAGGCTCCCCCCATTATTTTTCGTGACCTTAAACCTGCGAACATCATGGTGACGGAGCGCGAAGAGATTAAATTGATTGACTTCGGTATTGCGCGTACGTTCCAGGCACAGAATCAATCGACCATTATTATGACGCCCGGTTATGCTCCGCCGGAACAGCTTTATGGCCGTGCTGAGCCAAGGAGCGATATCTATGCACTTGGTGCTACCTTACACAAAGTACTCACGCGCCACGATGCTGCCAACAATCAACCGGGCATTTTTAACTTCCCGACTGTCCGTACGTTGCGGCCAGATATTTCTGTGGCCTTCGATCAAGTGATCATGAAGGCGTTGTCTCCTACCATCGAGCAGCGTTGGAGCGGGGCAACTGAGATGGAGCGCGCGCTCATTGCCTTGCCGCCGATTACTGCTGTGCCGCCTGCCGGTGGGCAGCCCGCGACTGCTTTAGCGCCCCAGCCTGCGTCGTTAACGCCCTCAATACCGGCACACACGCCTTCGACGCCGGGGGTATCGTTATCGTCGTCCCCATCCCTACCTTCGCGGGCGCCCGCGAAGGTAGGGATGGGGACGACAGGTCCTGCTGGTATGCATATTCAGGCTGCCCAGGGCTTTTTGAACGCCATGCCACCGCATGTCGACGCGGCTTACGAGGCGGTAAAGACCGCGTATGCGCTTGAACCCAATAACGCGTTAGTGCACAAGCTCTTCGGCCAGATTTTCGTCAGGCGTGTCCCTGCGCAGCCGAATCTTGCGCTAGATGCGTATAATCACTCGCTAGAACTGAACCCTGAAGATGCGCAGACGCATAAGTTTGTAGGCGATCTTTCGCTCTATTTCTATCAGCAGCCAGCTCAAGGCATACCCGCCTATATCCAATCGTTGCGTTTAGACTCTAGCGATGCTGAGACGCATCAGCGCCTGGGTTCATGCTACGAAAAGACGAATCAATTTGAGTCCGCGTTGCGTGAATATCAAGAGGCTGTGCGTTTGGCACCCAAAAATTCTATGCTGCTACAGGCGCTGGGTCAATTGGCTCTGCGCATGAATCGCTTTCCTCTGGCCGAGCAGGCGTTCGTGCAGGTGCTTTTCATCAATCCTGGTGATCACCAGGCGCGTTTTCTGCTCAGCCAGGTGTACGAGCACGAACAAAAGTTGGAGGAAGCTTTTCGCGAATGTGGTTACGTCGTCGGACCGTTGCGGACTAACCCGGCCGTTCAGCAGATGTATCAGCGTTTGCGGAAGCGTTTAGGACGCTAAACAGCACGCTGAGATGCTGTAAATTTTAATCGGTATGAAGGGAATGTTTGATGAGTACACAGAGTTTCTATTCCAAAGGAGCTTGGAATAAGAGCATGTCAAAATTCTCTTTTTGGGGCGGGGTGCTCACGCTGCTTGCCTGTGTGCTATTCCCCTTCCCTAGCGTTTTTGCATCTTCTGCCCAACACCGATCTGAGCAGCCTTCCACACAGAACGTGGCGCAGGCAGGCGCTTCTGTGGTACGCTTGCTTGTCTCTTATGTGACCGCCACCAGTACAGCTCACCCTCCCACTGAGATCCAGTGTACTGGTCTGGGTGTGCTGGTATCGAGCCGGACCTCTGGCAGTGGAAGCGATCAGAATACCTGGATTTTGACTGGGGGCAGCCTGGTAAATAGCAAGCTTGCCAGGGCCGCTGACACGATGAGTTGTGTAAATTCTAGCTTGCCTGCGAAGCTTGCGTCCATTAAGATTTTTTTCAGTAGTGCATATAATCAGCAGGCCCCCGCTATTTCACTTGATGGTGCTGGTTTACAAAAAAATATTTATTGCCAGAATACCAACGATTGCAGTAAGGGGTTGGCGCTGTTCTCGTTCAATGATAATCTGCTTTTGCCGTATATTGATGTTGCCAGGGGTATTGCCAATCCCACGGCGAAAACCACGCCGCAGGGAGGCATTGCCCTCTCGCGAGATGGTTCCTCTGCGGTCGCTTTCCCGCAAGCGGCAACCTTCGACGCCCAGCATGATCCACAGTACGCCAGTGCAATTATTCCAGGGTTTTTGACGCCCAACCAGGCCCCGTTGAATATGTCCGGTTTGGAAATGGGGACGCCGCTGGTGGATAGCTCTGGTGATCTGGTGAGCATGCACTTGAACGGTAACGCGTCCAACGTCTCTAGCAGCGCAATGGCAACGTTTCTAGGCACGCAGCATGTGCAGAGTCCAGCGCCATCTAACGCGGTGCATGATGCCTGGAATAAAGGCATTGCTGCCTTTTATAGCAAGCAATACGGTATTGCCCATACTGCCTTTCAGCAGGTGACGCGGGCCAATCCGCAGTTTCAGGGTGCCGCTACCTTCGCGCAAATCGCAACTACTAATGCTACGACTCAATCTGCCACAACCACCCCGCTCCCTGCAAACGGAGTGCAGTTGTTGCAGTGGAAGCTACCGTTCTGGCTCATAAGTATTGCTGGTCTGGTGGCTTTAGTCCTCATTCTCATGCTCGCAACGTTGATTTTTGGTCGTCCCCATAAACGGAGTCGTGAGTTTACATCTGATTACGAGGCGGCCAAGCGTGAGTCCGAACGCGAAGTGGAGCGTGCGCGAGAGCAAGAACAGCCAGGGCATGGCGTAATGGCTGATCAACCAACGTTTGTTCCCGATATGCCAGCGTTGCCACTCAACATGGCGACGACTCCTTTGGTTATGCCGAACGGTTCTATTGTTGACCAACCTACTACCGAAATGCCGCTAAACGGTCAAGGACCACGCGACCCTGACAAAACTGAGCCGTACGCCTTCGATCATGTTAGGGAGAAGCACGCGGGTCTCAGGGTTGTGACGCGCACCAACCCTGGCATCAAACGCAAATATAAACCCAACGAAGACAACTTGTTCGCTGGTCACTTCATACGTGGTGGGCAAGAGGGTTCTAGCTACACATCGCTCCTCGTTGTGGCGGACGGTATGGGGGGTCATGCCAATGGGCAAGACGCCAGTCGTACAGCCATTCAAACGATCATCGAGTATATCTTGCCGCGCCTGGCACACGAAGCACTATCTACAGATGCCGATTACCAGCAACTGTTGCTCGATGGTGTCCAAAGCGCCAATCGTGCGGTTCACCAGCAGAATGTGGATCAACGTGGGGATAGTGGCACGACGATTACCTCGGCGCTGGTGGTTGATACGACCGCCTATGTAGCCAATGTGGGGGATAGTCGTACGTATCTTTATCGTGAGCCGGAGGGTTTGGGAAAAGTCACACAGGATCATTCTGTCGTCGCTAGCCTGGTTGCGGCAGGCATCATTCAACCTGACGATATTTATACACACCCCAAGCGTAACCAGATCTACCGTAGCCTCGGTGAGCGCCCAGCGATAGAGATCGACCCGTTTATCGTCCATCTCCAACCCAACGATTTGCTGCTATTGTGCTCGGATGGATTGTGGGATATGGTACGTGACCCACAAATCGAGCATGTACTCAAAAGTTCTACCTCCCTGGAACAGGTTGGAGATGGGCTGATTCAAGCGGCCCTCGATGGAGGTGGCGAGGATAACGTGAGCGTCATTGTCGCACACATGAGTGAGGCGGCGGGTGTTGCGGGGCAAAACGGGTTCCACCTTGTCTACAAGCCGGAGATGGTCAACCTGCCCGTGCTGTAGAAGACGAGCTGCGTAAGGGAGGTCGCTCCCATAGACAATCTTCGCTGTGCGATAGTGACCTCCCTTGTGGGGGCATTTCTTACGAGGGGCGTCCTCCAGTGGTCATGAAAATTGTCGCACCTTCTTCTCTGTGCTATAATCAAAACAGCATTTTCTTGCCTTCGTGGAGCTAGCGAGGGCAATCCTTGGGAGGAAGAAGCTCGTGCCATCACCAGTTAACATTGGGTATTTATATGCAGCCATTCTGTTTGCAGCGGGGTTTGTTTTTGTGCTTGTCGCTACGACCCTCTCAAATATCCTCGCTCCTAAACATGCAACCAAAGAGAAGATACAAACATACGAATCAGGTGAGTCGCCAATCGGCACTGCGCGTGTTCAATATCCACTTGGTTTCTACATTTTTGCACTCCTTTTTGTCGCTTTTGACGTGGATATCGTGTTTATTATCGCCTGGGCTATCATTTTCAAACAATTAAGTACCTTTGGTTTTTTCGAAATTCTCTTCTTTATCATTGTGCTCGCGCTTGGCCTGGTCTATGCATGGCGTAAGGGAGTGACCAGATGGATTTAACACCACGTGCAACCAATCTTCAACCGCGTTCAGCCAACCTACCTAGCGCGACTACTGGTTATCGCGATCAAAACGCCGCACTCGCTCGTGACCTGGCCCCGCTGGCACAGATTACCGGCCAGGCCGTTGTGTCGCGTACTCAGAAAGGCGACTACCTTGGTCTAGATATTGAGCGCGAACACCTTGTCGCCGTCTGCCGCTTCTTGCGCGATCAGCTTGGTTTTGACCTGTTGTCCTGCATCTCTGGCACCGATATGCTCGATCACCTGGAAACGGTGTATCATATCCGCTCAACGACTCGCAACCAGGTCATTCAGCTCAAGGTGCGCATTGATAGTGCACGTCCCGAGGTAGATAGCATCGTTTCGGTCTGGGTGACTGCCAACTGGCTGGAACGCGAGACGTATGATATGTATGGGATTCATTTTAATGGTCACCCGGATTTGCGTCGTATGTTGCTCGATGACGATTTTGAAGGCTATCCCTTGTTGAAGAGCTTCCACCAGGTGCCGTTGACCAACAAGCCGCGGGCCACCACGCAGGTTGATCCTAACATGGCGGTCTCGGGACAGTTCCAGCAGCAAAATCAGGAGAGAGTGGTTCAGAAAAAGCTGGGTCAGGGCATGGAGGAACGCTTACATCCTGGTACGCCGACCTTTGGTCATTCTTCCCAGGAAACGACGGAAGAAGCCAATACTCATACATCACATGAACATAGTGGCTCAAGCTCTTAACAAGAGCATTCGTAAGCCAGGTCGAGACAGCGAAAAATTCTTATAGACACAAAATGCGAGTAACATGGTATGCCGAAAACAAAAGCACGGAAACGAGGCAATGGAGGGCGTGGTTCAGTACAGAAGCAGACTGCGCGGGTAGCGCTAGCGCGTGCGGATGCCGCTCCAATGGTACAGGCGAAGTCTCCTGCGCCTGTTGGTCGCATGAGCCGCAAGGCGCAAAAGCAAGCTGCATCAAAGCGTTGGCAAGGTCTGATGATGTCTGGCATGGTGGCGCTGGGGTGTTGGGGGCTGGCGGTTTCTTTCATATTTTTTACCACCGACGCCAATCGTTACCTATACGGCGCGATGGCCTCGCTAATGGCAGTCCTATGGACGGTTATGTTCGGCATGCGTTTACGCAAGGTATCGCAATAATAATAAAACACAGGTCCGAATTGTTATAATCTAAGAGGAAGCTATGGCTACGAATCAAGATACAGAAACCTTCTTTGAGTCTGGTGGTGAGATCAAATCACAAGAGATGCTCCTCAACCTGGGCCCACAGCACCCCAGTACGCACGGTGTGTTGCGCCTGGTCCTGACTCTGGAAGGTGAGACGGTAATAGATTGTACACCGGTCATCGGGTACCTGCATCGTGGTATCGAAAAGATTTTAGAGAACCGCCCGGTTATGGGTGGTATTCGCTATATGGATAACGCCGATTACCTTTCGCCGATGCTCAACGAGACGGCGTATGTT
This sequence comes from Ktedonobacteraceae bacterium, assembly GCA_036272735.1. GTDB lineage: Bacteria > Chloroflexota > Ktedonobacteria > Ktedonobacterales > Ktedonobacteraceae > DATAYF01. The sequence continues at coordinate 10,584 of DATAYF010000646.1, forward strand.
GGGGCGGTCGAGCAGTTGATGAATATTGAGGCACCACGACGCGCTCAGTACATTCGCTTGCTGACCAACGAGCTTCAGCGTATCGCTAGCCACCTGGTCGCTATTGGTACCTACGGCATGGATCTGGGTGCGTTTACGCCCATCCTGTGGACGTTCCGTGATCGCGAAGGTATCCTGACATTATTTGAGGCTCTGGGTGGCAGTCGCTTCAATGTGAACTATCTGCGCGTTGGTGGCGTGCTGCATGATTTCCCTAAGGGTTGGCTCAAAGAATGCGAGACCTTCCTGGATCAGCTAGAGAAAAATACCCGCGAGCTGGACGCTTTGCTGAGCGGAAACGAAATCTTCGAGGCGCGTACCCAGGGTGTTGGCTATATCGATCCTCAGCAGGCGTTGGCGTATGGCCTGACCGGTCCTATGCTGCGTGCCAGCGGCGTCAACTTTGATCTGCGCGTGAACCGTCCGTATATGGCGTATCGCGAAGTTCCGGTCAATGTACAGGTGCGTCAAGAGGGCGACTGTTTTGCGCGCTACTTTGTGCGCTTACAAGAGATCTTTGAAAGCATCCGTCTCTGCCGCGAAGCCATCGATAAGCTGCCTGGCGGGCCCATTGCTAACCGCACGCCTATCGCCTTGCGGCCTCCGCGTGGTGAGACCTACTTTGCGCTGGAAAGCAGCAAGGGCGAACTGGGCGTCTACTTTATTAGCGATGGCAGTGAGTATCCATGGCGTGCAAAGTTGCGCGGGCCATCTTTTGTAAATTTGCAGATCCTGCCTGAGCTATTGCGTGGTCACAAGATGGGCGATACCATCGCGATCATGGGAAGCCTGGATCTTGTGTTGGGTGAAGTTGATCGGTAAGTTCTTACGCCGACCCCGCAACGCCACTGGCGTAGCTAGTGCTGCGCACTCGGGTGTTCGGATCGGTAGTAAGCATACGTATACTGAAAAAAACAGGTGAGGGTTGCGTCCCCTCATCTGTAATGCCCTTATATCATTTGGAGTTCTTATGCAAACTAATCTTTGGGCGCAACTAGTGCGGGGCATCATTTCGTGGGATTTCCTGGAATTCGTTGTCGCATTCCTCTCCTTCTTTGGTGTCGTGCTTACAAGTGCGACTCTTCTAGTGCTCTTAGAGCGCAAATTAATGGGTTGGATGCAGGACCGTGTTGGCCCCATGCATACTGGTCCTTGGGGTTCCCTTCAGACGGTGGCCGACGTTGCGAAGCTGCTGTTAAAAGAGGATATTCATGCTGGGCAGGGCGATAAAGCGACCTTTATTCTGGCCCCGTCGGTCTTCCTTGCTCCTGTAATCGCTGCGTTCGCGGTGCTGCCGATCTCGCCATATGTTGGTCTGCCTGGTAGCGCGCTAGCAACCGGCGTTATTTATCTGGTGGCGATGAGTTCCCTCGACGTAATCGGCGTGATCATGGCTGGTTGGGGCTCGAACAATAAGTACGCGCTGATAGGCGGCCTGCGTTCCGCCGCGCAGATGATCTCGTACGAGCTACCGCTACTGCTGTCATTGATCGGCGTGGTGATGTTGACCAGCGTGTTGACCGGTCTGCCTGGCTATCCTGGTGGTTCTAGCGGCGTCGGCACGATCTCACTGCTGGGTATTATGCAATACCAGAGTACGTGGCACCATACCGGCATTGGCGTGCTAGACTTCATCTTCCAGGGCTTTACTCCCTGGGCCTGGTTTATCCTGGTGCAGCCGTTGATGCTGGTGATCTATTACATCTGTGGTCTGGCTGAGACCAATCGTGCTCCCTTTGACCTACCTGAGGCTGAGTCTGAACTGGTTGCCGGTTACATGACTGAGTACAGCGGCATGCGTTGGGCAATGTTCTTCCTGGGTGAATACGGCAATATGGTGATCGTCTCCGCCATCACTACCTACCTCTTCCTGGGTGGTTTCTCCGGCCCCGGTGTGTCGTTCCTGGTTGGCTTGCACAACATCTGGTTGGGGCTTGTCGGGAACCTGCTGGCAGTCGCCTACTTCATGGCGAAGGTCTACCTGATGTGTTCCGTCTTCATCTGGGTACGTACAACACTGCCACGCCTGCGCTCCGATCAATTGATGCAGTTTGCCTGGTTAATCCTGATGCCGGTGACGTTGGCCAATATCGTCGTGACTGGTGCGGTGTACCTGATCATGGTGCAGGCGTTGCATCTGTCCGTGCTGGCCTTCCTGGTTGTGCTTGGGTTGATCAACTGGGCTGCAGTCTGGGGCTTCGTGCAACTGGTGACTCGCGTCACTGTTTCGAGCACACGCCGCGCGCGGGCACCAGCTATTCGTGCGCAGCGCCGTGCGACGACCATTCCTACCAACACCGCTCTCCCGCTGCGTGACGCTATTCCGTCACCTGCTCCCGAGCTACCACAAGCCGCTGGTTCGGCAAGTGGTCGCGAGTAGTGATAGCGTAAGCGTGTGTCATACACAGAACGAGCAGGCACTTATCAAAATGTCTGCTCGTTCTGTGTTTCAGCAACTATGAGGCATTCAGTTGAGAGCATCCTGCAATGATTGGCTCTCTTGTTTGAGCAGCTTCATCTGCTCATCTTTGACGGCGAGTGTTTGCCGCAGAACCAGATTCTCTTGTCGCAAGCGTTCGAGTTCAACATCCCTGTTCATGAGGGATAGAACAGTTGACCAAAGCACTGAACTATGCTCTACTTATCTCAACGTTGATGCATCAGTGAATGCATCCTATCACGTCTTTTGCGTGCTAAGCCCCTCTCGTCTATCGGGAGAGGCGCGACGCTGCTGTTTCCGT